>NZ_LGRP01000055.1:0-19739 GCF_001636635.1 Paenibacillus sp. O199
CGGCTCGTCCCGTGTGGCGGCGGACACGGTGCTTGCCGCGCGCCTGCGCCATGAGCTGCAGCGGGCAGGGCTCGCTGTCAGCGGAGGCACGGCGGTCACCGTATCCACGGCGACCGGAACTGCCGAGACGGCCGCGGAGCTGCTGCGCCGCGTGCCGGATGCCGCCGCCGAAGGCATGGAAGGCTTCGGCGTAGCAACTGCAGCCCAGCAGTTCGGCATACCAGCACTCGAACTGCGGGCTATATCCAACGCGGTCGGTCCACGCGACCGCGACGCCTGGCGCATCAAGGATGCTCTGGATGCGCTCCAGGCTGCAAGTTCCATTTTACGGGAGGTACTTACATCATGAAAATTGCATTTTCCCCTTGTCCTAACGATACATTTATCTTTCACGCCTGGGTGCATGGACTGATTCCTGGTGCACCTGAGCTTGATGTCCGTTATGCGGACATCGATATTACCAACGGCCTTGCGGCAAATCCGGATGGACCAGATACACCTGAAGTTATGAAAATATCCTATGCAGCACTGCCTTATGTGCTGAATGATTATGCGCTCTTGCCTGCGGGCGGCGCACTTGGCAGAGGATGTGGTCCGCTGGTTCTGACCGCTAACGGTACAACCGATCCAGCCTATCTCTCAGGACGCCGAGTTGCCGTGCCGAGCGAACGTTCAACAGCCTACCTGTTATTCCGTCTCTGGGCAGCACAAAATGTTCCTGGCGGTGTAGGCGAGATTGTCGTTATGCCATTCGACCAGATTATGCCTGCTGTACGGGACGGCAAGATCGATGCCGGCCTGGTTATCCATGAAGCACGTTTCACGTACCAGAATTATGATCTCAAACTTATGACAGATCTCGGTAACTGGTGGGAAAGCGACACTGGCCTGCCAATCCCGCTGGGTGCAATCATCGCCCGTCGTAACCTGGATGCTCATGCTCTTGCAGGTTGGGCACGTGCCTCGGTGGAATACGCATGGGCGCATCCGGATGAGTCCAAAGCATACGTCATGGAACATGCACAAGAGATGGACCCTGATGTAACTGCGCAGCATATCGGCCTGTACGTTAATGAATTCAGCGCCAACCTGGGCGATGACGGTTACGGTGCAATTACAGCATTGCTTGGACGAGCGATGAAAGAAGGACTTGTTCCCGAGTTCGATCTAGATTTGTTGCGGATCTAATTCGCACGGTATCAATACAAAATAGGAGGCTGTACCCAATTTCGTTTTCCTATTTTCTGTTGGGCACGATCTCAGTGCTATGCTATTGACCTGCGTGTCCAAGGTGCTAACGAATCGTTAACACCTTATTAAAAGTGACTCTAATTCGTTAGATAATACAAAGGGCTGTCCTATAAAGTCATATTCATGACAATAGGACAGCCCTTCTTAATCTATTCCAACAACAAACCGAACCTATACAAAATGTTGATCCAAACTCAATTACTCCGCCACTACCGAGCGAATCATAACCCGAAGAGCATCCAGCATCATGGGAATGGGTAGTGATGGCACCGAAGGCTGATGCACAGCCATCTCTGTTGAAGCTGGAAAATGTACAAATCCGGCACGAATCGGAAGTTGTTTCAACCGAATATGATCCAGCACCCGGTACATCGTATTGTTACAAATATACGTGCCTGCCGTATTGGACACCGCAGCCGGGATGCCTGCTGCCCCCATGTTATTCACCATCGCACGAATTGGCAATGTGGAGAACAGGCCATCCGGGCTGCCTTCCACTATGAGCTCGTCCACGGGATTCTGCCCTTGGTTGTCCGCATAGGAGCCAGGAGGAATATCTTTGACATTAACAGCAATCCGTTCAGGTGTAATAGCTGTCCTGCCTTTAGCCAAACCACAGGCGATGACGACATCCGGTTGATAGGATTCCATCTCTGCGATTAGCAGATCCGCACATTCATCGAAGTGCACAGGCAGCAGCACTGTTTTCAGCTCCGCTCCCTCTATCACTTCATGCGCAAGTGCCTCCATCAGTTCTCCCGTCGGATTCACCGCATCCCCGCCAAAAGGTTCAAATCCGGAGATCAGAATTTTCACCATCGCTTTTCCACTCCTGTCTATTTACTCGGATTTGTACCGCAGGCCCCACTGCCCACGAATCGTGTCCATCAACTTCATGATTTCCAGGGATTCGTCCAGTTGGATCGTTCTGCTCTCCGTACGTCCTTCCAGGATGCAGCGACCTGCTTCCTCCGCTTCAAACGCATATCCAATACACGTCCGGTCATCGATAAATGTCTCCGGTTCGTCCTGACCGTTCACATGTAGATAAGCTTCTTTGCCTGCCAGGAAAAGTGGTAAACGAATGTACCCTTCTGTGCCATATATGACAGCCTCGTTACTCAAGTTAAGACGAATGGCTCCATTCAGCGATGCAGAACGACCTTCAGAATAAGACAACAGTACGGAGAACTGTTCATCCACACCCGTCTGTCCAATGTTCGCCGTACTCCACACATGCTGCGGCTGCTCGCCAAAAATCATGGACGCGAAGGAGATCGGATATACGCCTGCATCAAGCAAAGCACCTCCACCCAGATCCGGGTTAAGCAACCTGCCTTCCGGCTCCCAGCCTACGCGGAAACCAAAGTCTGCTTTGACCAAACGTACCTCGCCGATTCTGCCTTCCGCAATCCATGCTCTGGCTTGGGTAATCGGTGGCAGAAAACGTGTCCACATGCCTTCCATGAGGAAAAGATTGCGCTCACGCGCCTTATCCACCAATTGCTCCAGCTGACGGGCATTCATCGTAAACGGTTTCTCACAGAGTACTGCTTTACCCGCTTCCAGACAAGCAAGCACATTTTCCTTATGTAACGGATGCGGTGTTGCCACATAAATAATGTCCACTTCAGGGTCCTGCAGCATCTCATCATATGAACCGTAAGCGCGTGCAAAACCATATTCAGCTGCAAACTTCTCTGCGCTTTCAGATGTTCGTGAACCCACCGCAGCTTTTACGGCGTTTCCGGCATGCTCCAGATCTCGTGCGAACTGGGATGCAATCCATCCCGTACCCATAATGCCCCAATTTACCTTGTCCCGTCCAACAACTTTCGTCATCGTAAAGCCTCCCCTGATATCAACATATTTTAAAAAGATCACGATCTCGATTAGGCCAACACGGAGTCTTCTTTATTTTACCAAAAAGAACCGCTTGCGTCAGACCCGTTTCATCTCTTACATTCCATGTTGTCATTTCAATGATCTAATTGAGATTCACTCTCATTTCAATTTTTTCGTATTTTTGCTAAGATGATTGCAGATCACGGATGAAAGGACGACCCGACTTTGTCCACACTTTTAACCATTGATAAACTAGTAAAACGTATCGGTTTAACCGAGCAGCGTATTTTATTTGAACATGTGAACGCAGAAGTGGATCAGGGAGAACGTATTGCCATACTCGGTGCATCCGGCCAAGGGAAGAGCACATTGCTCCGCATTCTCGCCCTGCTGGATATTCCTGATGAAGGAGACCTGATCTGGAAAGGAATTTCTTATCGGGATTCGGACCCTCGTATCTGGCGCACACGAATGACTTATGTCGCACAGCAAGCTGTCATGCTGGCAGGCAGTGTGGAAGATAACCTGAAAACAGTGCATCTGCTTCACAGGCAGCCATACGATCAGGATCTCGCCCGCCGCCTGCTTGCAGGTATGGGACTGGAGAATCTTGATATTCATAAGCGGGCCATTGACCTCTCCGGTGGGGAGAAACAGCGCATAGCTCTTATTCGTTCCATGATGCTGCGTCCTGAGGTCCTGCTTCTGGATGAAGTGACTGCTTCCCTGGATCGGACCAACGCACGCCTGGTGGAAGAACAATTGACCCGCTGGAGTCAGCAGGAAGGTACTTCGCTCGTCTGGGTTACCCATGATCAGGAACAGGCACAATCATTCAGTACAACCACCTGGTTTATGGGCAATCAGACACTGCTGGAGCGCCAGCCGACAGCTCATTTTTTTGACAATCCGGCCACGGACCTGGCCAGACAATTCATTATGCACCCTGCCCTTGCGGCAGAATAAGGAGAAATCATGTCACTCATCGCTTTGAGTTTTACCATTATATTTGTGATGGTCACCATGCTCATCTCTGTCTGGCAGAAGCTTGATCTGGAAAAGGATATTGCTATAGGCACCGTTCGTTCCGCTGTACAGCTGTTGCTTGTCGGATATGTACTTCAATTTATTTTTAACTCGGATCACCCCGTTCTTATCATTGCCATTGTCGGATTCATGATTATCGTAGCCTCTATTAATGCTGGCAAACGCGGCAAAGGACTTCGCTGGATTTCCTTATATATTGCGGCTGCAATTACGGTCACGGAGCTGCTCATGATGGGGCTGTTGTTAGGTCTGGGTATTGTAGAGCCTACTCCGCAATACATTATTCCATTGAGCGGGATGACCATCGGTAATGCCATGGTGGTGTCCGGGCTGTTCCTGAATCAGATGAAGCGCGAGGTCGAATCCTCCAAAGGAGAGATTGAATCCCTGCTTGCACTGGGCGCAACGCCAAGACGTGCTTTTCAGGACGTATTGAAACGTTCTGTAAAATCCAGCATGATCCCCACGATCGATGGCATGAAAACGGTAGGACTCGTACAGCTGCCTGGCATGATGACAGGCATGATTATTGCGGGTGCTGATCCGGTTGATGCGGTGCGTTACCAGATTCTGATCGTGTTTGCTTTTACCAGCTCAGCCGCCATTACCAGCATTCTGCTCAGCATGATGACGTACCGACAGTGGTTCACATCGGATATGCGGCTGCGCTCGCTATGATATATCAACCTCGCGAGGAAAGGAGGTCACACCATGTTAACCCATCCAAGCACCAATAATAACGGCAATACCTCCAACACGTTGACCCAACCGGATCACTCGAAACGCACCGATGAATCCATTACACCAACGGAAATGGATGCTTTTCTGAACGATGCGCTGCTCGAATTGCGTCTGGCAGAGCTGGTTACCGTGAATACGCATTGGCAATGGAGTCAGACTGAGCTCCCTCACCATACCTTTGTCTACATGCATAAATTCACGGGCAAGCTGGTAGCGAACGGTATCGAATCCCTTGTCACACGTAAGTCCGCCTTCTTGTCTACACCGGGAACTTCTCTGGAGCTTTTCTCTGATGCGGACCATGAGATTGAATTGTATATCATTCATTTCGATCTGTTTCGGGTTGCTGAGAAAACGAAAGAACGGCGAATATATGAGCGAGAGCTTGGTTCACCTGTAACTGGGTGGATTCAGGGCCCTTACTATGGGATACAGCGAATTGCCGCACAATTAACAACAGAAGCTTCACAGACCAGCTTGAAAGTGCAGCTGCTTTTGACCGATCTGCTTCATACGCTCTGGCCGCAGGAAGGTCAGGAGCATGCGGAAGCACAGGACGAGCCAGAACAGTGGCTCAGATCCACCTTGCAGTATATGCGGGAAAACTATATGAACGAAATCAAGCTGGAGAAGCTGGCCGAACTGGCAGGTATGCATCCGTCGTATTATTCACAGCTGTTTAAGAGTCGGATGCAGAAAAATCCTATCGAATATATCACTCATTTACGAATGAATCGGGCCAAGGAATTGCTCATGACTTCAGATCTGCGTATTCGTGATGTAGCCCGCCAGGTAGGCTATCGGGACGAATTCTATTTCAGCCGCCGCTTCAGGAACCATGCCGGTTATGCGCCAACTTCCTATGCCAAGCAGGTACATCGAAATATCGTCTCACTCTCCTATCCATACACCGATCACCTGATGACTCTTGGCATCACACCATGTGCAGCGCAGATCCAGGGCCATCTGCCCCATGTTCCCAAATCGTTGACATTGCCATTCCATGCCTATGAACCATGGGAACAGGGACGTCAGGCATTTCTTGATGTGAATCCCGACTTGATTCTAACCAAGGACAACGCCGCCGCTAAGGCGATGGAACATATCGGAGATGTAGCTCCAATCATTACCGTCCCTTGGAATCAGACAGACATGTTTGGTCATTTGCAGAAAATAGCCTCTCTCGTGGATCGTACTCAAGCGGCTAAGGAGTGGCTGGATCGGCATGAGCGTAAGGCGGAGCGGGCTCGCAAAAAGATCAGAGATACAGCAGGTCAGGTCACCGTGGCGATCTGTACCTTAACTGCAAAAGGACCGCGCATGTACAGCAATCGCAACTTCGGTCATGTATTTTACCGCAGCCTGCAGCTGTCACCTCCAGATCGAATTCAGAAAGAACTGACAGGCAAACCTGACGGTGTGGGATTCAACTGGATGTCTTTCACGCCTGGAGAATGGGATGGCCTCGAAGCGGATGTGCTACTGATTGCGGTTACGTCCATGCACGAACGTACTACTCTGTTACAGCAGATTACTGTTGATCCGTTGTGGGAAAACTATCCTGCGGTAAAAGCTGGACGTGTTCATGTCATAGACTGGAATTCATGGGTGGTATATGCTCCTTATTCCATCAACATCCAGCTTGATGAAGCGCTCTCTATGTTGACGAACAAACCAGCATTTCTGTAATCTAAAAAATGTCCATCTCTATAATCTTAATTTATGCCATGTACGGGCCTGAATTAAGATTTTATAATGTTCACTAATTGATAATGATAATCAATAACAACAGCAATGCGTTGTTGGTAACAAAGGAGTGACCCGCATTCAACATCCGGGACTGTCACAACGTCCGTCCAAATCAAGAAAATCCGCAGTGACGGTTGGCCTGATGTTTTTGGCGGCCATTGTCGCACTGCTGCTTAGTATGTTTGTCGCCATTTCTCTTGGTGCCAAGGGGCTGACACTGGAGACCGTGTGGACTGCCATATTTCAGTACAATCCGGCTTTGACGCCGCATCAGATTATTCACGAGCTAAGGCTGCCACGTGTCATTGCTGCTGCTGTGATCGGCGCAGCCTTTGCTGTGGCGGGAGCGCTCATGCAGGGAATCACACGTAATCCGCTGGCAGATACCGGCATTCTGGGGATCAATGCAGGCGCTACCTTTGTCGTGGCGCTCAGCTTCGCCTTCTGGCCAGGATTGCCTTATGGCTGGATTATGTTCCTGTCATTTGTAGGGGCTGTGCTTGGCACGCTGCTCATTTTCCTGCTGGGCATGGCGGCACCCGGAGGACTGACGTCCATCAGGCTTACCGTTGCGGGTGCCGTTATTGCAGCCATGCTGAGTTCGCTTAGCACCGGTGTCGCCATATATTTTGACTTGAGCCAGGATTTAGCCTTCTGGTATGCGGGTGGTTTCGGGGGAATTGAATGGCGGCATCTGAAGCTGATTCTGCCTGTTCTGCTGGTTACTCTCGTGCTCACTTTGCCTATGGCCCGTCGGATATCTCTCATGTCGCTAGGAGAAGAAGTTGCGATTAATCTCGGAATCAACCTCCGCTGGACCAGACTGTTTGCCTTGACGGCGGTTGTTGTGCTGGCTGGCGTATCCGTTTCTGCTGTAGGCTCGATCGGCTTTGTTGGACTGGTCATACCACATATTTCTCGCAAATTGGTTGGCGTGGATTATCGACTCATCATTCCGATGTCCTCCCTGCTCGGAGCCGTCTTGCTGGTGCTCGCCGATCTAGGATCACGCATTGTGAACCCGCCTCAAGAACTGGCTGTAGGCATTATGGTTGCCTTTGTCGGTGTACCTTTCTTCCTCTATCTGGCCCGTAAAGAAAGGAGGGCCCTATAGCGATGAACACGAATACACCTTCACGAGGCAAACGTTCCATAGCGGTCAGCGTTGCGCTGCTCTGTATCGCCTGTGCCGTTATCGTTATCAGCCTCAACTCGGGAACAATTCGCCTATCACCAATAGCCGTGCTTCACACCCTGATTGGCTATGGTACGCCGGATGATCAGATTGTATTGTTCGACTATCGACTGCCACGCATTCTGGTTACTGTACTCGCCGGAGCGGGACTCGGTGTTGCCGGTGCTGCACTGCAAGGCATTACACGCAATCCGTTGGCCGATCCGGGCATCCTCGGTTTGCATGCAGGAGCGGCTTTTGGATTGATGGTATTCGTAAGCTTCTCCCATTCCATGAATGGTTCGGTGGCCTTGCTGATTCCGTTGTTTGCTTTTGCAGGCAGTGTCGCCGCGGCGTTGATTATCATGCTGCTATCCTATGACCGACATAACGGAGTATCCCCCATTAAACTTATTCTGGTGGGCATTGCCGTAGCAGCCGGGTTCCATGCCCTGACGCTCTATCTGTCCCTGCGTTTGGATGAAGACACCTATTCCTTCGCCGCCCGCTGGCTGGCAGGTAGCGTCTGGGGCAGAGACTGGGTTCATGTTCAGGCGCTGCTTCCATGGGTTGTGCTGTGCATCTCGTACATATGGAGCCGCTCCAAAACGCTGGATGCCTTCAATCTGGGAGATGCTGCCGCGACCAGTATTGGTACACCCGTCAGATCCCAACGTGTTATTTTGCTATTGTGCACGGTAGCATTGTCTGCCGTCAGTGTGTCTATGGCTGGCGGGATCGGATTCATTGGTCTGGCGGCGCCGCATCTGGCCCGCAGACTGGTTGGCCCGATGCATCGCCATCTGATCCCAGCCGCCGGACTCATCGGCATGGTGATCCTGGTTGCTGCCGATACGGTCGGGCGAACGATCTTTCAGCCTAATTCCATTCCGGCAGGTGTTGTGGTCGCGGCGATCGGCGCACCTTACTTTTTATATCTGCTGGTACGAACCAAGTAATAAATTTATCGGAACAATCCGAATAATTTCACCGGTACACCCAACATAAAAACAACATCCATGAGATGTTCAAGGAGATTGAGATTACCCATGTTAAAGAAAAACCTTATGCTCTTCATGAGCATCTGTCTGGTGCTTGTACTCGCAGCCTGCGGGAACGCCAATAATTCATCCTCTGCGTCGGAAGGTTCTACTACGGACACTTCGAACGCTACACAGGATACCAATTCCGCTTCCGGGGATCAACGCATCGCATCCATGTCGATCCATCTGACCAATGACCTGCTGTCTCTCGGCATTACACCGGTTGGTTCGGTGATCGGCGGGGAAGCCAAAGCCTTCCTGTCCCATGTTGCTGACCGTCTTCAAAATACAACGCCGCTCGGTCCCGTTAAGGACCCGGACATGGAAGCCTTGCTTGCCCTGAAACCAGATGTCATCTATCTGGACGAAGAATTCTCCGGTGATGATATTGCCAAATTCGAGAAAATCGCCCCTGTACACGTCTTCAATCTGGATGATGGCACTTGGCGCGACCATCTGAAAGACATTGGTAAACTGGTCAACCGCGAGAAAGAAGCAGAGCAATACATTCAGGATTATGCAACTGAAACGGAAGAAGTGAAATCCCTGATTCACGATACAATCGGTGACGGCACCGTAATGGCTATCCGTGTTACCGCCAAAGAACTGCGTGTATTCAGTACACGCCGTCCAATGGGCCCAATTTTGTATGAAGATCTGGGGTTAACTCCAGCTAAAGGCATTGAGGAATTCGATTCGTCCAAACCGTATCAAGTTGTTTCACGTGAAATACTGCCGGACTTTGATGCAGATGCAATCTTCGTTGTTGTGAACTCGGATGATGAAGCTCAGAACATGTTCAAAGAACTGCAAAATAATCCGATCTGGCAAGGACTGAAGGCTGTCAAAGCAGGTCATGTCTACCCGATCGGTGCTCAACCTTGGCTGGACTATTCTTCAATCGGCAATAAAATGGCCATGGATGAAGCCAAAGAAATGTTTTCTAAGAAATAGAATGATCCTTACCCACGACATATAAAAAAACACCAAAAAACCTCTCTTTGTAGATAGGAACAGAGTCAGCTAACATGCTCTCTTCATCCACTCAAAGCAGAGGTTTTTTTGTATCCATTTTAAAAAATCAAAATCACTTGACGATATGTCAAATGAAACTTATCATTTAGTTAGTCGACTAATTAAAAGGATGGAAGCGCTTATGAAATCAGATCGAAATGAACGGTTAATGGGACAGTTATCAGAACTCGTCAAGCTACAGCGTTACAAGGTTCATGAGAAACTTATCAACCACCCTGAGTTGTATCCTGGACAACCGCCGCTGCTATTCCAGCTTGAACGGGAAGATGGTCAGACCCAGAAACAACTGGCCGAACAGCTTCGCCGCGCCCCTGCAACGGTAACGGTAATGCTGAAACGTATGGAAAGCTCGGGTTTTATACGGCGTGAAGCTGACCCGAAGGATCTGCGCAGTCTGCGTGTCTATCTGACCGATCAAGGCCGTGCTGCGCTTAAGGAACTGAGAGAAGTATTCCAAGAGCTTGATCGCCAAGCCCAGAAAGATTTTACACCTGAAGAATCGCAGCTGATGTCAGCGCTCGCCCAGCGTATGGTTCAGAATCTGCGAGAATATTAAGTGAGATTCATCTGTCTGCATAAATTTTTGCAACATGATTATTTCATATCGAATGAGGTGATTTTTCCCATTGTGGACGTTAAAACGATTTCTTACCCCGTATAAGTCAGCGGCCATTCTTGCTCCGCTACTCATGGTCCTTGAGGTTGCTATGGACCTGCTTCAACCCAAGCTGATGTCCAGCATTGTGGATGATGGTGTTCTTGCAGGGAACCTGTCCCACATTATGACTACAGGTTTGTTTATGCTTCTTTTTGCGTTAATCGGATGGGTTGGCGGTGCAGGATGTACGCTGTTTTCAAGCAAAGCTGCCGTTGGATACGGAACCGATCTGCGCCAGGAATTGTTTGATCATATCCAGAAGTTCTCGTTCCGTAATCTGGATACCTTCCAGGAAGGCTCGCTTATTACTCGCCTGACGAGTGATATCACCCAGATGCAGACCTTTGTACAGATGCTTCTGCGTATGTTTATCCGTTCGCCGATGCTGATCATCGGCAGTATTATTATGGCGTTTACGATCAGTGTCAAATTGGCGCTCATTCTCATTTTGTCCGTGCCGATTCTGTTTATCATCTTATATATCCTGATATCCGCTTCCTATCCGCTGTTCGCCAGCGTTCAGAACAAACTCGACAAGGTGAACGCGGTTCTTCAAGAGAATCTGGCCGGCATTCGTGTCGTCAAAGCTTTTGCACGCGCACGTCAGGAGAAGAAGCGTTTCCAGCAAGCCAATGAAGACTATACCCATACGGCAGTGAAAGCTTGGCGCATCGTATCGCTGAATGCACCGGTATTAAGCCTGATGCTGAATGCGACCATTGTAGCGGTGCTGTGGTTTGGGGGCTTTCAGGTGGTAGGAGGCGATATTGCCGCCGGGGATTTGATTGCTTTTATCAACTACGTAACGGTTGTACTCTCGTCGCTCACTTCAATCGGCATGATGATGATGAGCTTCTCCCGCGCCAAGGTATCTGCAACACGCATCAACGAGGTGCTTCACACCCAGCCTGATATTCAATCGGGAGATGATATGTCTCGTAAAGGAGCAGGTCAGGTGGAATTCAAGGACGTATATTTCCGCTATGATGGAGAACATACCCTCTCCGGAATTACACTGACGGCTCGGCCGGGAGAAAAAGTGGCCCTGCTCGGATCTACAGGATCAGGCAAAACCTCACTTGTACAGCTGATCCCCCGCTTGTATGATGCCTCACAGGGTGAAGTGCTCGTGAATGGAGTGAACGTGCGTAACTGGGATCTCCAGGATCTTCGCAGCCGTGTGTCCATCGTATTACAGGAATCCATCCTGTTCAGTGGCAGCATCCGGGATAACATCTGCTTCGGCAGACCTGATGCAACGGAAGCTGAACTACGTGCCGCATCTCAAGCGGCGGCGGCTGATGATTTTATTATGAATCTGAAAGATGGATATGACACGGAGTTGGGCCAGCGCGGGGTCAATCTCTCAGGTGGACAGAAACAGCGAATTTCTATCGCCCGTGCCCTACTCATGCAACCGGAGGTTCTAATTCTGGACGACAGCACCAGTGCCGTCGATCTGCGTACCGAAGCAAGCATTCAGAAGGCGCTCCATTCACTAATGAAAAATAGTACGACCTTCTTGATTGCACAACGGATCTCTTCTGTAAAGGATGCAGACTGTATTTACGTGCTTGATGAAGGAGAGATCGTGGCAAGTGGTACACATGAACATCTCATGGCCCATTCGTCACATTACCAATCCATCTATTATTCGCAGCAACGGAAGGAGGATGTTCAATTTGGCTAAAAACGCTTCTTCCTCCATCCATCAGACCGTTGTCCCACCGATGATCGGAAGACCTGGGCCACCCGGCCGAGGTCCGGTTCCCAAAGTAAGAGCCAAGAACGCACGGCACGCGATCATCCGAGTATGGTCATACATGGGACGTCATCGCAAAGGGGTTATCACTGCTCTGGTACTGACGGCTCTTGGAACGTTACTTAATCTGGCAGGACCTTATCTGCTCGGCCGTGCGGTCAATGAACATATCGTTCCCAAAATTACGGACGGTCTGCTGAAAGACTGCATGTTATTGCTGACCGTATACGTCCTCGGCTCGTTCATGATGTGGGCTCAATCCTATGTCATGATCGGTGTTTCCCAACTGACCGTAAAAGATCTGCGCCATGCTCTGTTTTCACGGCTGCAACAGCTGCCGATCAGCTTTTTTGACAAAAATCAGAGCGGTGATCTGATGAGCCGGGCTACCAATGATATCGATAACGTGTCCACGACGCTGAATCAAAGTGTAACTCAACTGATGTCCAGCGCCATCTTGCTGGTTGGCTCTCTGTCCATCATGTTTGCACTGGATGTCCGACTGACACTGCTCAGTCTGGTCACTGTTCCCCTGATTACGATCGCCACTCGGCTGATCGCTTCAAGAACACGCAAACATTTTACCGCCCAGCAAAAGTTGCTTGGTGAGCTTAATGGCTACGCTCAAGAAACCATTGCTGGACAAAAGGTGGTTGCAGCCTATAATCGTCAGGAGCAGGCACAAAAACATTTTCAAAATTTGAACGAAAAGCTTCGCACTTCCAGTACCCAAGCTCAAAGCGTATCAGGTCTGGTCGGGCCAACGATGAACGTTATGAACAATATCGGCTTTGCCATACTGGCAGCCGTAGGTGGATGGATGGCTTATCATGATCTGACGTCCATCGGGCTGATTGTAAGTTTCCTTGCTTACTCCCGCCAGATTGAGCGGCCCATCAATGATTTGGCGAACCAGTACAACCTGATTCAGGCAGCTATTGCAGGTGCCGAGCGCGTATTCCACATTATTGATACACCAAGTGAATACGTGGAAGAACAGAAGAAACAACTGCAGCAGATTCAGGGGAAAGTTGTATTTGAAGATGTATCCTTTGGGTATAACTCCGAGAGGGAAATCCTGAAAAAGGTCAGCTTCACCGCCAAGCCAGGCGAGATGATTGCACTTGTCGGACCGACTGGAGCGGGTAAAACGACCATCATCAACCTGCTGCCCCGTTTTTACGAGATTACGGGCGGACGGATTACCATTGATGGCTGTGACATCTCCGAACTGGAGAAAGACCAGCTAAGACGCGAACTTGGCATTGTGTTACAAGATGCCTATCTGTTCTCCGGCACCATTCGTGACAATATTGCCTACGGCAAACCCGATGCAACGGACGAACAGATCCAGCAAGCAGCGAAGTTGGCAAATGCCCACTCCTTCATCCGCAAATTATCGCAGGGTTACAATACCCCGATCATTTCCGGTGGCAGCAATCTGAGTCAAGGACAGCGACAACTGTTAACCATCGCTCGTGCCATTCTTGCTGATCCGTCAATTCTTATTCTGGACGAAGCAACCAGCAGCATTGATACACGCACCGAAATGCAGATTCAGGAGGCGATGCGCACCTTGATGAAGGATCGCACCAGCTTTGTCATTGCCCACAGGTTAAGCACGATTCGTGAGGCCGATCAGATTCTCGTCATTGATGACGGCAAAATTGCCGAACGAGGCAGCCATGATGAGTTGATGCAACAGCAAGGTTTCTATTATCAGTTACATCAGGGACAGCTTACCTGATTGGGTTCGTGTTTATTGATAATTAAAACAAAGAAACACAAACAAAAACGCCGCTTTAGGTTCCGCTTAATTCCGGACCTTTGCGGCGTTTTCCATTTTATCGCTTCATTCGTACAATTCCGCGTGTAGATTTATATAGAAAATTCAATGTGTGTTCTTTAAATTCAGAAGGAGGTAAGTTGTTTATTTCTTCAATAGATTGATCAAGAGTTCGCTTTTGGCGAAATAAAATGGTATTAATCTTTTTTATCGTGCTTATTTCTTCATTTGAAAATCCATTTCTTCTTAGACCAACGGTATTGATTCCATGTATGTACGAACGCGGACCATCTGCTAAAGAATATGGAACGATATCTTGTGAAACTTTACTTCCCGCTCCAATCATTGCAAACCTTCCTATGTTACATGATTGGTGTACACCTGAACCACAACCAAAAGTGATATAGTCTTCAATATTAACATGTCCGCCAATCTGCACATTATTGACGATGACGTTGTGATCTCCCATCAATACATCATGTGCGATATGAGCATAATTCATAATAAAGTTGTTACTTCCTACTCTCGTGAAACAATCTCCTTTTGATGTGCCTTTACATATGGTGACATACTCTCTCACGGTATTATTATCTCCAATAATGAGATACGATTCTTCGCCTTGATAACTTTTATCTTGTGGATCTGAACCGATAATGGCACCATGTGAAATATAGTTATCCCCCCCCAATATCGTGTTAGCCCCTATGATAACGTAACTTCCAATCCTACACCCGCTACCTATTTTTGAATTTTCTTCAATAATACTGAAGGGTCCGACTTCGACATTTTCTCCAATTACTGCTGTAGGATGAATAATGGCTGACTGATGTATCATTTAGCACCTTCCTTTGTTTTGGAAAGTTCATCAAGTTTTTCATTTAGTTTTTTTATCGTTTGGGGGAGTCTGGAAAGTGCAGCGGATTCTCGTAGTTGTCTCTTATGTGAACGAGCCGTATACCCTGACACCATTGAGTTCGCGGGCATGTTTTTAGTAACCATGGTTTTAGCTAAAACAACGCAGCTATCTCCAATAGTAATATTATTAATTACCGCACTCCCGCCAGCCATTATGACACGATTACCTATTTTTGATGAGCCCCCAATTGCACTTGTACCTGCGATAATGCAGTGCTCACCAATTTGAACATTATGGCCAATTTGAATAAGGTTGTCCATTTTGGTCCCTTTACCAATGGTTGTTGAATCAATCGTTCCGCGATCAATAGTGGTGTTTGCGCCAATTTCAACATCATCAAAAATAATGACATTTCCGATATGCGGTATTTTAACTTGTTTTTGACCATCCCATTCAAAACCAAAGCCGTCAGCGCCAATCACTGCGCCTGAGTGAATAATGACATTATCTCCGATGAAAGTATCCTGTAGAACAGTGACATTAGGGTGGATCAAGCAATTCGTTCCAATGGTCACGTTTTTTCCAATAAATGAATGCGCAGAAATGACAGAATGATCCCCAATAGACACATCTTCTTTGATTACCGCGAATTCGTCGATCTGCACATTGTAGCCTAACGTTACCGAAGGCTGAATTGCTTCTGATGATACTACACCATTACTTTTGATTTTCTCACTAAACATTTCAATTAAACAAATAAAATCGAGTCTGGGATTTTTCACCTTAATAACAGGTACTTTAAATTCTATTATTGTCGTTTCTGGCACAATGAACGCTGAAGCATTACATTTATCTAATTTATTTAGATTTTTATCCGTTACAAAAGCAATTTCTCCCTCTTTAGCAGCATGAATTGAACCTACGCCTGTTATAACGACATTGCCATCACCTATTAGAATCCCATTTAACTGTTCAGAAATTTCATTTAAATTACATGGCATGATATCGTCTCCTTTTGTATTTAGATTAGATTATTTAATAATTCTCTAGCAAAAAGAGTGTTCAAATAATGAGAGGTTCCCGATCCTATGATTTTTGCATGAAAAGGAGGATTCAAAGCTAAATCGCCAATAAGATCCAGCAGCTTATGACGAGATAATTCATCATGAAAACGTAAATTGGGATAAATTTTCTTTTCACCAATAACTATTCCATGCTCTAAAGAAGCTCCTTGAATTAAACCTTTGCTTTTTAAGTACATTATTTCTTCTTCAAAACAAAATGTTCTAGCTGGTGCAATATCCGTTAAGTAATTGTTTTCTATAAAATTAAAATTGGATGTTTGATCTGAGAGGTAGGCAATTTTGTGTTCATTTTTAAAACACACGCAATAGGAGATCATTGAAGAGGGATGAGCTTCAAGAAAAGAATTACCGTGCTCAACTCTAATTTTTTGTTGTAAATGAAGATATGTTTTTTTAATTTTTTGCTGCAGATGGCCAACTTCTGAAATCTTTGCTGCAATACCGGTAGAGCTGCCATCAAAAATGGGTAATTCTTCACCATTAACATCAATAATCACGTTATCGATACCCATCCCTCGAACAGCAGACAGCGTATGTTCAACCATAGATACAGCGTATCCATGGTTGTTTTTAAGCTGTGTGCAACGTTCCGTATTGGATACATTACCGATTTTAGCTTCAATAATTTCATATGGATCTATATCCACTCTTCTAAAAATAATACCCGTGTTTGGTTGTGCAGAATGCAGAGTAATCTCTGACAAATTCCCACTATGTATAGCAATACCGTCTAATGTAAAACTATTACGAATCGTTTTTTGGTACATAGCATCGCCCCCTTTGACATAATTCTCACATTCGGATCCTATTTACATGTATTATATCGATTATGATTATCTGATGTTGTCGATATTTGGAGGCTCGTCAAATTCACACGGATATGTAGCTGAGAATAAAATGATCCGCAAGTACGCTGAAAAAAGCGTCACCGCGCAGAGTAGCATAAAAGAAACCTTAGCACGTTATCCGAGCTAAGGTTTCTAACCGAACCATTTTTTTAACTGTCTACTTGACGGGGAGTAGTTCAGCGTTTTTGTTTGTTGGAATTATGCCCCCATAGGTAAATGAAGGGTGAATGTAGAGCCGATCCCCATTTCACTATGAACGGTAATTTTGCCATGATGATCCTGAGCGATTTTCTGACAAAGAGCCAGTCCAAGTCCGGTACCTTCTTCCTTGGTCGTATAAAACGGATTAAAGATCGTCGCCAGAGAGTTCTCTGGAATGCCGCTGCCCGTGTCGGTAATCGAGATAAGTGCTTTATCTCCATCATGTAACAGATCAATATGCACCTCACCAGGGTCTTCCATCGCTTCAAAAGCATTACGGATCAGGTTGATTAGAACCTGTACGATCTTGTCCCGATCCATATTAACCACGACTGGCTCCCCAGTCATTTCAAGTGTAATTCGGTGGCCCCGTGATGCTGCATCCGACTCGGTTAACGACATGACACGTTCGAGACAATGCCCTACTCGTTCAGGTTTCATGTGATTGGTGTGTGGTTTGGAAAATTGTAAAAACTCAGCCGTTAGCTCTGTTACACGCGTGATCTCCCCCATGATGACTTCATACCATGGTGCGATATTGAAGGCCTGCCCCCGTGAAAGCTGCAGGAAACCTCGAATCGCAGTCAGGGGGTTGCGAATTTCATGAGCCATGCCCGCGGCCAGTTCACCAACAGCCCGAAGTCTTTCGGAACGAAAGACCTCCTCTTCGTTTTTCAACCATTTATTGCGCTGCTGCTGGAATAACCTGTCCTCCGCCACCGTAATAAAGTGCTGCAACGTCTCAGACATTCCCGGATACAGGGAAATGCTGTAGTTCACCTGCAACCCCCGTAACTCCCCTGACAGCAGTGACGACATGCGTTCTTCAATATCTTGTATTTCAGGCAAAATGACGGCATAGCGATCTCCTGCATAGCGGGATATACCGTATGCATCCGAAAACTGTGTCGTAATAATTTCGCCTGTATTTCCTATTACGCTGCACCAGTTGTCTTCGACCTCTTTGTCAAACCCGTTGAAATTCTGAATATTCAGGATAATCAGTAGAAAGGAGCGGTGCTCCTCCACCGTTTTATTAAGAGCATCCATGTACCCTTCATAATTCAGCAACCCCGTGAGTGGGTCATGGAGGGTGAGGAATTGAATTTTCTCCCGTAGCCTGCGCTTCTCTGCCTCGCTGTTAATCAAGGTATGATATAAAAATATAATGACAATCACAGTTAACATGTCAAACAGGGATACCAGCAAAGCATATGTATCAATCGGTACATATGAAAGCCGAATCACTGTATATTCGAGCACAAGTAGCATCGAAATGGGTAACGTCTGGGTAACACGTTGTTTATCTTGAATCATCGACATGATGAGCAGGTAATACAGTATATTGCACCAGTTCAGTTCACTGAAATAGTGGAATATACCAAGAAAGAGCCAATGGATATTACGCAGTGCAGGATAACGTTTCTCCCCATATATACTTGCTACAAATAACACACCAGCACATATCATTAACGCGAGATGGGGAGTAAGCCCTAGAAAGTAAGAGGACAGGATAACAAGCAGACATCCCAGCGGGAAAATAAGCATTTTCATCGTGTAACTTAGCAAAAGGCCTCGCCCCCTTTGACATTTTACTCACATCAATACCTCAATTACATGTATTATATCGATTATGTTTAGCTAATGTTGTCGATTAGTGGAAGCTTGTCAAATTCACATGAATGTATAAATTTATAATTAAAATAGGACAAACGGTTTATAGGAAAACGGAGATTGCGAAACTATCATACATCACATTGATCAATACTGTGTTACAATACATTAATGGATTTATTTAGGATAAAACCTTGGTTATGGAGGGATAAACATGATACAACAAAGAAAACCTTTGGGCATCGGGACACTTTCTTTGCTGGTGCTCGCAATGGGGTTGGCCTTTAATTTTCCCTGGGGCACAGAAAAGGTACAGATTAGCCACTATTTGTTTAATCTACTGAACTTGCCTATCTATAGTAATGGAGACCAGGGACTTCACCTTCCCTTCGTGGCGGCGGCAATCTTCTGGATACCTGCTGTAATTATCGCTAGCAAGTATCGTTCGCACTATGGTACAAAGGTAGCCTTTAACGTAGCCGCGTTTATGCTGCTTCTATGCATCGTTGGTCCTGTGGTTAATATGGTGGACAGGTTTGTAAATTCATAAAATAAAGAAGCCAGCACTCTTGAATGACAAGAGTGCTGGCTTCTTTGATTCAATACTACACTTCTATTTTTTCGCCATATACTTGCGGATATCAAATGCCACAGCAGCCACAATAATCAACCCTTTAATAATCAGCTGCCAGTAAGGACTTACACCGATAAAGGTCAGACCATAGTTGATGACTCCAAAGATCAGCACCCCTGCCATTACACCGGGCACCGTACCAATACCACCCGCTGTGGAGACGCCCCCCACTACACAGGCCGCAATAGCATCCAACTCATACATATTGCCGTAATTGTTCGTTGCCCCGCCCGTACGGGCGGCTTCCAGTACACCGCCCAGTCCATACAGTGCACCTGCAATGGCATACAACGCAATCAGGTTGCGTGCCACATGAATGCCGGACACATGCGCAGCCTGAATATTGCCACCGATGGCATACATATTCTTCCCAAGGCGGGTCTTATTGAAGACGACCCAACAGATCAGCG
>NZ_LGRP01000016.1:0-128391 GCF_001636635.1 Paenibacillus sp. O199
GCTTCTTTTTTGTGCAAAAACGTATGGGATTTAGTAACTTTTGGTATATATTAATCGTATATAAGATGGAATTCATTCCAGAACATGGCTGGACACACGGACGACACACGGAATCGTTATGTTAACAACAGAATGCTAAAAGGAGAGTCGGCCATGGTCAGAACAGTGCTTCTGGTGGAAGACGAAAGCCGCATTCGTGAGATTGTGGCCGATTATTTCATAAAAGAACAATGGAACGTTATTGAAGCAGAACATGGGGTAGAGGCGCTGGAATTGCTGGCACTGCATGAAGTCGATCTAGTCATTCTAGATGTGCTGATGCCGGAAATGGATGGATGGACCCTCTGTGGGCATATTCGTTCCCAGTCGACCGTACCTATTATAATGCTGACTGCCCGATCCGAAGATGATGACAAGATTCATGGCTTCCAGCTCGGCGTGGATGATTATGTTACGAAGCCATTCAGTCCTCGTGTACTGGTGGCACGTGCAGAGACATTAATGAAGCGAGTAGAGGGTGCCGTTAGCAAGGAGCAGAGTGTGATCCGGTTTGGATGTGCCACAATTGATCCCTGGGCGCGGCGGCTTGAGAAGGATGGAATCGAAGTGGAGCTTGCTCCCAAAGAATATGACCTGCTGCTGTATTTAACTCGCAATCAGGGAATTGTACTGTCCCGTGATGCCATACTTAATCGGGTATGGGGATATGATTTTGATGGCGATTCGCGTGTGGTGGATACCCATATCAAAAAGCTTCGCAGCAAACTTGGGGATGAAGCCAAGTGTATCCGAACCGTTATCGGTACGGGTTATCGATTCGAGGCCGAGGCATGAGACGTAACGGTGTAACGATGAAACTGTTTCTGGTCATGGCCGGGTTTCTGCTTCTTCTATATGGAACAACGGTGATCGCCCAACTCGTCTGGTTCCCGGACTTTTACCAGCATCAGAAGATCAGCAGCATTAAGAAAAAATTGACGAAATTCGAACAACAATATTCCACGGGACATTGGAACGATGTGCAGCTGGCCAAGGAAACCGGGAAGTTCATGCGGCAGAATCAGTCGCATCTAGTCATCCTGACGAATACAGGTAAGCTGGTCAATGACCCATTTCACATCGTGCTTCTGCAAGAGGATGGCAAGCAGGTAAATATATCGCTGTCGTTGTTTATCAACAGCGAGAACGCAGGATGGCTTGCTTCACACTTGAAGTATGGTCAGCAATTGACCGTTACAGGCTCAGCAAGTGGAATGAATGATCCTATGGTTTATCCACTCAGGATAAAGGATCAGAGCTCCGTGGTCAGTGGAACGGAAGATTTTCAGGAGTTAACAGAGCCGGTAGAAGAATGGTCAGGAACATTGAAGGACGTTGTTCTTCCCAACCTGGGGACATGGAGCCAGAGACAGGGTCTGCTCGTGCAGGCGCTGGATAGCCGCTTCCCACTATCTACGGAAGACCAGCTCAGTCTCGCCAACGGAAAAATGATTAATGAGGAATGGACCGATAGCTGGAGTGGTGTACGAAATGTGCTTACCATTGCTCCGGTGCACAGCTCGGGACCCCAGCAACAGCTCATTTTTTCCCTGACGTCCCTGCAGGAGATGAGGGAGGCGAGTGAAGCTACACAACTATTTTATGCGTATTTTGGTATTGCTGCATTTGTGCTGATTGTGTTCCTTTCACTGCTTCTGTCCCGAATTGTCACCAAGCCATTGCTTGCCCTGAACCATGTTGCCAAAAAGATGTCCACCCTTGATTTCACAGTGAAATCGCCCATCCGCCGCAATGACGAGATTGGCAGTCTGTCCAACAGTCTCAACGCGCTGTCGACGACATTGGGTCAGACTTTGGAAGAACTAAGGCAGGCGAACAGTCAGATGCGTACCGATATGGAGATGAAGCAGCGGATTGAACAGCGTCAACGAGAGTTTTTTGCCGATGCATCCCATGAGCTCAAAACGCCTATCAGCATTATCAAAGGGTACTCCGAAGGGTTGAAAGATGGAGTCAGTGAGAGCAAACGTGAGCGTTACATCGAGATCATTGCCGATGAAGCGGTCAAAATGGAAACGATGGTCGAAGAGATGCTGGATCTGGTACGGTTGGAATCCCAAGCGATTAAGCTGAACACCGATGCAGTGGCTCTTGGAGATATGATTGAAGATATTGCCGGACGTCTGGGTCCACAACTGAAGGAAAAGGAACTGGAGGTTGTACTGGTCTCCACCACAGAGCAGACCGTTGAGGGAGACCGCAGCAAGTTGGAGCAAGTCTTCTACAATATGATGATGAATGCTATACGTCATGCCGTTCCTAAGACCGATATTATGATTGAGATCAGCAGGCCGGAAGGGCAGGTTCGAATCTCCATCGAGAATCAGGGTGAGCAGATTTCGGAAGCGGAGCGGCAGTACATCTGGGAAAGATTCTACCGCGTGGAACGCTCGCGTAATCGCAAAATGGGGGGGACCGGGCTTGGCCTGGCCATCGCGAAGCAGATTCTCGATTTGCATGGATGCAGTTATGGCGTGGAAAACACGCCGGACGGAGTCCGTTTTTATATTATTTTTCCTAATGCTTAGTACGAAGGGGAGTCAAGTCTATGAAATCTTTACCGTCCATTCTAACGTTGGGCAACTTAACTTCAGGCATGCTAGCTGTCATTATGGCTATTCATGGTGAGTTTGCGCTGGCCGTGACGATGATCTGGGTAGCCATGTTCTTTGATCTGTTTGACGGGTTTGCAGCCCGCAAGCTGCATTGCGAGGGGGAATTCGGCAAAGCGTTGGATTCATTAGCTGATGTTGTTTCGTTCGGGACCGCACCCGTGTTGATCCTATATTTGAACTCCATGAATGAGGTAAGTGCACTGGGTATGGCGCTGACAGCATTATTCCCGGTTTGTGGTGCATTGCGTCTTGCCCGTTACAATTGCCAGAAGACAGCAAGCCATGGTTTTGTGGGTATGCCGATTACGTTTGCAGGCGGTCTTATGTCCTTTTTCGCGCTCTGGAGTCCTTATTTTACTCATGGTGTAGCCTATCTTGTCATTATCGTATTATCCGGTCTAATGGTTAGCCAAATCCGATTCCCGTCTCTAAAACAAGTGCTAGCCCCCCATGAGAAGGATATTGTGGAACCGAAATAAGGAGCGAGTCAGTATGGAATTTGCAAGAGAATTTATTGGTCAATATGGTTATTTCGCAATTTACGGACTGCTGGCTCTTGGCGTGATTGGCATGCCTATTCCGGATGAGGTGATGATGACCTTTGTCGGTTATCTCGCCTCCATCTCGGTGCTGAATTATTCGGTGTCCATCGTTGTCAGTTTTGGTGGAGCGTTTACTGGAGGACTTCTGAGTTACACGATTGGCAAGAAGGCTGGCCGGCCACTGGTTGAGAAGTATGGTAAATGGGTCGGGGTCAACGCCAAACGGCTGGGCAGGGTGGAGTCCTGGTTTTTGAAATACGGGTACTGGTCCATCATACTGGGCTACTTCATTCCAGGCATTCGTCATCTGATGTGCTGCTTCTCCGGGATCAGCCGTATGGCTATCGGACGATACGTCCTTTTCTCCAGCATTGGGGCATTTATATGGTGTGTTGTGTTTATATCGATCGGCTTTTATGTAGGTGTGTTAACTTAAAATGGGACAGCCTGTTATGAACTGGCGAGGATAAAGACCTCTTGTTAATGGAGTGGTCTTTTTTTGTTTGTGTTTAATAAACTCCCTTGAAAAATGAAAAGCCCACCGCAATATGCACGGTGAGCTGATAATAAATTTGGCTTCACCCATTCAAATGGGATTCCTCAATGCCTTTTTCAACCTGTGGCTCCCCTTTTTTGCGTGCAAAGGTGATTTTGAGTAAAGGTGGCGTAACCAGGGTTGTAACGATAACCATGATGACCACACTGGTGAAGTACTCAGGGTCGAGTAATCCGGAAGCAAGTCCAGTGGAAGCAATAATGAGAGCAACTTCCCCTCGGGAAATCATGCCTGCACCGATGGCGAGGGAGGATGAGCGATCAAATCCGGTCAAACGCGCACCTGCTCCTCCGCCCAGAAGCTTGGTTACAATGGCGATGAGACTGATGACGATAATGAACCAGATCTGTGAGCCCACGCCGTCAAAAGTCACGTTCAAACCGATGCTTACAAAGAATACCGGAACAAAAATCCCGTACGCGATCGGTTCAAGTTTCGTTTCGACCTCATGTTTGAAGTTCGTTTGAGAGATGGCGATACCTGCCGCAAAAGCCCCTATAATGCCTGCAACACCCATCCATTCTGCAAAGTACGAAAAGCCAAAACAGATGATTAATCCGGCTGTAATAACGGTCTCCGTGACCTTCAGCGGTGCCATCCACTTCATAATGCGTGGAACAAGGAACCAGCTGGCAGCGATAATAACAACAAAGAATAACAGCTTCTTGCCAATGAGCAGAGGGATTGAAGTATCGGTTGCCCCTGTTCCGAGCAAACTCATCATGACAGCGAGGATGACAACAACCAGTACATCATCGACGACAGCGGCTCCAAGAATTGTTGTACCCTCACGAGAGCTGAGCTGATTCATGTCTTTTAACGTTTGAACTGAGATGCTGACCGAAGTGGCACAGAACAGAAGTCCAAAGAACAAAGCGTGTGTCTGCGACATGCCGAACGCAGCGGCAGCTCCATAACCTCCGATGAATGGTAAAATGATACCACCCACGGCAACCGCAAAGGCTGCCTTCCAATTTTTCTTCAATTGCTCCAGATCCGTTTCGAGTCCAGCAATGAACATGAGCAGTAATACCCCAATTTCGGACATATAGTGGATGAAATCATCGGGTTGTACCCAGCCGAGCAGGGCAGGTCCAAGAATAACACCGACGATCAATTTGCCCAATACCGATGGTTGACCGAGTCTTACCGATAAATCTCCAGCCAACTTGGTGAAAATAAGAATGAGTGCGAGTACCAAAATAAATTCCATAGTTGTTCTCCCTTCCAGTAATAGCGTTTATAGGGTAACCAGCCCAAGGGAAGATCATTCCAGCCTTAAAAACAGAAAAAGGCATAAAACGGCGTATGTTAGTGTGCCGCTTTATGCCTTAAAAAAAGACAAGGAGGGCCCTTGGTGACAGGCTCCTCCAGTTCAACGCGTATGTGATTAATTACATTAATTATACCATGAATACAGGGTGGGGTAAACCAGTGATGGTGGGCTTTTAATGAAAATGGCCTGAAGGGGGCACTTTAAAGGTATCTGACGAGGCTTTTTGTTCAGAGTGTTGTCACTTAACAGTCGAGAAATGGCAAGATATAATGAGATAGAACATAGAAGTTAGGATATGAGGAGGATTTTTCATTGGGCAAACAGGACAAAGGGGACCCGAACATTCAATCCAATCAGATTGCCCCGACCAGTAATAAAAATTTTGCAGGTCTCATTATTACCATTTCCATTATCGCCAATGTCATTATTTTATTGTTGTTCTTTGCACCGTCGATCGGATACAAAGGCGATGTAGCCTTTGACATTACAGTGTTGCCGCGGTTTAACGCCGTTTTCAACAGCTTCACCTTTATCTTCCTGCTTGCGGCCCTGATTGCCATTATCAAGCGGAATGTGAAATTGCACAAACGTTTCATCCTTGCTGCATTTTCAACGACCCTTTTATTTCTCGTTACGTATCTGTCGTTCCACTATTTGTCTCCGGAAACGTCCAAATACGGCGGGGAAGGCATCATTCGTTCCATCTATTTCTTCATTCTGATCACACACAGCATCCTGGCAGCCATTATTGTGCCGCTGGCTCTGTTCACTCTGGTATGGGGCTGGACGAATCAGTTGAAGAAACACCGTAAAATTGCTCGCTGGACGATGCCAATCTGGCTCTACGTGAGTTCAACGGGTGTAGTTGTATATCTGATGATGGCACCTTACTATTAATAATTTCACATATCATGGGCATATCCGGCTCGCCTTGCGGGTAATGGTTTCATGGAAGGAGGATTCACGCTTATGTACAGAGTCGTATTAATTCGCCATGGACAGAGTATGTGGAACGTGGAGAACCGTTTTACCGGTTGGACGGATGTGGATCTGACGACCGATGGATACGGAGAAGCGCGCAAAGCGGGAAAGATCCTGAAAGAACAGGGTTTTGACTTTGACTACGCTTATGCTTCAGTCCTCAAACGCTCCATTCGAACACTGGATATTGCACTTGATGAAATGGACCGGATGTGGATTCCGATCACGAAGACGTGGAAACTGAACGAACGTCACTATGGTGCACTGCAGGGATTGAATAAACAGCAGACTGCGCTGAAGTACGGTGAGGATCAGGTGAAGGAGTGGAGACGCTCCGTTAGCGTATCTCCCCCAGCACTGGACGAAACTGATGATCGTTATGTTCAGGATCAGGACAAGTATCAACGGCTGGGCTGCACCATCCCACGTACCGAGAACTTGATGGATACATCGAAGCGGGTGCTGGAGTATTGGAATGCAGAGATCAAACCGGTTGTGTCAGCGGGCAAAAGGGTACTTATCTCCGCGCACGGGAATACGCTCCGTTCACTCGTCATGCATCTGGACCAGATGTCCGAAGCAGACGTAATGGCGCTTAATATCCCGACAGGCATTCCGCTGGTCTATGAACTGGATGAAGATCTACATCCGATCGGGCATTTCTACCTGACTGCGGATGGCTCCACCTACAAACATGAGGAAATGACTCATGTCGCACCACCGTCCGATTGACAGGACGATTGTTATGACTAAGCAGGTTATACAGTAGTAACAATGATCTCGACTTATACATCATGTTAGAAGATGGCTCCTGAATTTTCATTTTCAGGGGCCATCTTTTTTACGCTGTAATAGGCCATTCTCTAATTTTAGCGATCGCATCTGACGTTTCGTTTTTCTCCCACAGGGTAATCTCAAGCAAGACACGATGTACATTAATCCTGAAGGAGGAACAACATATGTCTAAAAAAAGTGGAATTATTGTAACAGCCATTGGAGCAGGCGTGACTTACTTGATGAGGAATAAAGAAGCAAGGGATAAGCTGTTCAGTACGGTATCAGGACTGATGAAAAACTCTAGTCCATCTTCAAAACCGTCTTATGGAAGCAAAAAAGGTTCACGTGTGATTTAAAATAGATTTTGGCATAGAGTCAATTAGCATGAGAAGCCCGGAGCTGGTATGGTCCCGGGTTTTTGTGTGCGCTCATATGTCATATGCGATTTTTGCCAGCAAGAATGATACAATGGAAACTTGCAGAACGTATGGAAGGGGATGTACAACATATGAAGAAAAATCGTCTGGGTTCATCCGAACTCATGGTTGGTGAAATTGGGCTAGGCTGCATGTCGCTTGGAACCGAAGTGAAACCTGCCGTAGCCTTGATTCATGAAGCATTGGATCGTGGCGTTAATCTTCTGGATACCGCTGATCTGTATGATGCAGGATTAAACGAAGAAATCGTGGGCCAGGCCATCCAGGGACGCCGGGATCAGGTCATTGTGGCAACCAAGGTTGGTAATCGTCGCATACCGGGAAAAGAAGGCTGGTCATGGGACCCGTCCAAAGCTTATATCAAACAGGCTGTACGAGACAGCCTGAAACGGCTGCAGACAGATTATATCGATCTGTATCAACTGCATGGTGGCACTCTGGATGATCCAATTGAAGAGACGATCGAAGCCTTTGAGGAACTGAAGCAGGAAGGTCTTATCCGGTATTACGGCATATCCTCCATCCGGCCTAATGTGATTCGTGAATATGTGCAGAGAGCTTCCATTGTCAGCGTGATGAATCAATACAGCGTTGCGGATCGCCGAGCCGAAGAGGAAGTATTACCTTTATTAGAGCAAAAGGGCATTAGCGTTATCGCTCGTGGACCTGTGGCAAGTGGGGTTCTCGCCGATTCTGGTGCTGCCAAGGCAGATAAGGGTTATTTGGATTATACTCCTGAGGAGTTGCACATCATACGAGAAGGCCTGGGCCGTTTGGTTACAGACAATCGCAGCATGGCTCAAGCGGCCATTCGTTATGCTTTGGCGCATCCGGCTGTTGCCGCTGTCGTGCCAGGAGCCAGTTCGAGAGAGCAGTTGTTGCATAATATCGCTGCTTCGGAATCTGCACCACTTACGGCTGCGGAGATTAACGAAATACGGGAGCTGAGTCCCGCCAATCTCTACAAGCAGCACCGTTAAACGTTGGCGGCCTATTTTCAATTGTAACTATACGAGGTACAATGAAGGTCAACCATAAAGAATCAAATAAGGGAGAGAAGACATATGGAAAGAATTCAAAGTGAACAACAATATCGCGATACAATTAATTCTGACGGAATGACCGTCATTAAATTTGATACAACCTGGTGTCCGGATTGCAAAAACCTGGATCGCTTTATCGGGGACGTTATCGACCAGCATGCGGATAAAACCTTCTATGCCCTCGATGCAGAAGAGTTCCTGCCGTTTGCTGAAGAGAATGGTGTACGCGGCATTCCAAGCCTGCTCGTATTCCAGAACGGCAAGAAAATTGCACATCTGCACAGCAAATGGGCAAAAACGCCTGCTCAAATCTCGGAGTACCTGCAAACTTTGGAGTCCAAGGTATAACCATAATCAGTTCGTTTAGTTCGCAGTAGTTATATGAAACGCCTCCTATCGCTGATAGGGGGTGTTTTTGCTGTGGGGGAGGGGTGTAAAGGCCGAAATGAAAATCCGCTTGTTGAAAAGGTTGTGTGAAATTAAAAATGGCAACCTGGTTCCGAAAGGAACAGGCCGCCATTGGCTTTTTTGTTACATGACTTGAAGATAGGGTTACATCATTAAAATGATAAAGAATACGGCTGCCAGCACGAAGCGATACACTGCAAAGACGGTCAGACTCAGTTTTTTCAAAATAGACAGGAACGTCTTAATGGCAAGCATGGCTACGATAAATGCGGCAATGAATCCAATCGCGAAGATCGGGAAATCGCTGGTATTCAGATGATCGATACTTTTGTATAGATCATATCCTGTGGCTCCAATCATAATCGGCACAGAGACCAGGAATGTAAATTCTGCTGCGGCAACTCGGCTTACCCCTGCGAACAGTCCACCGGAGATCGTCGAACCGGAACGGGAGAAGCCTGGCCATAATGCGAGAATTTGAAAAAGACCCACTACAAATGCCTGTTTATACGTAATATCGTCTACATCATGGGTTGTAATGCGCTCGCTGCGGTGGCTCCAACGTTCAGCGATAATCATCAGAATACCACCAATAACAAGACTGTACAGCACCGTTTGTGCTCCAAACAGATGCGCCTTGATCCAGTCCCGGAATACAAGTCCAATGACTACGGCAGGAACCATCGCCAAAAAGATATGTATGAGGTTCAGGCGGGAGGTGTAGCTCCGTTTGCCTCCGGTGAAGCGGAACATATCAATGAATTTGTTCCAGTACAGCACAACGACAGCTAGTACAGCTCCGAGTTGCACAACCACCTCAAACGTTTTGACTGACTCGTTGTCCTCCGATAATCCCAGCAAGTGGGCAGTCAGAATCATGTGTCCGGTTGAGGACACGGGCAAAAACTCAGTCAAACCTTCGATGATGCCCATAATAATCGATGATATAAAGTCCAATTCTCTTCCTCCTTGAAATGCAGATGACAGCTTATAGGCTGTCCTGCGTGACAATGCCTGCTCATTAGAACAAGGCTATCATCTATTATGATCACAAATGCGCCCAACTTCAACTTATGCTCGTAATGAATTGTTTAAAACCATATTGACAAAAACCTAGTTATCCAATAGGATATACATTAACTGACTGACTGATCAATCGGGAGGATAGGCAAATGTCTAAAAACAATCATTTGGAACCCGGAGAAGAACGCCGGGACCAAATTATACGCATAGCGATGGAGCGTTTTGCGACCCAGGGCTACCATCAGACGAAAATTTCCGATATTGTCCGGGAAGCCGGCGTCGCGCAAGGCACTTTTTACTGGCACTTTAAAAGTAAGGAGGCCATTGCGTCGGAAATTGTACTGACCGGCAGGGAGAAGCTGCTTGAAGCGATCGGACAAGGCTACCGCAAGGATGCCGGATCGGTTGAGGATATGGTGAGAGCTTCGGAACGGCTGTTTACCGACTTATTCTCCTTTGCAGCGGACAATCGTTATTTTATGGAGTTGTTGCTTAAAGGCATCGTGTCGGAGGATTCGGTACGCCGTCTGGTCGAGGAGACACGTAATGCAGTGGAACAAGCATTTCGCCACAACATGCAACGGGCCATTAAGCTGGGCATGCTGCCGGAATCCATGGATGTACCGCTTCGCGCTGCGCTGCTGGTTAGCATGATTGAAGGCATGATTACGCGCTGGCTGTTTGGCTCGGAGGAGTTGCACAGCAAGTTTTCATCAATGACAGCAACAAAGCTCGCAGCTGAGGCGGCAAGCTTTGAATTTTATGGACTGCTCGGCACATAAAAGTGTGCTGGCCCTGGAGCTTTATTTTCAACAACTGGATTAAATATTCACATGATTAAGCCAGCAGCAGGGAATAATGGGTACAACTGCAGTTTAGGAAGACAGGAAACAGAAGTTTCAACAAGACATGACTACATGGATGAGAGGAAGTTAATGACATGAATAAAACATATGGAATGAAATCTCGCAAAGGCTGGACATTACCAGCCCTGCTGCTAATGACCGTGCTGGTACTCAGCGCTTGTGGCAGTAAAACTACGGACAATGGAAGCAGCAATGGAGCACAAGCGAACAATGAACTGGAGCAGATCAAGTCTGCTGGCGTCATCAAAGTGGGAATGATGGGCACGTACGCTCCATACAACTTCCTGAACGATAAGAAAGAAATGGACGGCTACGATGCAGATATCGCACGTGAGGTTGCGAAGCGTCTTGGAGTTAAGGTGGAATTTGTATCCCAGGAGTTCTCCGGCCTGACACCAAGTCTGCAAGCCAAAAAGCTGGATGCCATCATCAGCCAGATGACGATTACCGATGATCGGAAGAAAGTACTGGATTTCAGTGATCCGTATATTACGAACCAAGTCAAAATCATTGTGAAAAGTGATAATAATGACATTACCAAGTTGGAAGATTTCAAAGGAAAAACGATTGGGGTAGGTCTGGGTACGAATGATGAAACGTATCTGCGTAATGAAGTGCTGCCGAAAGTGGGCGACTTCACGATTAAAACCTATGACGATGTTATCTCTTCACTCAAAGACCTGAATGCTGGACGGATTGATGCCACAATCAACAACATGTATGCGCTGAAACCCATTGTGGATGCCAACGGATTGAAAATCAAAGCCGTAGGTGAACCGATTAAGAGTGACCAGGCAGGTATTGCTGTGCGCAAAGACAATCCGGAACTCGTAGCAGCACTGAATGATGCACTGAAAGGCATGAAGGATGACGGTACGTACAATACCATCTTCAAAAAATGGTTCGGTGAAGAGCCTGCGCAATAATGAACCGGCAGGGCGAAGGGAAGTTTGATCCATGGAATTGGTATTTGAGAATATCCCCTTCTTTCTGAAGGGGGCATATTACACGCTGTATGTAACTGTGATTTCAATGTTTTTTGCTTTTATCATCGGGTTGCTCGTCGCTATCGCGCGTCTGAAAGGACCGATGTGGCTTAGAATGATCGCCCGTTTCTACGTATCCATCATGCGGGGAACCCCGCTGTTGGTGCAATTATTCGTTATTTATTATGGGCTGGTCGATTATGGCGTAACCTTGGGCTCGCTCACCGCAGCCTGTCTCGGGCTTAGTCTGAATGCGGGTGCATTTCTGTCGGAGACGTTTCGCGGAGCCATTCAGGCGGTACCGAAAGGGCAGACGGAAGCTGCATACGCAACGGGGATGACCCCGGCTCAAGCGATGAGACGGTTTATCTCCCCGCAGGCTGTGCGCATTGCCATCCCGCCGATGGGTAACACCTTTATTGGCATGCTGAAGGAAACATCACTTGTGGCGGCGATCGGTGTTACCGAGTTATTGCGGTCAGCACAATTGCTTGTATCACAATATGCGGTGAATATGCCGTTTTATCTGGCGATTGGCGTGATCTATTGGATTATGAGTATCGGCTTCTCGGCCATTCTGGAACAAGTGGAGCGCCGGCTTGCCCGGGCTTACTGATAGGAGGGGAGAACCGGTGATTACAACAACAGGATTGACCAAACGTTTTGGAAAAAATGAAGTTCTCACAAATATAGATCTGCATGTCGATGCGAAAGATATTGTTGTTCTGCTGGGACCCAGTGGATCGGGCAAAAGTACGCTTCTGCGCTGTCTGAACGGTCTGGAAGAGCTCTCTGGCGGCAAGATTGAAGTGAATGGTGTAGTGGTAGACAGTTCAGACTCGCAGCGAATCCAGCGGGCACGGGTACTTGAAATCCGTCGGCAGACAGGCATGGTATTCCAGCAGTTCAATCTGTATCCGCACAAGACGGTGCTTGGCAATGTGATGGAAGGTCTCGTGACTGTGAAAAAAATCAAGCGGGACGAAGCGGCCGAACGCGGCCGGATTCTGCTGGATCGGGTCGGTCTGTCGGACAAGCAGGATGCATATCCATCCCGTTTGTCCGGTGGACAGCAGCAGCGCGTAGCGATTGCCCGCGCACTTGCCATGGAGCCTGAGGTGATGCTGTTTGACGAGCCTACCTCAGCCCTTGATCCCGAACTGGTGGGAGAAGTGCTCTCCGTTATGAAGGAGTTGGCACAGGAAGGCATGACGATGCTGGTCGTTACGCATGAGTTGAAGTTCGCCCGGAATGTGGCTAACAAAATCGTCTTTATGGCGGATGGATCAATTGTGGAAGAAGCGAGTCCACAGGCCTTTTTTGAACACCCGACCCAGGAGCGGACACGAAGATTTTTGCAGCAAATTACTGAATTCTAAGAAAGAAGGATAAACATCATGAATGTAACAACGGTATGGAAAGGCAAACGCGCATTTACTTCCGAAGGACCCTCTGGCTACGCGGTTGGCATGGATGCCACAGCAGCCTATGGTGGTGACAGCAAGGGTGCTACACCCATGGAATTGTTACTGGCAGGTCTCGGAGGTTGTATGGGGATCGATATCACGATGATTCTGGACGCTTTCCTGGACAAAATTACTGGCATTGAGATTGAAGCACAGGGTACACGTAGTGAAGGTATGCCGAAAGGATTTACTTCCATTGACCTGATCTTCAAGGTGGACGGCGATATCCCGGATTATCGGATCTGGAAAGCCATCCAAATGGCTGAAGAGAAGTATTGTGCAGTTTCCGCTTCGCTTAGCGCTGATATTCATCCCAAGCTGATTCTTAATGGGGTAGACACACCCCGTCCATAACGGGACGGACATGGTTAAAGTATACAATGAAGAGGCACTTCCAATCATGGGAGTGCCTTTTTGATTGTTCTAACATTTCGACCATTAGGAAGTAAGGTCACGCTGGATGTTGAGCAAGGTCCCAGATGCCCATAATTTCGGTGATAGCCTGATCAAGCGTTGCAAAAGGGATACCGTCCCGGGCTTGTGTAGAAATGCCTTGCATAAAGGTATCAAATACGGTGGTCAGCATTGCCACATTCGTGGAGGCAGGCAGTTGGCCGATTTCCACAGCGCGCTGGATGCAAGCCTGCAGGCGGTTGCGAGTCAGCTTTCTTTTCTCGGCGGTTATGTCACGGATATGATTGTTTTTGGAAGAACATGTGCTGGCTGACAGCACAATTAAACAGCCAGATGGATGTGCGCTGTCTGTTTGCATTTTGGCGGTACTTCTTAAAGTTGTTTCAATCGCTTCTCTTGGAGATAGCGTAAGATCTGAGAAGCTTTCCGTAACGCGTCCAAATGAACCCATATATCGTTCTACCGCTTCTTTATAAAGAGCTTCTTTGGATTCAAAGGCTGCATAGAAGCTGGCTGCTGAAATATCCCCCATGACCGCTCGAAGTTGAAGCAATGAGGTGGCTTCGAATCCTTGTTCCCAAAAGAGCATCATTGCCTGCAACAGGGCTTCATCCCGATCAAAAATGCGCGGACGTCCGGTTCTTGCCATTAGAGATTCCCCCTCGTTTTTCTTAATTATATACTAATCGATCCAAAAGTCGTTGACAAGGTAGGAGAGGGTGGATAATATAAAGAATGATCGATCCATAATTCGATTCTATGTCCTATATTATCTAAAAAGGAGCTGCATAGATGTCCGATAAATCTTCTCAACGTTTCCCATGGTTTGGGCTGCTGGCCTTAGCGATGGCTGGTTTTATAGCTATTATGACTGAAACTCTTCCCGCGGGGTTGCTGCCGCAAATCAAGGAAGGGCTGCAGGTCTCTGAGGCAGGGGCAGGGCAGCTTGTCACATTTTATGCAGTAGGTTCTCTGATTGCCGCCATACCTGTGGCCGTGCTGACAAGGGGCTGGCGACGCCGTCCGCTTTTACTTCTAGCGATTATCGGTTTTCTGATTTTCAACACGATTACAGCCCTCTCTTCAAACTATGTATTGACCCTTGTCGCTCGGTTTTTTGCCGGTGTTGCAGCCGGTGTCTCCTGGGGCCTGATTGGCAGTTATGCACTACGGATGGTGCCTGATCATCTCAAAGGCAGGGGCATGGCTGTTGCGATGATCGGTACACCGATTGCCTTATCATTCGGTGTTCCTGCAGGTACATTGCTGGGTTCCTTTATGGGCTGGCGCTCGGTATTCTGGCTGATGTCGCTGCTGGCGTTTGTATTGATCTTCTGGGTGCTCTGGAAAGTACCCGATTATCCGGGGCAGTCTGCTGATCAGCGCATTTCTTCAATAAAGGTACTGCTGACTCCTGGCGTAATCCCCATTCTGGCTGTCGTTCTGGCCTGGATGCTTGCTCATAATATTTTGTACACCTATATTGCTCCTTTCCTCGCCGATGTCGGTCTGGAATCAAAGGTTGGACTTATGTTACTTGTATTTGGCCTGATGGCATTGGTGGGCATCTGGATTACAGGTATTCTTATTGATCGTTGGTTGCGTATGCTGGTTCTCATCAGCCTTGCGGGCTTTGCCCTGATCTCTCTGGTATTGGGTCTTTGGAGCGAGCACATTGCCGTTGTATTTAGTTCAGTTGCGCTCTGGGGTCTAACATTTGGCGGTGCGGCTACACTGTTGCAGACCGCCCTTGCCCAAGCTGCCGGGGAGCAGGGTGTGGATATCGTTATGCCGATTAATACGACCGTTTGGAATCTCGCTATTGCTATTGGTGGATTGGCGGGAGGTGTGCTTCTGAATCAATGGGGAGCCTCGTCCTTTACCTGGGCCATCCTGTTCCTATCACTTATAGCTTTAATTGTTGCGCTGCGTGCCAAAGGACACGGTTTCCGCTCAGCACGCAGCCGCTAAGCCATCTGTTTTACTTCCTACATTAGAAATAGTTATACAAACTTCATGTTTGTTTTTCACTCAGCATACAGCCTTTTTTTGAAGCCCTCTTGCAGGGCTTTTGCTGTTATGTGGTATGATGAATTGGAAGGGCAGGCGTAATATGTACTGACCTTTATATGTAAGCGCTTATAAGCGACGGAAGGTGCAGATATGTTTAAAAGGCTCATAAGAACATCCAACAATCTTAAATTAAAGCATAAATTGCTCATATCCTATGTACTTGTCGTCATGATTCCGGTACTAATTATTGGACTTGCTGTAACCGGATACTTTCGCAAGCAGGCGCTGGACAATGCCATTGGACAGACGATCAACAACGTAGACAAGGTCAAGAGTCAGACCATCACACTACTGCGTGTGCCTACGGATATTTCCAACATTCTGATGTTCAACAATGAACTGAAGGAAATTGTGAACAAACGATACCAAAGCGTTGTGGAGCTGACCTCGGCTTACCTCGCGTATAAAGATTTTCAGGAATATAAGCGTCTGTACCGTGAGGTTGCGGGCATCCGGTTTTACTCCACCAATCCGACGCTGATCAACAATTTGGAGTTCATTCCTGTGGACAAGCAGACCGAGGAGAGCTATTGGTACCAGAAGGCACTGAAAACGACGAGCATCGGCTGGTTTTATATTCCTGACAAGGGAGATAATCCGGTGCATAAGCTCAGTCTGGTTCGCAAAGTGCCTTTTGCCGAATATCGGACCGAGGGTGTGCTGATGATTGTAATCAATCAGGATGAGCTGAATGGATTATTACGTCAGGAACCGTTCGAGACGTTGATTACGGACGAACAGGGTTATGTGGTTGCGGCCAAAAATACCGAACTAGTGGGCAAGACGCTGGACGAGCTTGATTTTGGTGTAGATCTACAAAATCAGACCAAAGGCACAATTGAAGCAGATTTTCGGGGGGAGCCATCCAATATTGTCATTGATGAGCTGCGCCCTGGATCGAGCATGAACAGCCTGAAGATCATTTCCGTTTTTGCCACCAAAAATATTGTCAAAGACGCGAATACCATTAGCATGATCGGTATGCTCTTCATTACGCTTGTGCTGGTCATTGCATTGTTGCTTGTTTATATCATTTCGTTTCTCACGTCAAACCGATTGTTACGCCTTAGCAAACATTTGAATAAGCTCGCACTGGGAGATCTGAACGTCACCTCCCGCATTGACGGGAATGATGAGATTGGGCAACTGTCGAGGCAGTTCAATTACATGGTGAAGAGTATTAATGAACTGATGACTCAGGTGGTGGAGGCAACGGAACAGAACAATCAATTGGAAATTGCACAGAAAGAGATTAAACTGAAAATGATGGCCAGCCAGATCAATCCTCATTTTTTGTTTAATGCACTGGAGTCGATCCGTATGAAAGCCCATATCAAAGGCGAGGCGGAGATTGCCAATATTGTCAGGCTGCTAGGCAAACTGATGCGCAAGAGTCTTGAGATTGGCAGCGGCAAAACGACGTTCAGAGCCGAACTGGAGATGGTACGTTCTTATCTGGAAATTCAGAAATTCCGTTACGGCGATCGGCTTGCTTTCCAGATCCATATCGATCCGGAGGTGGAGAAGATGTACATTCCTCCTTTGATCATTCAGCCTCTGGTTGAGAATGCGATTGTGCATGGTTTGGAAAATAAAGAGGGCACGGTCCGTGTGAATATAAATATTCGTTTGGTGGAGGATGTCGTTCAGGTGCGTGTCGATGATGATGGGGCAGGCATTACGCCGGAGCGTCTGGCTGAAGTGATGCAGTTCATCTGTGGACCGGAAGAACAGGAGAAGAGCCGGATTGGCATGCGTAACGTACATCAACGTTTAACGTTGACTTACGGCGAGCCATACGGATTACAGATTAAGAGTGTGTACGGGGAAGGAACAGAGGTTTCTTTCACCTTGCCAGTAGGAGGAGACCAGCATGTATAAAGTGTTATTGGTAGATGATGAACCTAGCATACGTGAAGGACTGACAACGATCATTGATTGGGAAAAATACGGCTTTCAGGTGATTGGTACAGCTGCCAGCGGGCGTGAGGCCATCACCCGCTTCGAAGAGCTGGAACCGGACCTGACGATCATCGATATTCGCATGCCCGGCATGACCGGGCTGGATGTGATTGAAGAAGTGCGGCAGCACCATCCGGAGTCGCACTTTCTGATCCTGAGTGGGTACGCGGATTTTGATTATGCCAAGAAAGCCATCAGTTTTGGCGTGGATGGGTATCTGCTCAAACCGGTGGATGAAGAGGAGATTATCAGTGAGCTGGAGCGGATCTCTGTGATGCTGACAAGGGAGCGTCTGACACTGGCCCGCCATGCTGGTGAGGATACAGCCTACCGGGAGCACCAAATTGAAGCATTGCTTTTCGATAGCCTGGAAGGTACAGAAACGATGGAAGCAAATGCTCTAGGATTGAATTGGTCGCAGTATCAGGTTGTGCTGCTGGAGATGCATGCCGAACCTGATTTACAGCGTGGTAGTGTAGTGAAACGCAGACTGGCGGAAGCTTTTGACCAGAAAGATCGGGGCATTGTGTTTTCGTTCCATTCCGGACTGGGACTGTTATGTAAAGAGCCTATTTTGACTGTCCAATCTGCCCAGAGTTTATATGATGAGTTGGAAGGGCTGCTGGGAGAGTGGAATATTCACATGTACGCGGCAGCAGGTCAACCTGTAAACTCCACAGCAGACATCGCACATTCCTATAATCAGGCCAACGGCGTATTGGGCGGACGTTTCCTGTTCGCGGAACAACGTATTATGTTATGGAACGAAGGCGAGAAGAGCAAAAGTGCTTCTGGGCCGGTTATTGCGCTGGATGAAGTTAGTGGTGAACCGGATGAAGCAGAATTGGCGGACAAGCTGTATTATGCGCTCGACATTCGGAGTAGCGAGTCCGTGAAGCGTGTGCTGACCGAAATCGAGGAACGTCTGATCCCCCATCATCAGACAGAACAGGCGATTAAGACGGCGTTCTCCCAAGTGTTTTCATTGGCTATTAACAAACTTGCGGCAACGAATCAGCATATGCAATCTATTATGCAGGAGCATTCCGTTCTAATTACGGAGGTCTACCATCAATTAACGTTACTGGATCTCAAAGTAATGGCTGCTCAACACCTGAACCGGCTTATTCAGCGCATGGGTGGAGGAAGCAAGGATACGGTACTGAAACAAATGATTGAATTTATCCGTCGTAATCCCGGCGAAAATCTCAAGCTGGAGGTACTCGCTGAGGTATTTAACTACAATAGCAGTTATTTGGGCAAGCTGTTCAAAAACCATACCGGGGAATATTTCAATGCATTTCTCGATAAGGTCCGAATGGAGAAGGCGAAGGAACTTCTCGATGAAGGCTTAAAGGTGCACCAGGTTGCCGCGAGGGTGGGGTATGCCAACGTGGATTACTTCCACGGCAAATTCAAGAAGTATGTAGGGGAATCGCCTTCCGCATACAAACATGCTAGAGAGCTTGCTAGATCACAGCCCAAAGATTCTTCAGGAGAGCCAGAACGGGAGTAGCCCATGTTTCAGAGGATGGTACTTCTGGAGTTTGGTATTTCTCCTGATTAGGTAAAAAACGTTTTCGAACTAATAGTCTATTTGAAGGACCCTGGAGGTCCTTTTTCTTTTTAGTTTTACATGAAGTAAACGATTTCTATAAAACGTTTTCGATCATTACCAATTTCAAATTAAATTCCCTTTTAATTTCAATAATTATTAATAGATAGCGTCATTATCACTAATTTTATAGATATAATATCGGATTTTATAAGGGGATATCTAATTTTCATATGATTTTCTCTAAAATCCAGATGGTATTTTGAAAACGCTCTATCAGGTATGATTATTTTATAAATCAGAGGAGGGGGAACGGAGATGGAAACGCTAACAGAAAAATCCGCTTCCGCGAAAAAAAGCAGTGACCCCAATCCGCCAACACAAAAACGGCGGAACAGAGTTTGGGACAGTATGAAACAGCAAAAGTATCTCTATCTCATGTCATTGCCATTCGTAGCTTGGGTTTTTGTATTTAACTATCTGCCACTATGGGGATGGACGATGGCTTTCCAAAACTATAAACCGGCCAGATCGTTCGGTGATCAACAGTGGGTTGGTTTTAAACACTTTGCAGAGCTATTCAGCGATGATCGCTTCTATCTGGTACTTCGAAATACGCTTGCAATGAGCTTGATGGGACTGGTTATCGGTTTTATCGTGCCGATTTTCTTTGCGATTCTCTTGAATGAGATGAAAGGCATGTTCTTCAAGCGCGCCGTGCAAACGGTATCATATCTGCCTCACTTTGTATCCTGGGTCGTAGTGGCAGGGATTATTACCAAGATGCTCTCCACCGATGGCGGGATTATCAATGACCTTTTGGTAAACCTAAACATTATCGATCAGCCGATCCAATTCATGGCTAAGGGGAACCTGTTCTGGTACATTGTAACCGCTTCAGATATGTGGAAGGAAACCGGCTGGAATGCGATCATCTATCTGGCGGCCATTACCGGTATTGACCAGGAGCTTTACGAAGCTTCCCGTGTAGACGGAGCGAACCGCTGGAGACAAATGTGGCATATCACGTTGCCAGGCATTCGGACTACGATCTCTGTACTGTTCATCATGTCCATCGGGCATCTGATCAGTATCGGTTTTGAAAAGCAATTTTTGCTGCAAAACAGTCTAGTGCTAGACTACTCGGAAGTGCTTGATCTATACGCGCTCAATTATGGTTTGAATATGGGACGATTCTCGTATGGTACAGCCATAGGCATATTCAACTCCGTTGTCAGTATCATCCTTCTGTTTACAGCGAACGGATTGTTCAAAAAATTCACCAAAGAAAGCATCATGTAGGGAGGGGACGACATTATGGCGAACAAAGCATTCAATGCTACTCGGGGCGATAAGCTGTTCGATATATTCAACATCCTCGCGATGACCCTGGTGCTGATTGTAACACTGTATCCATTCCTGAACGTACTGGCTATCTCACTCAATAACTCGACAGATACCGTACGTGGTGGAATTTACTTGTGGCCACGTGATTTCACATTGCAAAACTACAAAACGATTTTCCAATACGATGGATTGCTGCAAGGTTTGCAGGTATCCATTCTACGTACAATTGTAGGTACCGTGCTCGGTTTGATCAGTTCCTCAATGATCGCATTTACACTGAGTCGTCCTGACTTTAAGTTGAGAAAGTTTGTTTCTACTGCACTTGCACTCACGATGTATTTCTCCGGTGGTCTGATTCCGGTGTACATCCTGATGCGTGACCTGAACCTGATCGGTACATTCTGGGTGTATGTATTGCCAGGTATGATCAGTGCGTTTAACGTGTTCATTATCCGTTCCTTCATTGATGGCCTGCCGTATGCATTGCAGGAATCAGCCAAGCTGGATGGTGCGAATGACTTTAAGATCTATTACAAAATCATTTTGCCACTCTGTAAACCGGTACTTGCAACTATCGCGTTGTTCCTGGCTGTAGGCCAGTGGAATGCTTGGTTCGATACGTACCTGTATAATGGTTCGAAGGCGCATCTGACCACGCTCCAGTACGAGCTGATGAAAGTACTGCAAAGTACACAGCAAGGCTCGGGAGCCGGACGTAACGCCAATGACATGGCACAGCAAATGACACAGATTTCACCGGAATCCATCAAAATGGCGATCACGATCGTTGTTACGGTTCCAATCCTGATTGTGTATCCATTCCTGCAAAAGTATTTTGTTGGTGGTATGACATTGGGTGCAGTAAAAGCTTAAGTAAGTTTGTACAGGCCGCCACATAGATAGAGTGGCCGTATAATAAAAGAAGCATCAGAATGCCCGAAGCGCAGCCATTTGGCCTGCGCTTCACCGTATAGGGCTGCGGAGTGGCATTCATGAAGCTATAGACAGGGACAAAAAAGTCCCGGATAGACAGACATATGAAACGGGAGGATTACCATTATGGCAAGAAACAAAATGAAGATTGCACTGGCTCCAGTACTTGCGATGTCTTTGCTCGCAGGTTGCGGTGGAGGAAACAGCGGCGAAACGTCGTTTAAGGACACTAGCGGTGATACGTCTCCGATTACTTTTGACTTTTTTAGCGTCGATCCCAGTCCGAACTGGAACGGTATGAAGGATGAAGTGGGCAAGGTCCTTACAGAGAAAACAGGAGTAACCCTTAACGGTGAGTTTGCCGTCAGTGGTGGTCAGGATAAAGTATCCTTAATGGCAGCAAGCGGAGACTATCCGGATATCGTTTCACCCAAAGGAGAGCTAAGCAAGCTCGTGGATGCTGGGGCAATGGTCGATCTGACTGATCTGATCGAGCAATATGCTCCCAATCTGAAGAAGCTGTATGGTAATTACATGGACCGGCTGAAATATAGCAACGAAGATCAAGGAATTTATGTACTGCCTACGTATTATGCGGTAGACCAGAAGTATTTTGATGCAGGCGGCGGATTTGGGATTCAGCAGCGTGTATTGAAAGAGCTGGGATACCCTGAAGTGCGTACACTGCAGGATTATGAAAATGTATTGAAGGCATATAAGGAGAAACATCCAACGATTGACGGTCAACCAACGATTCCGTTATCCCTGGACGCAGATGACTGGAGAATCATGATTACGGTAACGAATCCGGCCTTCCAGGCAACAGGTGCTCCGGATGACGGCGAGTACTATATTGATCCTGAGACATATGAGGCAAGTCTGCATTACAAACGTCCGGAAGAGAAAGAGTATTTCCGTTGGTTGAACCATATGTACGCAGAAGGACTGCTTGATCAGGACAGCTTCGTACAGAAAACAGATCAATACAAATCCAAAATTGCAAGTGGACGTGTTCTGGGCGTCATAGACCAGGATTGGGGTTATTCCGATGCGGAAAACGCATTGAAAGCAGCGGGCAAAGATGAAGCGACCTATTCACACTTCCCGGTAACTCTGTCTAAAGATATCAAGGATCATTCCTTCCAGGACCCTGGTTTTGTATCTGGATGGGGTGTAGGGATTACAACATCGAATCCGGACCCGGTTCGTACAATTAAATTCTTTGATTACCTAGCTTCTGAGGAAGGCCAAGTGTTGATGAACTGGGGTATTGAAGGTGAGCAGTACGAAGTGAAAGATGGCAAACGTGTGATTCCGGCCGATATTCAGGACCAAAAAACGAATAATGCTGCCGTATTCCAGAAAGAAACAGGTATTGGCCTCTATACCAATATGTCTGGTCACTATGGAGATGGTGTCAAGGATTCAACGGATAACTATTACACAACGAATTTCCCTGAACAGATTGTAGCGGCGTATTCCGATGCAGAGAAAGAGACACTCAAAGCATACGGCGCAACAACGTGGAAAGATCTATTCCCAAGTGAAGATGAGTTCCCGGTTAAACCATGGGGAGCAGCGTACAATATGCCAACTCCAGGTGACTCGGATTACAACGTTATTTTCCAAAAAACACAGGATATTATCCGTAAACGGATCCCTGAAGCGATCCTCAGTTCCCCTGAACAATTCGATGCCATTTATGATGGGATGATTGCCGAGCTGAATAAAGCCGGAGCAGAGGACATGGAAAAACAATACACTGAGCTGGTACAAAGCCGTGTTCAATTGTGGAGCGGTGAAGAGAGCAAGTAATTCGTTTCAGCAGAATAGTTTTTTCGAAAAAAGGGCCCAGGAAACTGGGTTCTTTTTTACACCTAAAACGTTTTCCGAAAAACGTTTTCAATTTTGTAAATTCACTATTGACAAGGACTTTTAGAGGGATTATTATTCAAATATGAAAGCACTTTCATTAGTGATTTATCAAGGCATGTACATGAATCTCTTCAGTCAAAAGGAGTACGGATTAGTTCCTCAAATTACTGGATAGAGCGAGTGTTTTTCACTTCATTTTAGAAAACGCTTTTTATGTTATAAAATCAAACGTTTTACAATGAGAATCACCCAATTACGGTATGTGCAGGTCAGCCTGTTCTACAATAGATAGCTTCATTTTATCCATAAGGGGGATTACACATGAAGGGCAAAACACCAAAAACATTCGCAATGCTTCTGTTAGCCAGCGCTCTTGCCATTACAGCAGGATGCAGTGGTAGCGGAGGAGGAACTACGGCTTCAGAAACACCAACGGACACAGGGGATACGACCAGTCCAATCACCTTCACGTTCTTTGGTGCTGACGCAAGTCCAAACTGGAACAACATGAAGGACGCAGTCGGCCAAGAAATTACGAAACAAACAGGTGTTACAATTGAAGCTGAGTATGATGTGAATAATGGTGGCGACCAAAAGATACCTTTGATGGCTGCCAGCGGTGAATACCCTGATATTATCTATCCTAAAGGCAACTTGTCTAAACTTGTGGATGCAGACGCGATGCTTGACCTGACAGATCTGATTGACAAATATGCACCTAACCTGAAGAAAATCTATGGGGACCAGATGAACCGTCTGAAATACAGTTTGGAAGATCAGTCCATTTACACGATCCCAACGAACATGGGTGTAGATAATGTTGCGTTTGATGCTACAGGCGGATTCGAGATTCAGCAAAAGGTATTGAAAGAACTCGGCTACCCAGAAGTGAAAACGCTTGAGGATTACGAGAAAGTTCTGAAAGAATATTATGCAAAACATCCAACACTTGACGGACAGCCAACCATTCCGCTGACGCTGAATGCAGATGACTGGAAGATTATGATTACGGTAACGAATCCAGCCTTCCAGGCAACAGGTGGACCGGATGACGGTGAATATTATATTAACCCTGAAACATATGAAGCGGTGTTGCACTATAAACGTCCAGAGGAGAAAGAATACTTCCGCTGGTTGAACAAAATGTACAATGAAGGCATTCTCGACAAAGATACATTTGTGCAGAAGGACGATCAATACAAATCCAAAATCGCAAGCGGTCGGGTACTGGGGCTGATTGACCAGGAATGGAACTATGGTGAAGCTGAGAATGCTTTGAAATCAGTTAAAAATGGCGAGAATACCTACGCTCACTTCTCTGTATCCCTCAACAAGGATATTGTGGATCATACGTTCCAACCAACCGGATTCGATGGATATGGCATCGGAATTTCCAAAACTGCAAAAGACCCTGTACGTATTATCAAATTCATGGATTGGCTCGCTTCGGATGAAGGCCAGGTGCTGAGAAACTGGGGGATTGAAGGCGAACAATACAAAGTGGAAAATGGCCAACGTATCATTCCTGAGGATGTACAGGACCGCAAGACCAATGACAACTCGGCGTTTACCAAAGAAACAGGAGTCGGTATGTATAACATCTTCAGCGCAAGATATGGCGATGGTGTCAAAGATTCCACAGGCAATTACTACACAACGAACTTCCCTGAGCAGATCCAAGCAGGTTATACTGCGGCAGAGAAGGAAACATTGAAAGCTTATGGCATTACAACGTGGAAAGATTTCTATCCTTCTGAAGACGACTTGAAGCTGAAAGATTGGGGCGCAGCATATAACATGCCTGTACCTTCGGATACGGATTATAACGTAACGTTCCAGAAAACGCAGGACATTATCCGTAAACGTATTCCTGAAGCCATCCTTGCCAAACCTGAGAAATTCGACCAAGTGTATGATGATCTCCTGGCTGAACTTGATAAAGCAGGGGCGGTAGACATGGAGAAACAATATACCGTTTGGATCAAGGAACGTGTATCTCTCTGGACAGGTAAAGACGTGAAATAATACTGAAAATAAGGTATGATAAACGATCATTTTCGAAGCAAAATGGGTCCCTTAAAAGGGGCCTTTTTTGTTGTTGACGAAAGGGGGAGGATAGCATATAATCGTTAATGTAAGCACTTTCAATAAGCGTTTTAAATTATTTTTCGAAAACGTTTTATGTAAGTTGATAAGAGAGTTTTCATTGGTTTAGATTTTGATAAAAAGAGTGCAAATTTAATTTTTAGTAAGCGCATACAGAAATGCGTCTTATAACGGTATCCTCAGGCTTAAAGCCTGTTATACAGATAAAACCTTCATAAATAATAGGGGGACTAGACAATGAGAGGCAAAATGAAAGGCAATACACCCAAGACGTTTGCAATGTTGATGCTCGCAAGTGCAATGCTAGTTACAGCTGGCTGCGGAAATTCGGGAAGTAAAGAAGCCTCAGAGTCCAGTGGAACCGAACCGGTTACTTTCACATTCTTTGGTGCGGATGCGAGTCCAACCTGGAACAAGATGCAGGATGCAGTCGGTAAAGAGATTACCAAGCAAACAGGCGTTACGATTGAAGCTGAGTATGATGTAAACAATGGTGGAGACCAGAAAATTGCACTTATGGCGGCTAGCGGTGAGTACCCTGATATTGTTTTTCCAAAAGGTAACTTGTCTAAACTAGTAGATGCAGGGGCAATGCTTGACCTGACGGATCTGATTGAGGAGCATGCTCCAAACCTGAAAAAAATATATGGGGACCAGATGAACCGGCTGAAATACAGTTCGGAAGATCAGGCCATTTATACAATCCCAACGAATATGGGTGTTGATAATGTTGCGTTTGACGCAACAGGCGGATTTGAAATTCAGCAAAAAGTACTTAAAGAGCTCGGATACCCTGAAGTGAAAACACTTGAGGATTACGAGAATGTATTGAAAGAATATGTGAAAAAACACCCAACGATTGACGGTCAGCCGACCATTCCATTGACGCTGAATGCAGATGATTGGAAGATTATGATTACAGTAACGAACCCGGCCTTCCAAGCAACTGGAGCACCCGATGATGGAGAATATTATATCAACCCTGAAACATATGAAGCGATGTTGCACTACAAACGTCCAGAGGAGAAAGAATACTTCCGCTGGTTGAACAAAATGTACAATGAAGGACTGCTGGACAAAGATACATTTGTCCAAAAAGATGACCAATATAAATCCAAAATCGCAAGTGGTCGCGTACTCGGTCTGATTGACCAGGAGTGGAATTATCAAGAAGCAGAAAATGCACTCAAATCAGCGGGCAAAGATGACAGCACATATGCTCACTTCTCTGTATCCCTGAACAAGGACATTGTGGACCATACATTCCAGCCAACCGGATTTGACGGATATGGCATCGGGATTACAACTTCTGCCAAAGATCCGGTTCGTATTATCAAATTCATGGACTGGCTCGCTTCGGACGAAGGTCAAGTTTTGAGAAACTGGGGCATTGAAGGTCAACACTACAATGTAGAGGATGGTCAACGGGTGATTCCTCAAGATATTCAGGATCGTAAAACCAATGACAACTCCAACTTCACCAAAGAAACAGGAATCGGTATGTATAGCGTGTTTAGTGCGAGATACGGTGATGGCGTGAAAGATTCCACGGATAACTTTTACACAACGAACTTCCCAGAGCAGATCCAGGCTGGTTATACTGCCGCAGAGAAAGAAACGTTGAAAGCATATGGCATTACAACATGGAAAGAATTCTATCCTTCTGAAGATGATTTGCAACTGAAAGACTGGGGCGCAGCATACAACATGCCTGTACCATCAGGTACAGATTATGAGGTAACGTTCCGAAAAACACAGGATATCGTGCGCAAACGTATTCCTGAAGCTGTTCTGACTACAGCTGCGAACTTTGATAAAGTATACGATGATTTCCTCGCCGAGTTGGACAAAGCCGGCGCAGTTGAAATGGAGAAACAGTACACTGTTTGGGTTAAGGATCGTGTTTCCCTGTGGACAGGTAAAGACGTTAAATAACTTATGTTTTAATTGAATAGGCAGATATACAAAAAAGGCCCTGAGCAAGGGTCTTTTTTTGCTGTCCATGTGATGTTTAACATTGACGCAAATTTCGAAATCAAATATAATTTTCTTACTGTAAGCACTTTCAGATAAACGACAATTTAGCCTTGTAGGTAAGCGGATTTCAATCAAGTAAAACAGTATTTATATTGGTTATTTAGCTATACCGAAAACGTTTTAGTAATGAATGAAAAATAGTTGATTAGGAACAGGAGTTATCTATGACCCCATTTAATGAGAGAACAAAAGAAAATCGTCTGTGGTATCGTCAGCCTGCTACTCGCTGGGAAGAGGCGTTGCCTATCGGTAATGGTCGCCTTGGCGGTATGGTATACGGCGGAGCATCGGGTGAACAAATCCAGCTAAATGAAGATACATTGTGGTCCGGATTTCCACGCGACACCATTCAGTACAGCAGTCAGCGGTATCTGAAACAGACCCGTGAACTGATTATGTCCGGGCAATATAGCGAAGCTGAACAATTGCTGAACCGCGAAATGCTGGGACGTGATGTGGAAGCTTATCAGCCGATGGGCCACTTTAAGTTGCAGCACGATGAACTGGATGGGATCCCGTACGATGAATTTGAGCGGGAGCTTGATCTCCATAGCGGCATTGCAACGACGAAGTATTCATATCAAGGCACTCGTTATGTACGTGAAGTTTACGCCAGTGCAACAGATGATCTCATGATCTGTACCATCACTGCTGATCGTATGGGATCTGTAAACGTAAGCGTTACGTTGGACAGTCCACATCCTTATAACGTTGAGACTTCGGACGATGCACTTACACTGTTGAGTCGCTGTCCGAGTCATGTTGAATCGAATTATTTCAGGGATCATCCGGAGTCTGTCATCTACGAAGAAGATCGTGGAACGGCTTATGCTATGCGACTGGCCGCGACTGCGACGGGCAAGAATGCCGAAGTAACGGTTATGGACGGAAGACTTCATATTCAGGGAGCTGACCAGGTTATTTTTTATCTGACAGCGGCGACCGCCTTTGAAGGCTATGATGTGATGCCTGTTAAAGATGGTGTGCTTCTGGATCAGGAGTGCAGGGAAGTAATCACAAAAGCGATGGCTCATGGCATGAAGGCTCTTCGGGAGCGACATGTCCTGGATCATGGGACTTTATTTTCAAGAGTATCTATTGATCTCGGCGCTTCAGCCAATGAAGAATTGCCTACAGATGAGCGACTGCAAGCGTACCAGGCTGGAGCCAATGATCCTGGCCTGGAGGCACTCTATTTTCAATATGGTAGATATTTGTTAATGGGTAGTTCACGTGAAGGTAGCCAGCCAGCCAATCTGCAGGGAATCTGGAATCATCAGGTGGAGCCGCCCTGGCACAGTGATTACACGATTAATATCAATACCGAGATGAATTACTGGCCGGCAGAAGTATGCAACCTGAGTGAATGCCATGAGCCGCTGTTTGGCTTGTTGGAGGATCTAAGCGATACCGGGAGAAGAACGGCACGTATTTTGTACGGAGCACGTGGCTGGACAGCCCATCATAATGTAGATATTTGGAGGACATCCACGCCTACAGGCGGAGACGCAAGTTGGGCGTTCTGGCCAATGGGCGGCGTGTGGCTGACCTCACATCTATGGGAGCATTATCTGTTTACCCGTGATCAACAATTTCTCGCGGAACGCGCGTATCCAATCATGAAGGAAGCGGCACTCTTCTGTCTGGACTGGTTGGTGGAGGGACCAGACGGATATCTGGTTACGGCTCCATCGACCTCTCCGGAGAACAAGTTCCTGACTGAGGAAGGAGAGGCTCGCAGCATCTCCATGGCTTCGACGATGGATATGACATTGATTCGTGAGTTGTTCGATCGGTGCATTGAAGCAACGAAGCAGCTGGATGTGGATCAGCAGCTGGCGAAGGAGTGGAGCGAAGCACGCAGCAAGCTCTATCCATTCAAGATCGGAAGCGAGGGGCAGCTGCAGGAATGGTTTAAGGATTTTGCCGAATCCGAACCAGGGCATCGTCACGTCTCCCATCTGTATGGTTTGTACCCAGGGGAGCAGATCAACCGACTGGATACGCCGGAACTGGTGGAAGCAGCACGAGTGTCACTTGAACGTCGCATCTCACAAGGTGGCGGGCATACAGGTTGGAGCTGTGCCTGGTTGATCAATCTGTATGCGAGGCTGCTGGATAGCAAGCTGGCACATCAGTTTGTCCGTACGCTGCTGGCTCGATCCACGCATCCTAATCTGTTCGATGATCATCCGCCGTTCCAGATCGATGGCAACTTTGGTGGCACTGCCGGTATTGCGGAGATGCTGTTGCAAAGCCATTTAGGCGAATTACATCTGCTGCCAGCGCTGCCTGAGTACTGGGCCAGTGGCAGTGTGAAAGGGCTTCGGGCACGAGGTGCATACACGGTGGCAATCGCGTGGGCAGATGGCAGACTCTCAAGCGCCGAAATTAAGGCTGATCACGCTGGTTCGATAACCATTCGGAGTGCATACCCACTGCGTGTGGAAGGAAACGATCAGCCTAAGGCGCAGTTAACACCTCAGGGTGATTATGTAGTGATTTTAACCATGACCGCAGGACAGACGATCCGCGTGTCATCATGAGACGGAGGAGTAGACGATGACGATTTTTAAATTTCCACAAGATTTCCGCTGGGGAACAGCAACAGCTTCCTATCAAATAGAAGGTGCAGCGCAGGAAGGCGGACGCGGGGTATCCATCTGGGATACGTTTGCCCGTACACCCGGCAAAGTATTCAATGGAGATAATGGTGATGTCGCATGTGACAGTTACCACCGCTATGAGGAAGACATCGAGCTGATGAAAAAGCTTGGGATCAACACCTACCGATTCTCGATCGCCTGGCCGCGTATTATTCCTGATGGAGATGGCGAGATCAATCGGGAAGGATTGGACTTCTATCATCGATTCGTAGATAAGTTGCTTGAAGCGGGAATCGAACCTTTCTGTACGCTGTATCATTGGGACCTGCCTCAGACGCTGGAGGATATCGGAGGTTGGGGCAATCGTAGGACGGTGGATGCATTTGTAAAATATGCTGAGGTCATCTTTAAGGAGTTTTCCGGTAAAATTAATTTCTGGCTGACTTTCAATGAACCATGGTGTATTGCTTTTCTGTCCAACTTGCTCGGCATTCATGCACCAGGAAATAAGGACCTGCAAACATCCATTAATGTTGCTCACGGACTGCTGGTTGCTCACGGTAAAGCCGTTCAGTCGTTCCGTCGCTTGGGTACAACAGGACAGATTGGTATTGCACCCAATGTATGCTGGGCTGAGCCTTACAGCAAATCTCCAGAAGATCAGGCAGCCTGCGACCGTTCCATTGCACTGAATACCGATTGGTTCCTAGACCCGATCTACAAAGGATCGTATCCACAATTTATGGTGGACTGGTTCGCTGAAGCTGGAGCTACCGTACCAATTCAGGAAGGTGATATGGAAATCATCTCGCAACCCATTGATCTGTTGGGCATTAACTATTACACCATGGGAATCAATCGTTTCAATCCAGAGGCGGGTGCATTGCAATCCGAAGAGGTCGATATGGGACTTACTAAGACAGATATTGGCTGGCCTGTGGAATCACGCGGATTGTATGAGTTCATGCATTACTTGCAAAAATACGGAAATGTGGATGTCTACATCACAGAAAATGGTGCATGCATCAATGATGATTTGGAAAATGGCAAAATCAATGATGATCGCCGGATTGCATACTATGAGCAGCATTTGGCCCAAATTCATCGGATTATCAACGACGGAATCAACCTGAAAGGCTACATGGCTTGGTCTTTGATGGATAACTTTGAGTGGGCGGAAGGATACCGTATGCGCTTTGGTCTTGTGCATGTGGATTACCGTTCATTGGTCAGAACACCTAAAGAAAGCTATTACTGGTATCAAAATGTGATCAAAAATAATTGGTTGGAAACACGAATTTAAGCTTTAATTTCAATATTCCAGGAAGAAGTGCTCAGAACCTGACATAACTAAGTAATTACGTTATTTCAATTGTTAAATGCAGGGACATACGTGTTTAATCAGAAAAAAGACGTTGATTCGATTATCCGAATCAACGTCTTTTTTATTGTTTTATTTTCAGCCAGGACTCACATGTTCATGAAGGTTTCATAAGGTCTAAGCTGTTTCATGTTATGAGGAGAGCGTTTTTGGGTTATAAGAAGTAAGAAGAAGTGATCTGCTCCTTGTCAACAGTTAAAATACAAATAAAGTGTCCAAATTGCGAAATAAATTTGAACATTTGTTGACTAAAAATCATACTGATGTGGTATATTGGTATAAGGAAAGCACTTACAAAAAGGGAAAAGGAAGTGTTTACTATGGCATCGAAGACAGCAATGGTAAGCCAATTGGAACGCAAAGATAAAAATATGCGGCGTGCAGTGCTAACGATGACAGTTCTGGCTTGGATTGCCCTCATTACGGGAGTAGTCATGTGCCTGATCAACCTGAATGATTTTAATGATCGTAACCTCGGATTAATGGTGGGTATCGGTTTCTTGGTTGGCAGTGTATTTATTTACGTTATTGCCAAATCGATTGGACTTGTTCATACACGCCGGGAAGACGAAGGCGCCGATTAAATAATCTTGCGTTAATTCGTTCATAATAAGACTGGATGAGCACCCGGAATCCCAGTCAATAAAGCCCTTTGCGGATTCGTTGATACTGTTCAACGGGACTGCAAAGGGTTTTATTTTGTGACTTGAAGTGTAAAGATTACAATGAGGAAATATCAAGTATGCAAGTGATTTGTGAGAAAAAATTCACACATTTAAGGTGTAAAATCGACAAATTTGTTAACATGAACAAAAAAGTTGCTCATTTCTGATATCTTTAGATGGAAGAGAGTAGTATACTGTTTTTTCAGTATGAGCGAATTTAAGGAGAGGGGATCAAGATGAACAAGAAACCTAGGTCGCTAATTCGGATAATCATTCCGGTTGTCCTGACGTTGGTTACAATTGCATTGATTGTCTGGCCAATGCTGGCAGGCGGGCAGTACGTTGTTCTGGATCCGAAAGGGCCTGTTGGCGCTTCGCAGAGAGATTTGATTGTCATTTCGACAATTCTGTGTGCAGTCGTTATTGTGCCTGTATTGATTTTGTCTGCTGTAATTGTATGGCGTTACCGCGACAAACCGGACAATAAATCTGCTTATGAGCCTAACTGGTCTCATAGCACTAAAGCGGAGGCTATCTGGTGGACCGTTCCGATTATTATTATTGGGTTGCTGGCGGTTGTAACAATCCGCTACACCTATGATCTGGAACCTTCGAAGCCATTGGCTTCCGAGAAAGCACCGGTGACCATTCAAGTATCTTCACTGGACTGGAAATGGTTGTTTATGTATCCGGAGCAAGGTATTGCAACGGTCAACACGTTGAATATCCCGGCAGACCGGCCCGTAAAATTTGAGCTCACCGCGGATTCACCGATGAACTCGTTCTGGATTCCGCAGCTTGGTGGACAGATTTATACAATGTCGGGTATGGCGATGACCTTGTACTTGCAAGCTGATCATGAAGGTCAATATTGGGGTTCAGGTGCCAACTTTACCGGGGAACACTTCGCCCAAATGCGTTTTGACGTCAATGCTACATCGGAGGAAGACTTCGACAAATGGGTGACTGAAGTGAAACAACAATCCCAACCGCTGACGCAAGAAACGTATAAAACACTGGCGGAACCGGGAACAAGCAATGTAGCTTATTATTCTTCCTTCCCTGAAGGACTGTTCCAAGACATCGTGACCAAGTATGTTATTGACGGTCAAAGCGCTCACAGCAAGCACGGTGAAGCTTCAGGTGCCAAAGAGATTACTACGCAAGACGTGGACAAGAGTGCTAACTAAAGATTCGAAAGGAGGCCCCCAATGTTAGAGAGACTTAAGGAGTTTGCATCGGAGTTTTTCGTTACCGGTGATCCGCTGATTTATGGTGCGGACGTGGCGATCGGAATTACGATGATTACCATCGTAGCGGTGTTGACTTATTTCAAAAAATGGGGCTGGCTCTGGCGTAACTGGTTAACTACCGTCGATCACAAAAAGATCGGTATTATGTATATTATTGCTTCCATTATCATGCTTTTCCGTGGTGGTGTGGATGCACTGATGATGCGTCTTCAGCTAGCTATGCCTAACATGGATTTCTTACATCCTGAGCATTATAATCAGGTCTTTACGACTCATGGTACGATCATGATCTTGTTCATGGCGATGCCGTTTATGTTCGGTTTATTTAATGTTATTGTACCGCTTCAAATAGGGGCAAGGGACGTTGCGTTCCCATTCCTTAATGCACTAAGCTTCTGGTTATTCTTCTTGGGAGCAATGCTGTTCAACCTGTCCTTCGTTATCGGTGGTTCACCGGACGCAGGTTGGCTCAGTTATCCGCCTTTATCGGAGCTATCGCATAGCCCGGGGGTGGGACAAAACTTCTATATATGGGGTATTCAGATTTCGGGTATCGGTTCCCTGGCTACCGGTATCAACTTCCTGGTTACCATCATTAAAATGCGTGCGCCAGGCATGAAATGGATGAAAATGCCGATGTTTACATGGTCGGTATTCTCCACTTGTATTATCATTCTGTTTGCATTCCCAATCTTGACAGTGACACTTGCATTGCTCTTCCTCGACAGGTTTGCGGGGGCGCATTTCTTCACACTTGATCTGGGCGGTAATCCGATGATGTATATCAACTTGATCTGGATGTGGGGTCACCCTGAGGTATATATCGTTGTCTTGCCGGCATTCGGTGTGTTCTCCGAGATTGTAAGTACATTCTCGAAGAAAAAATTGTTTGGTTACAAATCAATGGTATTTGCGATGCTGATCATTAGCTTCCTGTCCTTCTTTACATGGGCGCATCACTTCTTCACGATGGGTTCGGGAGCAGACGTTAATGCATTCTTCGCCGTAACCACGATGTTGATAGCCATACCAACAGGGGTTAAGATCTTCAACTGGCTGTTTACCATGTTCCGGGGAAGGATACGCATGGATACCCCGATGCTATGGACACTTGCATTTATTCCATGCTTTATCGTCGGAGGTATGACGGGGGTTATGTTATCCGTTGCACCTGCTGACTTCCAGTTCCACAACAGTTACTTCCTGATTGCCCACTTCCACCAAGTATTGATCGGTGGTGTAGTATTCGGATACTTTGCAGGTCTGTACTACTGGTGGCCTAAAATGTTTGGATTCCAACTGCCAGAAAAACTGGGTAAATGGGCTTTCTGGACTTGGAATATCGGTTTCTATGTCTGCTTCATGCCGCAGTACGCTGTCGGTTTGATGGGTATGACACGTCGTCTGAGCACCTATGGCTGGGATACCGGCTGGTGGGAACTGAACTTTGTATCCACAATCGGGGCTTTCCTGATGGGTGTCGGATTCTTGTTCCAGGTAGCACAAATCGCAGACGGCATTCGGAAATACAAAACACTCAAAGCATCTGGCGACCCTTGGGGTGGTCGTACGCTCGAGTGGTCGATTCCTTCACCTGCTCCTGAATATAACTTCGCCATTACACCGCGCGGAGATGATATTGATGAGTGGTGGGAAGAGAAAGAACGTCGTGCCAAAGGCATCTATCCACCTGAACAGCCGCTTGAGCCGATTCATATGCCTAAAAATTCCGCGATTCCGTTCATCATGTCTATATGCTGGTTCGTTGCCGGTTTCGGCTTTGTATTCGGATGGCTGTGGATGGCGATTCTTGGACTCGCTGGCGTAGGGATTTGCATGATCGCTCGTTCATTCTCATACGATACGGATTATTATATTCCGGTTGACGAAATTAAGCGTACCGAAGCGTCGTTAAGGGGGTCGGTATAAATGGCTCAAGCAGCCGCGAAGCACGGTCATGACCATGCACATGATCATGACCATGGTCACCATGACCCGCAAGAATTGAAAATACTCGGATTCTGGTTCTTCCTGATTTCCGACGTTATCCTGTTCTCCGTGTTGTTCGCAACCTTTATTGTGTTGCGTGACAATTCGGCGGGCGGACCTGTATTGTCTGAACTGATCAAAATGCCTGGCGTTATTGCCGAGACATTTATCTTGCTCACAAGTTCATTCACAAGTGGACTTGCGGTTCTTGCCATGAATCAGGGCAAGGTGAAGCAATTGATCAGCTGGCTGGCAGTTACAGCTGTTCTGGGTGCGAGCTTTATCGCCCTGGAAGTAACGGAATTTATTGAGTTGATTCATGAAGGGTTCAGTTATACAACGAGTGCAGCTTCTGGTGCATTCTTCACCCTTGTGGGAACTCACGGACTTCACGTATCGCTCGGTCTGATCTGGATGATCGGATTGATGCTTCAACTGAAAAAACGTGGAATTACCGATGTTACTCGCGGTAAAATCAACGTAATCAGCTTGTACTGGCACTTCTTGGACGTCGTCTGGATTTTCCTCCTGTCGATCGTCTATCTGATGGGGGTGATGTAGATGGCAGAGCATAACTCACATGAATCCCATGGCCACGAACAGCATGGTTCACTCAAGTCCTATGTCATCGGCTTCATTCTGTCCGTTGTCCTGACCATTGTTCCTTTGGTAGTGGTTCTGAATGACATGATGGGCAGAACAGCAACACTGAGTGTCGTTCTGGTAACAGCAGCACTTCAGTTTGTGGTTCAACTCTTCTTCTTCATGCATATCCGTGAATCGGAGAAGCCGCGTTGGAATGTAATGGCTTTGATCTTTGGTCTGTTGATCATGATGACCATCGTTATTGGTTCCATCTGGATCATGTTGAACAATACAGTTGCACATTAAGTTTTATAGGTTCAGGGATCTCCCGACTTTATTTAAAAGTCGGGAGATCTTTTTTTTTTCCTTTTTCCATCCTGAATGCGGGCAGAATAAGGGAAGGGACGCATGAGATACAAAAAGTCGAAATATTGTCGAAAAAAGTTCTTGATTTTTTTTCTTGAATCCGTATACTCAGAAATATAAGTAATCCGAAACGTTTTGGAGGAAAGCAATTGGCTACAATCAAAGACATATCACAAATGACGGGATTTTCGATTACGACCGTATCCAGAGCTCTGAATGGGTACTCGGACGTCAGCGATAGTACGCGCAAACTGATTAAAGAAGCCGCCGAAACCCTGAACTATAGTCCAAATGGTCTAGCGAGAGGCCTGGTCATGAAGGAAACCAAAACGCTGGGGTTGCTCGTATCAGGCATGACGTACAAAAACATCGATAACAACTTTGTTTTCGAAGTGCTTTGCGGTATTAATGATAGCGCTGCCAATTCGGATTATGATCTGATTTTGTTCAGCACAAATACAGCGAAGCAAAAGATGAAAACGTACACACAGCTGTGCAGGGAACGAAAGGTGGACGGTGTCATTCTTCAGGGTGTGAAGACGGATGATCCGTATTTGCAGGAAGTATTGGATAGTGACATTCCTTGTGTATTGATTGATATACCCATTCACAGTGAGTATGTTGGTTTTGTATCAACGAATCACAAACAAAGTGCACAGACTGCTGTAGAGCACCTTATTGGTTTGGGTCATCGGCAGATTGCCATGGTGAACGGGTACCCCGAGGCTTTTGTATCCAAGGAGCGTTATGAAGGATATTCCGATGCAATGCGAAATGCAGGGTTGAGCTTGAAGCCTGAATGGATCGTAAACGGGAATTTCACGGAAGAGGAAGCACAGCAACAAGCTTCTGAATTGTTGAAGACATATCCGGAAATTACCGCAGTTTTTTGCGCAAGCGACATGATGGCTTTGGGTGTAATGAAGGCTGCGAATGAAATAGGCATCTCTATACCGGATGAATTATCTGTAGTAGGATTTGACGACATTCCAACAGCCGCTTATTTTCAACCACCACTCACCACCATCGGCCAGAACATGTATCAGTTGGGACATGAAGCTGCAAACCTGTTGATGGGCATGCTGAGATCGGAAGACAGTCCCAAATTTAATATTTTGCAAAATGAATTGGTTTTGAGATCCTCAACAGCCAAACCAGGTCGCTGAGTTTAGCTGAGAAACGGTTCGCGAGGGATTGCAAAATGAACGAGATGAAGAGAGCACCGAAATGTTTTTTAAATCCGAAACGTTTCGGTATTATTTTCACTCAAATCCAAAACGTTTCGGATACAACATAAGATAGACATAGGGGGAATACAAATTGCTGAAATACGATGCAGGACAAGGAGAATGGAGTAACTGGCTGGTAACTGAAACCGGGTTTGATCCGGCTCATCAAGGGAAAGGCGAAGCTGTGCTCTCACTTGGAAACGGCTACATGGGACTTCGCTCCGCAACGGACGAGAATTATGTTGGACAAGTGCGGAACTGGTTCGTAGCTGGAACCTTCAATAAGTTTGATGAGCATGAAGTAACAGAACTCCCTAATGCAGCGGATGTAACGGAACTTTCAATCACTCTGAATGGGGAAACCTTCAGCTTGGAAAAAGGAAGAACGATCAGCTACAGTCGTCAACTGAATCTCAAGAACGGTGAGCTGACCCGTAACGTGGTATGGCAGAGCCCAACTGGAGAAAGCTTTGAACTTCAATTCCGTCGCTTTGTTTCCTTGAGCAACCGTCATTTGGTTGGTTCATCCGTAAGTATCAAGCCACTGGATGGTCAGGCACGTGTTCACATTGCGTCTGGTATTAACGGACAATGGACGAACTCGGGTGCACAGCATTTCACGGAAGGCGAAAAACGGATATTTGAAAAGACTTATATTCAAATGACGTCAACGACGACACAATCGGCGGTTGATTTTGTAACCAATACGGTGCATCACTGGCAGCTGAATGGTGAAAAAGTTGAGCCGGAATTGCGTCAAACGATGGGACGCCGCAAGGTTGGCATCGAAGGCACAGTGACCGTGGAAGCCGGACAATCGGTAACACTGGAAAAAATCTCGAATGTGCATACCAGCCGCGATCTGGTGTACAGCAACGGTGGATATTCACTGGATCAAATGCGTGAATCTTCACTGACAGAACTGAAGGAAGAGTCGCAAAAAGGGTATGATCAGCTGTTTCGTGAAAGCGCTAACTCCTGGGCGGATACCTGGTTCACGTACAACATTGAAGTGGACAGCACAAGCGGATATGACCAGCTTGCTATCCGTTTCGCCATCTATCATCTCGTCATTATGACACCTGCTCATGATAATCGCATGGGAATCGGGGCGAAAGGATTAAGTGGTGAAGGGTACAAGGGACATTCCTTTTGGGATACGGAAATCTTCATCCTGCCTTTCTTCATCTACAGCAATCCCAAGATCGCAAGATCCTTGCTGGAATATCGATATCAGGGGTTGGATGGAGCTAGAAGCAAGGCCAAGGAGAACGGATTCGAAGGAGCCATGTATCCATGGGAAGCAGCCTGGATCGAAGATGGCGAAGTTACACCGGTATGGGGAGATGTAGATATCGTAACCGGAGAACAGACGAAGATCTGGTCCGGCTTCATTGAACAGCATATTACCTCTGACATCGCTTATGCCGTTTGGCATTACGTCCAGTCTACAGGCGATGAGGCGTTCATGGAGCAATATGGCTACGAGATCATTTTTGATACAGCAACGTTCTGGGCCAGCCGTCTGGAGTGGGATGAGGCCAAGGGCCGCTATCACATCAATGAGGTTGTTGGACCGGATGAATATAAGGAACATGTGGACAACAATGCATTCACCAATCATATGGCTCACTTCAATATGGAACTGGCCATTCAATATTATGAAAAGCTTGAGCAGGAAAAACCTGAATTACTCAAGGCATTGTCTGCGAAGCTTGACCTGACATCAGCTAGGAAAACATGGAACAAGCTGGATCAAATGTATCTGCCAGGGCCAAATGAACAAGGACTTATTCCACAAGATGATACCTACTTGCAGAAGAAAGTCATTGATCTTACCCCTTATAAAAATCAGACGAAAGTCGCCAGCATCTTCAATGATTACAACCTGGATCAGGTTGGTGAAATGCAAATTTCGAAGCAGGCTGACATCATGATGCTGTTCTTCCTGCTTGAGAATAAATTTGAACCCGCTATCAAACGTGCGAACTATGACTACTATGAGGAAAAAACATTGCATGATTCCTCATTGTCGCTGTCAACGCACAGTATCCTTGCCAGTGACTTCGGTAATCGTCCGCTCGCTTATGATCTGTTCCGCCGGGCGTCCGAGATTGATCTGGGACCGCATATGCACTCTTCGGATGCAGGCATCCACTCAGCTTCTCTGGGCGGAATATGGGAATGTGTCGTGATGGGATTTGCCGGAGTTCGCATGTTGGATGGCCAGCTTCATCTCGATCCGAAGCTGCCAGAGTCCTGGAGCAGTCTGAAATTCCCGCTTTACTGGCAAAACCAGCTGTTGCATATCACAATCACGTCCGAGGGTATTCTAATCGAGAGTGATGCAGAGGAAGAAATTTCTCTCCTTCTGTCCGGTCAGCAAGTTACTTTCAGCAAACGGTTTCAAACCTTGGTTTAATATAAATCCATGTGGAGGTCATTCAAATGAAAAAAGGGTCCGCAAGTTTGGTCATTATGCTGATTTTGGTATTAGTGTTATCCGCTTGTTCTTCAGGTGGAAGCAACAGCGCGGAAGGCGGAAAAGGAGAAAAAGTAAAACTCACCTTCTCCGTATGGGGAGATGTCAACTCCGGTGCGGATGAAGTGAAGCTTGCGGAAGAGTTCAATGCTGCACACCCGGATATCGAAGTGAAGTTTGAGCCTATTCCAAGTGAAGGTTATGGAACAAAACTCACTACATCTCTGGCAGCAGGTCAGGCTCCAGACGTATTCCTGGTTGGTGAAGGCGACTACTACAAATACGTTGATAAAGGTGTAATTGAGCCACTCGACGATTATTTGAGCAAAGACACTGCCTTTAATCTGGATATTTTCCAAAAGGATCTCATTGAAAATATGAAAATCGAAGGCAAACAATACTACTTGCCTAAAGATTTCAACCCACTTGCACTTTGGTACAACAAACGCATGTTTGATGAAGCGGGAATCCCTTATCCAACAGATGAATGGACTTGGGATGACATGATTGCAACTGCACAGAAACTGACTAAAAAAGATGGAAAAAAATATACTCAATTCGGATTCAACGCAGGCAAATGGGAATATCCGATTTATACGTACCTGTGGGATAACGGTACAGACATCGCGAATGAGGATGGAACAGCTGCGGAAGGCTACATGAACAGTGAAAAAACGATAGCGGCAATGGATAAATATGTATCCTGGTCTCAAGGAGATAGCCGTGTATCCCCGACGCCACTGGATTCCGAGACACTTGGCGGAGATTCATCGATGTTCATGACAGACAAGCTCGCCATGATGATTACAGGTCGTTGGATCAAAGGTGATCTCGACAAATCCGATGTTCAATATGGTTCTGCACTGATTCCACAAAATACGGACGGTACTCGTTCAAGCATTATCGCAAGTGCAGGTTGGGCGATCAACGCAGCCGGTAAAAATAAAGAAGCGGCTTATGAACTGGTGAAATGGCTCTCGGGTACAGATGCACAGAAGCTTCGTTCTGCGAACGGTAAAGTACTGCCAGCGACTGTGAAAGAACTGGACGAAGTCAAAGCCAAAGAAGTAGCAGACAAACCGGTCATCGAAATGATGGATTATGCTAAAAAACCGGTCACCATGCGTTCTACAAACGGACCTGTGTTTGTTGAAGAATTCACCAAGGCGCTGGAAAAAGTGCTGCTTGGCAAACAGGATGTCAAAGGCGCTCTGGATGAAGCTGCGAAGAACGTTGACAGCAAAATCAAGTAAAAACCATGCGGGTGAGTCGGCGGCCATGCTGATTCACCCTCTTCATCAAGGAGGCTGCTATGCGTAATTCTAAATCCGAGCGTGCCGGGTATTGGTTCATATTGCCCTGGCTTATAGGCTTGTTGCTCTTTACCATTGGTCCAATGTTATTCTCCCTGCTGCTGGCATTTAGTAAATGGGATATTATCACCGGCGTACAATCGATCGAATGGGTCGGTCTGGATAACTTCAAAACGATGTTTCATGATGAGCTTTTCTATCAATCGTTGAAAGTTACCTTTATCTTCGCTCTGGTATCCGTACCACTATATCAAGTGGCATCACTGCTTATCGCCTTGCTGCTTAATATGCGGAACAGAGGCATGAAATTTTTCCGATTGATCTATTTCATGCCATCCGTCATTCCAGCTGTAGCGGCATCAATGATGTGGATTATGATTTTCAATCCGGAATACGGCATTCTGAACCGGGCGCTTGCCTTTTTCGGCGTACAGGGGCCAGCTTGGCTTCAAGATCCGAGCTATGCGCTGGGCGCACTGATTGTCATGGGTTTGTGGGGCGTCGGCAATACGATCATCATTTATTTGTCCGGCTTGCAGGGCGTTCCTGAAGAGCTGTATGAAGCTGCCAATCTGGATGGAGCGGGACCGCTTCAACGGTTTTTCAACATTACATTACCTATGATTTCCCCGACGGTGTTCTTCAACGTGATTATGGGTATCATCGGCGGATTCCAGTATTTTACACAAGCATTTGTTATGACCAACGGGGGACCGCTTAACTCGACCTTGTTCTATAACTTGTATCTGTACAATAAAGCTTTTACCGATTTTGAAATGGGTTATGCTTCGGCATTGTCCTGGGTATTGTTCATCATCATTCTGGCGTTTACGTTGCTGGTCATCCGCAGCTCTTCGATGTGGGTCTATTACCAGGGCGATAACGAAAAGGATTGAGAGGAGGACAAATGATGAATCAAGCAACGACACGGAAACCGGTCTACTCGAAACTATTCTCTATGCTCATGCTTATCGCTGGTGCAGCCGTCGTGCTGATCCCGCTGTTATGGACGTTTGCAACGTCTCTTAAAACACCTGCCGAGGTGTTCAAAGATGATTTTTTCCCGGCTGTATGGATGTGGTCTAACTATAAAAATGCCGTCTTGGCCATCCCGTTTTTTACATTTTTGAAAAATACGCTGATTATTCTGATTCCGGTATTAGTCGGTACCGTATTCTCGTCTGCCCTATGTGCGTATGGTTTCGCCCGGTTTAACTTCCGCGGCAAACGCACGCTGTTCCTGGTGCTATTGGCGACGATGATGCTGCCTTCGCAGGTAACGATGATCCCGATGTTCATCATGTTCAAGGAAATCGGCTGGGTTGATACATTTTTACCACTCATTATCCCTGCATTCTTCGGGGGCGGAGCGTTTAACATCTTCCTGATTCGCCAGTTCATGCGCGGTATTCCGCGTGATCTCGATGAGTCTGCTTTTGTTGACGGAGCCAATAAAATGCAGATTTTCACTAAAATCATGCTGCCGCTTTCCATGCCGCCACTGATTGCCGTATCGATCTTTACCTTTATGGGCGTATGGAATGACTTCCAGGGACCACTCATTTATCTGAACTCCAGTGAGAAGTATACGCTGGCTCTCGGATTGTCCATGTTCAAAGGGTTGTATAACGTGGAATGGAACATGCTAATGGCTGCAACGATGCTGATTATGCTTCCGCCACTCCTTGTATTCTTTGTTGCACAAAAATACTTTATTGAAGGCATTTCCATCTCTTCTGCAATCAAGGGCTAATCGTCCGTATGAATAGAAGAGATGAGCGGTAAGCCAAACCGCAGAGGAGGACTACCATGGCCACATTAACAAGCAGACATCCTTTTAATTTGTATTATAACGCAGGTGAATATGTAAAGATTTGCGGTACCCAGGACGGATACTTTCCCGACTTTGGGCATCATATGGCTAACGAAATGGGTGGTGTATGGCTGCATCCGATCAAGCTGCTGGACGGCTTCTGGCTGAAGGTAACCGATCTGGATCGCAACATTGCGGTATGGGCAAGGGCAGACGGATTCACAAGTGAATCCTGGGGCGGAAGCCGGTTCGATTATGATCACGGATTGAGCCACATTCCGGTATCCATTGAACGCAACCAGTTTGCCCCCGATTATGAAAAAGGCATGGTCGCAGAATATGAGATCAGCGCTTACGGCAAAGGAACAACCCGGCTCAAGCTGGAGCTGCTGTCACGTACCGATCTCCGTCCAGTGTGGTATTCCGATGAGATCGGAATTATCCCAGGAGCGGGTGAAACGGCAGAAGCTATTTCTTCGCGCAAAGTCATCGTCAAAGATGATGCCCAAGACTGGTATGCCATGATTGGAAGTGACCTGCCTGGAACGGTAATGACAGTTGGTCCTGAGATTTACGGACCAGAACTGACGGCAGGCAAGGGCACAGGCATTTCTTTTGTAACCGAATGCACGCTGGAGGAGAAGGATGTGTTCCGCTTCCGGTTATTTGTTGCCGGTTCGGAGTCGTCCCGTGAAGCCTGTGAGCAGACTTATGCAGTCATCGAACGTGACTACGTCAGCTTGAAAGAGCAGAAGCAGCAACTCTACGACAAGTTGGATCAGCGCGCAGTGCTGACCATTGAAGGCGAGGATGAGCTGAACGAGCAATTTGCCTGGGTGAAGCGCAATAATCAGTGGCTGGTGCAACAAGTAGACGGCATTGGTCGTGGATTGACGGCAGGTGGACCCACGTATCCGTGGTGGTTCGGCTGTGACAGTACGTATGCGCTTCAGGGTGTGCTTGCTACGGGAGACCATCAACTGGTGCGGGATACGCTGAATTTGTTGCTGGAGAAATCCAAGGAAGCAAACGGTAATGGACGTTTTGTGCATGAAGTGACCACGATAGGAGCCGTGTCTAATCGCGGCAACACGCAGGAGACGGCACACTATATCGCCTTTGTATGGGAAATGTTCCTGTGGACCGGAGATGATGCACTTCTGCGCGAGCATTATGACTATTGTGTTCAGGGAATCGACTGGCTGCTGGGTGAGATGGACCCGGACGGAGACCTGTTCCCTTCCGGTTACGGCATCATCGAGATTGCCGGATTGAATATGGAACTGATTGATAGTGCCGTATATACAGCCAAGGCTCTTCAGGCGCTGGAGCACATGAGTCTCTATTTGGGTGAAACGAAGCGGCATCAGACATATCAAAAACTGGCTGAAAGAGCGGTACGCGCAGTGAATGATGTGTATTGGTCTGAAAAAGACAGCCTCTATGCGGATGCCGTTGCACCTGTTTCTGATATTGTGCCCAAGGTGGATTACATGGTTTCTCTCGCTGAAAAGCAAGGGATCACAGACTACCGGGAGTACGTGGAAGGATTGCTTGCCGATGCAGGTGAGGATCAGAAAGATCGCGGTTGGTTGCTGAACAAAAACTGGGTCATTGTCACTCCAATGGAAGCAGGAATTGCCGATCAGGACAAAGCACAGCGTGCTCTGGAAGCGATGCGAAATCGCGACTTCATTGGTGAATACGGTACTTATCTTGCGGCCATGTATCAACAAGGCACGATGACAATCTCTACCGGAGCACATGCGGTTGCAGAAGCTGCGTACGGACATCCGGATCACGCACTGGATTTACTGCGTCGGATGGGGAAAAGCTTCTCACGTGTAGTGCCAGGTTCTTTCTCGGAGATGTCCCCGGACTACGGCTGTGTAGTGCAGGCGTGGACCATCTATGCACTGGCTGTACCAGTCGTACGACATTTCTTCGGCGTTCAACCGGAAGCACAGCATCGCCGTTTAACCTTATCACCTAATATGCCGCAGGCATGGGATAACAAAACATGCAGTCTGGAGCATCTGATGGTAGGCGATGCGGAGTTCGATATCCATTTTGAATCCCGTGAGGGCAAACGTTATGCGAGCATTTCCAACGCATCGGGCTGGACGGTTGTTCTGGACTGGAAGGGCGAGAAACGGGAAAGCAACGAGAAACGGATCGAATGGCAACTAGAGCAATAACATGGGGAGGAACGGGTAATGAAAGGGAACGGAGCACTTCAAGCCGTTATTTTTGATTTGGATGGTGTCATTACCGACACGGCGGAGTACCATTATGTAGCGTGGAAGAAGCTGGGGGAATCGCTGGATATTCCGTTTGATCGGGAGTTCAACGAGCAGTTAAAGGGCATTAGCCGTGGGGAGTCACTGGCGCGCATTTTACGTCTGGGTGGCAAGGAAGAGGCGTTTTCGGCTGAGGAAAAGGAAGAATTCGCACAGCGTAAAAACGAACATTACGTCTCGTTGCTGGACTCGCTGACACCGGAGCATACCTACCCTGGAATTCGGGAATTGCTGCTTGAGCTGCAAGCCTCCGGCATTCCTGCGGTGATCGCCTCGGCCAGCAAAAATGCTCCTCAAATTCTGAAGGCGCTGGAGTTGGACTCGCTGTTCCGCTATGTGGTACATCCGGATTCCGTACCAAACGGTAAGCCAGCACCTGATCTGTTCCTGCGTGGAGCAGAAGAAGTGGGTGCTCACATTAAGGCCTGCATCGGCATCGAGGATGCGCAGGCGGGTATTGAGGCCATCAAATCCGCAGGCATGATCGCCGTGGGTATTGGTGAAGAAGCTGTACTTAAAGGTTCCGGAGCGGACGTGGTGCTGAAAGATACTACACAGCTCACGCTGTCCTTCCTGGAGCGTACGTTGCAGGAGCACAGCCATTAAGCAGAAAAGGGGAGATGCAGCATGAACCGGGCATGGTGGAAAGAAGCCGTGGTATATCAGGTCTACTGGCGGAGCTTCCTGGATGCGAATGGAGACGGCATCGGGGATTTGGAGGGCTTGATGCTCAAGCTGGACTATATCAAAAGTCTGGGTATTGATGTCATCTGGCTTAATCCCATCTATGAATCGCCGGATAAAGATAACGGATATGACATAGCGGATTATTATCGCATCATGGCGAAAGCCGGAACGATGGAGCAGTTCAAGCAATTGCTGGACAAGGTACATGAACTGGGCATGAAACTCATTATGGATCTGGTGGTCAATCATACATCAGAGCAGCATGCATGGTTCGAAGAATCACGTTCATCTGTCGATAATCCGAAACGCGACTGGTATATATGGAAGCCAGGGAAACCGGATGGCCCGCCGAACAACTGGCGATCCTATTTTGAACCTTCAACGTGGACTTACGACGAGCGGACGGGAGAGTATTATTTCCACTCCTTTGCCAAGGAGCAGCCTGATCTGAATTGGGAAAACCCCGAGCTGCGTGAGGAGATTTACCGGATGATGCGTTTCTGGCTGGATCAGGGCATTGACGGCTTCCGCATGGATGTAATTAATCTGCTCGCCAAGCTGGAAGGTTTCCCGGATGCGGAGCACCCGGAGAACATTGATTATCTGGGCAATAATCCAGGCATTCATGAATATTTGCAGGAAATGAACCGGGAGGTTCTCCAGCATTACGACATCATGACTGTAGGAGAAATTCCGTTTGTCACACCAGAGGATGGCCTTCTGTATGTGGGGGATAACCGGAAAGAGTTGCATACGTTATTCCATTTCCAGGTGGCGGATGACATGCCTACTTGGGATCTGAAACGGTACAAGGAAATTCAGGAGAGCTGGTATGAAGCTTTCCGACATGAAGGTTGGAACTCCCAGTTCCTGAACAATCATGATCACACCCGACAGGTTTCAAGGTACGGGAATGATGGACAATACCGTGTGCAATCCGCCAAACAACTGGCGACCATGATTCATACCCTTCCGGGAACACCGTATGTATTCCAGGGAGAGGAGATCGGCATGACGGGTGTCCGGTTCTCTTCCATTGATGAATATCACGATATTGCAATGAAGAACAAATATAAGGAAGAAATCGGTAAAGGCCGTGCGCCAGATGAAGTGCTCCACAGTCTTCAGCCGCTGAGCCGGGATAATTCCCGCACACCCATGCAGTGGGACAGCAGCAAGCATGCCGGGTTTACCGAAGGGCGGCCGTGGATGAAGGTGAATCCCAACTATGAAGAGATTAATGTGGAGCGGGATTTGGCTGCGCAGGACTCCATATTTGCATATTACCAGCAGCTGATTGCCCTGCGTAAAATACACGCGGTTATGGTCTATGGAGATTATAGTGACCAATCGGCAGGGGAAGAGCATGTATATGCATATAGCCGCAGTCTGGATGGAGAGACATGGCTTGTCATTCTCAATCACTCGGACCGGGAGCAGTCCTATCGTCTGCCTGCTTCATTCGCTGATCGAGCGACGAATGCCTGCTTGATCATTGGCAATCTGGATCGGTCAACCTCCGATGAGGTTAGAGAAGGCCATCTTCGTTTGCGTCCTTATGAGGCGCTCATTTACTCCTTATAATACATCGCAAGATCAGCAGAGCCTGGCGGGGATTTTCCCGTCGGGTTCTTTTTTATAAAAAAAGGTACACAAAAGATACATAATGAACTAAAATGAACTTATATGAACATTATCTGACTAACGAAAGGAATGGATTAATGATGCAAAACCGTTATGCTGCACACCCAAATGAAGTGAAAAACTATGATACCTCCCGTCTGCGCGAGGAATTTCTGATGGAGCAATTGTTTGCCACAGATGAGTTGGTAACCGTTTACTCTCATGTAGATCGTTATATTGTAGGAACGGCTGTACCTCAAAGCAAGGATATCGCACTTGAAGTAAATCTGAAGGATATCGGAACGAACTTTTTCCTAGAGCGTCGTGAAATCGGTATCATTAATGTTGGAGGCCATGGAACCGTGACAGCTGACGGTCAAGGCTACGAGATTGGTGCGAAAGAATGCCTGTACATCGGCAGAGGTGTAAAAGAAGTCGTGTTCAAGAGCAGCGGCAAGGATCAGCCGGCTCAGTTTTATTTTGTATCCACACCGGCTCACCACACATATCCAACAGTAAAAGCAACGCAAGAACAAGCTCAGCCGAACCACCTCGGCAGCATCGAAAGCTCGAATGAACGGACGATCTATCGCTATATCCATCAGGGAGAAGGCGGGATTCAGAGCTGTCAGCTGGTGATGGGCATTACGGAACTCGACAAGGGTAACATGTGGAATACGATGCCTGCACATACCCACAACCGCCGTTCCGAAGTATACTTGTATTTCAACCTGCCGGAAGATGGCGTCGTATTCCATATGATGGGCGAGCCAAATGAAACACGGCATCTGGTTGTACGTGACCGTCAGGCCATCATCTCTCCTAGCTGGTCTGTCCACAGTGGTGTCGGTACGAGCAGCTATACCTTCTGCTGGGCAATGGCTGGGGAAAACCAGACGTTCGAGGATATGGACGGCGTGGCGATGAAAGACCTGAAATAGGCGCGTAAATTCCAAAGAAACAGGAAGTTGATCTGTGATGAATCCATTGAAAAGACATGAAAAAATTATGGAGGCTCTGCTGGAGCGGCAGGAAGTCACCGTTAGTGATCTGAGTGAACTGCTGCAGGTGACGGGCAAGACCGTACGGGAGGATCTCGATAAGCTGGAAGGCATGGGATTGCTCGTACGTGTCCATGGGGGTGCGATGCTGGCTCAGAACGACCAGTACGGCATCCTCACGAGTCGTGGGGCTACGGAAAAGCATCATTCGGAGAAAACGGAGATTGCCGAGCGAGCCCTTGCGTATATCCGACCAGGAGATATTGTTGCGCTGGATGGCGGGAGCACTACGTTGGAGATGGCGAAGAGATTGGACAATCAGCCCATTACGGTGGTTACCAATGATCTGTTCATTATTGCTGAGCTGACCAAAAAGGAGCAGGTGCGACTGGTTGTGCCCGGCGGAGCAAGAGTTCGCAATATGCTGGTGGGAGACGATACGGCTGCCTTCATTTCCGGTCTCAACATTCACAAAGCGTTTATCTCCACGACGGCACTTCATCCGGAATTTGGACTTTCCATATATACAGGAGATCTGGTGCCACTAAAAAAAGCAATGATCTCTGCTTCACAGCAGGTCTATGGCGTCGTGGATCATTATAAATTCGGACAATTTGCCCTTCGGACCTTTGCACACTGTTCGGAGCTGGACTGTATCATCAGCGATAGTCGCTTGGATGAGGAGACAGCAGCCCTATACAGGCAAAATGGTATCGAAGTGGATTATCAGAGCTGATCTTCAGTTCCACAGTGGTTACATGACTGCCGAGGCTGAAGAACACGGTTTGCAACCCAATAACCATGCGGAGGAATCATTCATGAACCCATACCCATTTGATTTAAGCGGACAAGTTGCACTTGTCACTGGTACGTCAGGAGGACTTGGGCAAGGAATGGCGATTGGCCTTGCTGAAGCCGGGGCAGATGTTGTGCTGGTGTCTTACTCCAATCCATCGGAAACAGCGCGTGCCATTGAGGCTCTCGGACGTAAAGCGTATGTGATTGAAGCTGATTTGAGCCGTGAGGACGAATTGACCGGGGTGTTTGAAAAGGCATTAGCCTTTCAAGGGAGAATTGATATTCTGGTCAACAATGCGGGAATTATTCGTCGCACACCTGCAGCCGATCACGGTCAACAGGACTGGCATGATGTCATTGGTCTTAACCTGAATACGGTATTTTTCCTGAGCCAGTTGGCTGGCAGACATATGATTGAACGGGGAAGTGGCAAGATCATTAACATTGCCTCCATGCTTTCTTATCAGGGCGGAATTAACGTACCGGGATACACGGCCAGTAAACATGGGGTTGCCGGTTTAACGAAAGCACTCGCAAATGAATGGGCAGGCAAAGGTGTTCAAATCAACGGGATTGCACCAGGCTATATGGAAACAGACAATACAACTCAGATTCGCGCCGATGAAAATCGGTACCGTGACATCACGGCACGGATTCCGGCTGGACGCTGGGGAACACCTGAGGATCTGAAAGGTCCGGTTGTTTTCCTGGCATCGGCGGCTTCGGATTATTTGAATGGTCACGTACTGAATGTGGATGGCGGCTGGATGGCTCGTTAACGCTGTCAGCGATCGATGCAAAGGAGGCAATGACATGAAACTTGGTATTCTTGCGCATACGTTTGGTAAACAGCCTACAGCACAGCTTGCACAGACCATCGCAGATAACGGATTTAATTCGGTCCAGCTGGCATTAGCCAAGGCCTTGTCGGATGTGGACTCGGCCAACGGCAAGCTGAGCCCTGGACTTGCGAATGAGATCGGAGATCAATTTGCACAGCGCGGAGTCAAGATTGCGGTACTAGGTTGCTACATTAACCCGATTGATCCTGATCCTGTGGCTCGTCGTGCAGACATTGAACGATTCAAGGAGCATCTGCGTTATGCCCGGGATTTCGGTTGCAGCATGGTGGCAACGGAGACAGGGGGCCTGGATACGTATCGCGACACTCATCCGGATGCATATGAAGAAAAGGCATGGACGGTGCTGCGGGAGACGGTAGAGGAACTGGCGGAAGAGGCGGAAAAGTGGGGCGTTCATGCGGCGATTGAGCCAGTATCTACCCATACGCTTCATACACGTGAACATATGATCCGTCTGTTTGAAGAAATTCCTTCATCCAATCTGGGCATGCTGTTCGATCCTTGTAATCTGATCAAACAACCTCATGTGGCTGACCAGTCTGCATTCCTGCGTGAAGTGATGGAAACGCTGTATCAGCGTATCATTGTCATTCATGCCAAAGATGTGGCTTTCAATGCGCAGGGTGAAAAGTTCAATCCGGTGCCGGGTGAGGGCATTCTGGATTATCCGTTATTTTTTGAACTATTGAAGAGCTATAAACCACACATCGATATTTCACTAGAAGGGGTAACCGCGGAAGAAGCTGTCCCGGCGGCCAAGCATTTACGTGAAATATGGAGTGGCGTTCGGGTATAAACGGTATAAAATCACGCAGAAGTTCAGCAGGTGATGGTTGAAAAAAATCCGGAAAACCTTTGCGGGAGCAAAGGTTTTTTTGGTGTAGCAGTCTTACTGATACATATTTAATATTTCTCATCGGAAAAATCGGAAATATTTCTTTTCAAAAGCGACATCTTGTGAGAGAATATGGAAAACATACGCCACCATGTCATGACATCTAGGGATTTGCCAAACGTATAAGTTAAGGGAGGAAACAGATTTATGTCAAACGAACGTGAGCTTTCATTTGAAACATTGGCAATTCATGCCGGCCAGGAGATTGATCCGACCACCCATGCACGTGCAGTACCGTTGTACCAAACAACATCCTACGGATTCCGTGATACGGAGCATGCAGCCAATCTGTTTGGATTGAAAGAGTTTGGCAATATCTATACACGTCTGATGAATCCGACCACGGATGTGTTCGAACAACGTATTGCTGCACTTGAAGGAGGCGCGGGTGCACTTGCTACCGCTTCCGGTCAGGCAGCGATTACGTTCTCCCTCTTAAACATCGCAGGTGCGGGAGATGAGATTGTTTCCGCAGCGAGTCTGTATGGAGGAACGTACAATCTGTTCTCAACCACACTACCGAAACTTGGCTTAGATGTAAAGTTTGTAGATTCCAGTGATCCTGAAAATTTCCGGGCGGCGATTACGGACAAAACCAAAGCATTGTACGCTGAAACGATTGGTAATCCGCAAGGCAACGTATTGGACATTGAAGCTGTGGCAGCTATCGCCCATGAACATGGCATTCCTTTGATTGTAGACAATACATTCCCAAGTCCGTATCTGCTTCGTCCAATCGAACATGGAGCTGATATTGTCGTTCATTCGGCTACCAAATTTATTGGCGGTCACGGTACTTCCATTGGTGGAGTTATTGTGGACAGCGGCAAATTCGACTGGAAAGCGAGTGGCAAGTTCCCGGGACTGACAGAACCGGATTCCAGCTATCATGGTGTCGTATATACAGAAGCGGTTGGACCGATTGCTTATATTATCAAAGCTCGTGTACAATTGCTGCGTGACTTTGGTGCTACGATCTCACCTTTCAATTCATGGTTGCTCATTCAAGGGCTGGAGACACTGCATCTGCGTGTAGAACGTCATAGCAGCAACGCACTGGCTGTGGCGCAATATCTGGAGAAACATGAGGATGTGGAATGGGTAAGCTACGCAGGTTTGCCGAGTCACCCTTCCTATGAACTGGCACAGAAGTATTTGCCGAAAGGCCAGGGAGCCATTCTGACCTTTGGTATCAAAGGCGGAGTAGATGCAGGACGCAAACTGATTGAAAATGTGAAGCTGTTCTCTCACCTTGCCAACGTAGGTGACTCCAAGTCACTGATCATTCATCCGGCAAGTACGACGCATCAACAGCTGACAGAAGATGAGCAGACTGCAGCCGGAGTTAATCCTGAGCTGATTCGTCTATCTGTGGGTACAGAGAATATTCAGGATATCCTCTACGATCTGGAGCAAGCCATTAAGGCTAGCCAGCAATCAAGCGTTAGTGTTTAATTCATAACGTGAATAAATTAAATTCATACGAGCCGCTTGTCCTTATGGACGAGTGGCTTTTTTAATTTACACCGGCTAAGGTGAAAAACCCATTTACAAATGCAAAGCACAGGCATATAATGAATCAAAAGTTGTATTGGGTAAAAATAATTGCATAAGTACAAAAAATGATTATCATTCTCATTCAAAATGATTTGAAAATCATTCGACAACCATTCAATAACCATGCTGCTGCGGGATTCCCGCAGCAGCATGTGTCATTTTTAGGGTATTAACAATGGCTCTCATTCTCAATACGACTTCAATACACGGGACATGGATGCAGCAAAATGCACTCCACAACCCGACATTCAGAAAGGATTGTGATTCATATGCAAGCGATACACCAACCCATTCAAACCCAAGCAAAAGCTGAACAGCGTTCAGCCAATACACCTGGCCCAGGCCGAGGGCGCAAACCAGACTTTCGGGCTATGCTGCGCAACAAGGAAATGCAAGCTGCTCTGGGCAGTGGACTTTTGATGCTTATTGCCTGGGCGACGGCATCATGGTCTAACCCGTTATCCGTACTACTATATATTGTTGCTTATGCCATAGGTGGATGGACTAAAGCCAAAGAAGGCATAGAGACACTGGTCAAGGATCGTGATCTTGATGTGAATCTGCTCATGATTGCAGCATCGTTGGGAGCGGCAGCCATTGGCTACTGGAATGAAGGAGCCATGCTGATCTTTATTTTTGCGTTAAGTGGTGCACTGGAAAGCTATGCAACGGAGCGCAGTCACAAGGATATTTCATCACTGCTGGCGCTCAAACCGGAAACGGCGCTGCGTATTGAGGACGGTAAAATGAATCGTGTATCCATCGATGATTTGCAGCCGGGGGATCTGTTGCTGGTGAAGCCGGGCGAACTGGTTCCGGCGGATGGTGTTGTGTACCGAGGCAGCTCTTTTATCAATCAGGCCTCGATTACAGGGGAATCCTTACCCGTAGACAAAATTGCTGGTGACGAAGTATTTGCAGGTACTGTGAACGGTGAAGGTGCATTATATGTGGAGGTGACCAAATCCGCTGAAGGATCGTTGTTTGGCAAAATCATTAAACTGGTGGAAGAAGCGCAGACGGAAGTGCCGGACTCCCAACGCTTTATTGAGCGATTCGAGGGAATATACGCCCGTATTGTTGTCGCCGTAACGGTACTGGTTATTGCGGGAACACCTCTATTGCTTGGTTGGACGTGGAATGAGGCGTTTTACAAAGCAATGGTCTTTCTGGTTGTAGCTTCACCTTGTGCCCTGGTTTCTTCCATTATGCCGGTCATGTTATCAGCGATGTCCAGCAGTGCACGTCGCGGTATTCTTTTCAAAGGTGGCGCTCATGTGGAGAACATGGCCCAGACCCGGGTGGTTGCTTTTGATAAAACAGGAACATTGACGATGGGTACACCACAGGTGACCGATATTATAACGGCAGACGGATATGACCGTACACAGTTGTTGGGAGCGGTAGCTGCCATTGAGAACCTTTCGATGCACCCACTGGCTCGGGCTATTGTGGAGCAGGCAAGCAAGGAGGACATCAACCTCCCGATTGCTGAACAGGTTCAAGCTCTGACGGGCTGGGGGATTGAAGGGAAAGTAGACGGCGTTCTCTGGAAAATTGGGAAAACGGATGAGTTGGATACGCATCATATCACTGAGGTAAATAACGCAAATGATACAGAGAAGCAATTTATTGCTTCTAATATGGACGATCTTGCTGTGTGGTATGGCATACGTGCCCAACTTGAGGGAGAAGGCAAAACCGTGTCTGCCATAACAGCGAACGGGGAGATGGCTGGATTGATCGCGATGAGGGACACCGTGCGCCCACAAGCGGTTGCAGCGGTGAAAATGCTGGAAGCGATGGGTGTGAAAGTGGCTATGCTGACAGGTGATCGTCCCGAATCGGCAGCAGTGATCGCCCGTGAGACTGGTGTAAGCCTGGTATACGCAGGTTTGTTACCCGAAGATAAAGTGAAGCAGGTGCATCTGCTTCGCGAACAGTACGGGCAAGTGTTGATGGTTGGGGATGGTGTGAATGATGCGCCTGCACTTGCAGCGGCAACGGTTGGCATGGGCATGGGTGTATCAGGCAGTGGCACTGCACTGGAAGTAGCGGATGTTGTACTGATGAATGATAATATTGAAGAAATCGCCTGGGTAATCAGGCAGGCACGTCGGGCGCAGCGGACGGTGAAGCAGAATATGTTTTTTGCCATCACGGTAATTCTGGCTCTAATCGCGGGTAACTTCTTACAAGATGTTGCATTACCATTGGGTGTGGTAGGCCATGAAGGCAGCACGATCCTGGTTATTCTGAATGGACTAAGACTCCTGCGATAACGATATCCAATTGAAAAAAACGGCGTTTGAACCTTGGGTCATCGGGTAATGAATCGAAGAGACGATTCCAGAGGAACGTTCTACATGGAATATGACTAAGGGAACGTTGTTATTGAAACATTACCATGCAGTGCGGCAATCTGCCGCTGCAACGACATGACAATAAAGGGAGCTGTGAAATATGGGACGTTACGTACAAGTGGAACCGAATGTGAGTGTATTTGTTGAAGATATTGGCCAAGGAACACCGGTTGTCTTTTTGCACGGCTGGCCAGTTAATTATAAAATGTTTGAATATCAATTAAATGTACTGCCTAATCACGGCATTCGTGCCATTGCCATAGATTTCAGAGGGTATGGCAAGTCGGACGCACCGTCCACAGGCTATGACTACGACCGGATGGCGGACGATGTTCGTGCTGTGATTGATGATCTAGAGTTGAGTGACGTGGTACTTGCAGGTTTCTCCATGGGTGGAGCGATTGCCGTGCATTATATGGCCCGCCATGCGGGACATGGTGTATCCAAGCTGGCGCTATTGTCAGCGGCGGCACCAGTGTTCACGCAGCGTGAGGGTTATCCGTATGGCCTGACTGCAGCGCAGCTTACCGAGCAGATTATTGAGCCGATCTTCGCTGATCGTCCGAAGTTGCTGGAGACGTTTGGCGGCATGTTTTTCGCGAAGCAGCACAGCCAGCCGTTTATGGATTGGTTTCATACACTCGGTATGGAGGCCTCGTCTTACAGTACGATTAATAGTGCGATTGCCCTGCGGGATGAGGATTTGCGAGGTGACCTGAGTTCGATTCAGGTACCTACAGCCATTTTGCACGGGAAGAAGGATGAGATATGCCCGTTTGAGTTCGCCGAGGAGATGCACAAAGGCATTGCCGGTTCTCAATTGATTGCTTTTGAAGAGAGTGGTCACGGGGCATTCTATGATGAATTGGAAAAATTCAATGCCGAATTGATTCGATTTATCAAATCCGGACTGTGATCGTCAAACGATCTTTACAGGTCGTTCCAACTATTTCATTGAATCTTCATTTGTGAACAAAAAAAGAACCTGGAAGTTCAGCGAACCGCTGTCCTTTCAGGTTTTTTGCCGTCCATTCTTGTGTTCATGTGAGGACTTTCCTATGTTCTTTCTATTAAAAGAGTTCAGTCAGACCAATCATCGTGATTAGTCCGAGCAAAAAGGAAACCGTTGCCGCCCGTGCATTGCCGTCGCCGTGACTTTCGGGAATCAGTTCCTTGTACACGATGAACATCATCGCACCCGCTGCAAAGGCAAGACCATAAGGGACCAGACCGGAGACCAGACTACTGAGTGTGTAACCAATCATGGCTGTCACAATCTCAACTGCACCCGTCAGCGTGGCGATACCGAGCGCCTTGAAGCGACCGATGTTCTGATTGACGAGGAAGAGGGCGACCAGGAATCCTTCCGGCGCATTCTGCAATCCAATGGAAAAGGCAATCAGATTGCCAAGTCCTGCGTCACTGCTCGCGTAGCTGACACCTACCGATAGCCCTTCGGGCAGGTTATGCATGGTGATAGCTGCAATGATCATGAAGGCTTTGGCTTCAATTTTGAAAGGCATCTTCTCGGGATTTTCCAGATCCACATGGGGAATCTTCATCTCTAGCACAAGCAGAACCATGCTGCCCAGCATGATACCAAGGGCAAGTACAAACAGATTGGATTGCCCGAGTGCTTCCGGTATGAGATTGTACACCGAGGCAGAGGTCATGATGCCTGCTGCGTAGGCAAGCAAAATATCACGCAGGCGGTGGGTTACTTTGCGCATAAATAGAATAGGTATGGCCCCAAGGCCGGTAGACATGGCTGAGATAAAGCTGCCAATGAGTGCATCGTTCATGCTTCCATTTTCCCTCCTGATGAAGACTTCTTCATAATCGCTGCCGAGCATTGACACCGTACATAAAAGAGATCATAATGAACAACAGATTAGAATGATTATAAATTAGAATTCCGTTTCTGCATAGGTTAATTGTCATAACGGGCAGGTCATGTGGACATGATGTAGGCTTTCGTTCTAGTGTATGCAAAAGCCTTTGCTTTTGATGCCGGAGAGCCTGACCTTTTTGCAGAACCCGGGGGAGGAACTATACATGTATAAATCAATTATTATTGGAACAGGCCCTGCAGGGCTGACAGCAGCAATCTATTTGGCACGTGCCAACTTGAGCCCACTCGTTATTGAAGGACCGCAACCTGGTGGTCAATTGACAACAACAACAGAAGTAGAGAACTTCCCAGGTTTCCCTGACGGCATTATGGGTCCTGAACTGATGGACAATATGCGCAAACAAGCAGAACGCTTCGGTGCAGAATTCCGTACAGGCTGGGTAAACAACATCGATATGAGCGAGCGTCCATTCAAAATTCAGGTTGAAGGCATGGGTGAACTCGTATCCGAAACCTTGATCCTGTCTACAGGCGCATCTGCTAAATACCTCGGTATTCCTGGAGAAGAAACGAATGTAGGCCGTGGTGTCAGCACTTGTGCGACATGTGACGGATTCTTCTTCCGCAACAAAGAAATCATCGTTATTGGCGGTGGCGACTCCGCACTGGAGGAAGCGAGCTTCCTGTCCCGTTTCGGTTCCAAAGTAACCTTGGTACACCGTCGTGAAGAACTGCGTGGTTCCAAAATCATGCAGGATCGTGCACGCAGCAACGAGAAAGTGGAGATGGCATTGAACCGTACCCCTCTTGAAGTGCTGGCTGGCGACAACGGCGTAACTGGATTGAAAGTACTGAACAACGAAACAGGTACAGAAGAAATCATTCCTGCTAGCGGTGTATTCGTTGCAATTGGTCACACACCAAACACTGGATTCCTGGGCGGACAGATCACAACCGACGAACACGGTTATATTCTGACTACACCGGGCACATCCGAAACCAATATCCCAGGCGTATTCGCTTGTGGTGATGTGCAGGATACCCGTTACAAACAAGCGATCACAGCAGCAGGTAGTGGATGTATGGCTGCGATGGATACAGAGAAATATATTGAGAGCTTGGAGCACAGCGCAGTAGTTCTGTAAGGGAAGAGCTGTTTTGATCAATAGATTAGTCTATAAAATAACAATATGAGGTGAATAAACATGGAAAACGTAATTGTATACACATCAACCAACTGCCCAAACTGCAAATCGGTAAAAAGCTTCTTGGCTGACAAAGGCATCTCTTATGAAGAGCGTAACATCGAGACAAGCGATGAGTTCGCACAACAAGTATGGGATATGGGCGTACGTGCCGTACCTCTGACTGTCATTGGTGAACACCGTATTCTGGGTATGAACAAAACTCAATTTGCTAAAGCGTTGGACGCTTAATCTATACTGTATAGCTTAAGTTCAAGTCACATGCAGCTATTCCGGTTCGCGCGAGCCGTTTGAATATATATTGGAGAAGCCTTAGTCCGAATCAGGACTGAGGCTTCTTTTATTTGCAATATGAAAAATCCCCTTTCACAGCTACAACAGAGCACATGTTTCATGAACTCTTTTGTGGATGTAAAAAGGGATTTGACGTTAAAATCAATCATATTTTATCTAAAAAAATATACTCATAAAGGTCTGAAATACTACATACACCAGTACGCCTGACAGCATGTACATGAAACCAGCCTTCTTTTTGCTCTGAAACAATCGAAGTATGCCAAGGCTGAACAGCGGCGCAAGCACGATCAGGAACAGGAGTACGGTGACAAACATTTGCGCCGAGATATCTGAAGTATCCACGTAGGTCACGAATTTTCACTCCGTTTCGTCATCGGAATTAACACGGCGACATTCATGCCGCCATGACAAAAATCACATAACCCTATTATACCTCTGGATTTCTTTAACAAAAAGGGAGGAAATGGGGCAAAATGATGTCAATTTTCATTGGTTATTAGACGGACACTCTTATTTTACCTAGAAATTGGGAAATTGCTGAGTAAGCGGCACCCACACGTGTGGACCGACTGCCCAGAGCAGCCCATTCAATCTGCAAACTGCGGCGGTGATAGGGCAACGTACGTTCCTCCACCACTTGTTTTAGCGCCGTTTCAATCCATGGTCCTGCTTCCGAAAGAGGGCCGCCGATAATGATGCGCTCAGGATTAAAACTGTTGACGATATTGGTGATGCCAACCCCCAGTTTGCGGCCGATTTCCTGGTATAGTTTCAATACATCTTCATGGCCTTGCTGTGCATAATCAATCAATTCCCGTGTGGTATGTGCCGGCAAAAGCAACTGATGATCCGGGTGCTTATAAGCTTTCTCCGAAGCATATAACTCCCAGCAGCCACGATTGCCACAGGAGCAAGGTCTGCCCTCTGCTTCAATGGACATATGGCCTGTTTCTCCGGCATATCCCCAGGCACCTTTGTACAGCTCGCCATCCACCATAATGCCTGAACCAATCCCGATGCCTGCACTAATATAGATCAGATGACGTACACCGATACCCGCACCAAAATTCAATTCTCCATGCGCACCTGCATTCGCTTCATTGTCGATTGTGACAGGCAGTTCAAATACTTCTTCCAGCATGGCACGCAGGGGAACCTTCTCCCACCCCAAGTTGGGTGCAAACAGCACCGTCCCTTCCTCGTCCACCATACCCGGCACCCCGATTCCAATGCCAATTACCCCGTGAGGAGAGGCAGGGGCTGCCTGAATCAGACGTTCTGCCGCAAGTTTCAACTGTTCAAATACAGAGGACACATCATGTTGTTCCAGCTTCACGGCGTACTCTGTGATGATATGACCTTCCAGATCGGTGAGCACACCCTTTAAATGGGTCACGCTAAGTTCCAAACCCACGGCATATCCCGATGTACCGCGAAATAGCAACATCAGAGGTTTACGTCCACCGCTGGATTCCCCAGGACCAATTTCCTGCAAGAGTTCATCATTGATCAGATCGGCAACCAAATTGGATACCGTTGCTTTGTTCAGCCCTGTAATCTCGGATACCCGTGCACGGGAGAGGGGGGCATGACGCCGAATCGTATCGAGGACGATCGACTTGTTTATTTTTTTGACCAGCATCTGGTCTCCGGTAATTTTCATATCCATAAAGCACTCCTATTCTTCTATAAAAGGGTTCAGACCCGCAATCCGTAAACAAGCTATTCGACTATTATAGCGTAAACAAACATTCAAAAAACATTTTTATTTTTACTTTGTTTAACCAATAGACAAAGTATAACCGATGTGTTAGGATAACGTTGTAAACGATTACTTTCAAAACTATTGAGGAGGCATTTTACATGGCCTATTTTGAATCCGTTAATAAAATTTCGTTCGAAGGTAAAGATTCCACGAATCCATTTGCTTTTAAACATTATAATCCGGAAGAAGTTGTAGCCGGCAAATCGATGGAAGAGCACTTCCGTTTCGGCATGGCTTACTGGCATACATTAACAGCGGGTGGTAGTGACCCGTTTGGTGCGGAAACTGCTGTTCGTTCTTGGGATAAATACTCCGGTCTGGACCTCGCGAAAGTACGCGTGGAAGCAGCATTTGAATTTTTGGAAAAAATGAATCTCCCGTTCTTCTGTTTCCACGATGTGGACATCGCACCAGAAGGCAACAGCCTGCGTGAGTTCTACAGTAACATCGATACAATCGTTGACCTGATTGAAGGTCACATGAAATCTAGCGGCAAAAAACTGCTTTGGAATACAGCAAACATGTTCTCCAACCCACGCTTCATGTTTGGTGCAGCTTCCACTTGCAACGCAGATGTGTACGCTCATGCTGCAGCGCAAATCAAGAAAGGTCTGGAAGTGGGTAAACGTCTGGGCGCAGAAAACTATGTGTTCTGGGGCGGTCGTGAAGGTTATGACACATTGCTCAACACAGACATGCAACTGGAACAAGACAACATTGCCCGTATGTTCCACATGGCAGTAGACTACGCGAAGGAAATTGGCTTCGATGCACAATTCCTGATCGAGCCTAAACCGAAAGAGCCAACGAAGCACCAATACGACTATGATGCAGCAACTTCCATTGCCTTCCTGCAAAAATACGGTTTGGACAAACACTTCAAACTGAACCTGGAAGCTAACCATGCTACACTGGCTGGTCACACATTCGATCACGAGATCCGCGTTGCCCGTACAAACGGCATGCTCGGTTCCCTCGATGCCAACCAAGGCGACATGCTGATCGGTTGGGATACGGATGAGTTCCCGGTTGATATGTACGATGCTACATTGACAATGTACGAAGTATTGAAAAATGGTGGTATCGGACGTGGTGGTGTGAACTTCGACGCCAAAGTACGTCGTGGTTCCTTCGAAGCAGACGATCTGTTCCTGGCACACATCGCTGGTATGGATACGTATGCTAAAGGTCTGAAAGTAGCAGCGAAATTGATTGAAGATCGTGTATTCGATGACTTCATCGAAAAACGTTACAGCAGCTTCAGCGAAGGTATCGGTGCAGATGTGGTTGCAGGTAAAGCAACACTGGCTTCCCTTGCAGAGTACGCACTGAACAACGAAAGCCCACGCAAAAACCAATCCGGACGTCAGGAATTGCTGAGAGCAAAACTCAACCAATACATCCTGGCTGACTAATATCAGTTAGGCTTTTGGTATGGAAGATTGTGAACCAACCATACGTTTTGCCTGTAGTAACGCTTGTGCAGGAGTATAACAAAGCGTGCACGCCAGCATAGCCTAAACTTGTACCACGGAACGCCTGAACAAGCATGACATTCGGACCGTCCCCGACTTTCCCCTGGGAAGGAGGGGGCGGTTTTTTGATCCTTGAACCGAATGAGTTTCTTGTGCATTATGGTTTGCGTGTCCACTACTAATGACAGATATAGGTCGTAGGCACGATTTTAGCTACAGAAACGAGTACGTTTTACTCGTTTCATATCCATGTGTGTCCATGATTAAGCATGCAGAACGGAGTGAGCAGAAAGGACCCGGAGGAAGCGAAGCGGTCGCATTTATCCCCGGATTTCTCCCATGTAAAAGGGATGAAGGAAATCCGGGGGTAACGGCGATCCAAGGGTTTTCTGATCACGGAGTGACTCTCATGTAAACTTGGATTCTTCGTGGATATAACCTGAGATAAACGAGAGGAGTTAACCCATGAGTTACGTAATTGGTGTCGATCTGGGAACAAGTGCAGTTAAAACGGTGCTGGTTAACCGTGAAGGGAAAGTGGCGTTTGAAGCTTCCGAGGCTTATCCGCTGTACCAGCCCAAAGCTGGATACAGTGAGCAGAACCCCGAAGATTGGGTAGAGCAGACGATTGTATCGCTGCGCAAATTGCTGGAGGTGTCAGGCGTACATCCTTCGGAAATCGAAGGACTGAGCTTCTCCGGACAGATGCATGGATTGGTGCTGGTGGATGCCGAAGGTAAACCGCTGCGCAATGCCATTCTGTGGAACGATACACGGACAACAGCGCAGTGCCGCCGCATTGAGAAGGTGCTGGATAGCAAATTGTTAAGTATTGCCCGTAACCGTGCACTCGAAGGTTTTACCCTGCCCAAAATCCTGTGGGTACAGGAAAACGAGCCGGAATCGCTGCAACAGGCAGCGCTGTTCCTGTTGCCGAAGGACTATGTGCGGTATCGCCTGACAGGTGATTATGCGATGGACTATTCGGATGCAGCAGGCACATTGCTGCTAGACGTTGCAGGCAAGCAGTGGAGCAAGGAAATCGCGGAAGCTTTTGAACTGCCAGTATCCTTGTGTCCACGCCTTGTGGAGTCATTTGAGGAAGTGGGCACATTGCTGCCTGAGATTGCGGATCAAACTGGACTTGCAGCCGCAACCAAAGTATATGCAGGCGGTGCGGACAATGCATGCGGAGCCATTGGCGCAGGCATTCTGAGTGAAGGACAGACGATGTGCAGCATCGGAACGTCCGGGGTAGTGCTTTCCTATGAAGAGCGTAAAGATCTCGATTTCGAAGGCAAAGTGCACTTTTTTAACCATGGCGAGAAAGATGCCTTCTATATTATGGGAGTAACCCTTGCTGCAGGATACAGCCTGTCCTGGTTCAAGGATACTTTTGCAGCAGACAAATCATTTGATGTGCTCTTGCAGGGCATTGATGCGATTCCAGCGGGAAGCAACGGGTTGCTGTTCACCCCTTATATCGTCGGCGAGCGTACACCGCACCCGGATGCAAACATTCGTGGCAGCTTTATCGGCATGGATGCCGGACATAAGCTGGAGCATTTTGGACGTGCTGTGATGGAGGGCATTACGTTCTCACTGCGTGAGTCCATCGATATTCTGCGTAACGCTGGCAAAACAGTGAATGAAGTTATTTCCATTGGTGGCGGCGCCAAAAATGAAGCCTGGCTGCAAATGCAGGCCGATGTCTTCAATGCAACCATTGTGAAATTGGAAAGTGAACAGGGCCCGGCAATGGGCGCGGCAATGCTGGCGGCTTATGGCTGTGGCTGGTTCCCATCCTTGCAGGAATGTGCAGCAGCATTCATTCGTCCTGCCAAATCCTATGTGCCTAACCCGGAAACGGTTAAGGTGTATGACGGACTGTTTGCACTGTATCAGGATGTGTACGGGCAAACACGCAGCTTGAATGATCGTCTGGCAGCATATCGTTGATTATTCAGACCTCTTTTATATTGAGATCTCAATAGGTCATTAACTATTAAACCAATGAAATATTCCATTAAGGAGGTACCTGCGAAGGCGGGTGCCTTTTTTGTCGTTGTTCATGAAAGAAGGGCATATCATATTTCAAGATTCCTAAACGTCATGAAAGGTTTCCCTGCCAGACATAACCCTGTTCCAGACGTGCATAGATTAGATATTGAGGTTAATAGAGGTTCAGCCAATTAATCATTCATATCACATCAATTATTACGCGTGACAGACTCAGCCTGGAGGTGGGGAGTTGGAAGATCGTGAAGCAACCACGAGGCCGCATGTCACCTTGTCCATGATTGTTCGCAATGAGGAGCACAGGTATCTCAGACAGGCGTTGGAGACTCACCGGCCGTGGATTGATCGTGCGGTGATCATTGACGACGGAAGTACAGACCATACCGTCGCTTTATGCCAGGAAATGCTGGAGGGAATCCCGCTTACGTTGATTGTGAATCCGGCCTCCCTATTTGCAGATGAGGTGAGTTTACGCAAGCAGCAGTGGGAGACAACAGTGGCTACAGGACCGGAATGGATCTTGAACCTGGACGCGGATGAAATTCTGACAACGGATTTTGGTATTGTACGGAATCAACTGTTGGGTGGAACGGAGGACGCCATTTATTTCAGGTTGTTTGATATGTGGAGCGATACACATTACCGGGAAGACCAATACTGGCAGGCTCATGCGTATTATCGGCCATTTCTGGTCCGATACCGACCGGAATGGAGCTATGAATGGAAGGAAACCCCGCAGCACTGCGGCCGTTTTCCGCTAACGATTCAGCATTTTGCCTATGGATGTCACTCCCCTCGAGTGAAGCACTATGGTTGGGCGCGTGCAGAGGACCGGATTCGTAAATACGAGCGTTATCAAGCACTGGACCCGGATGCGAGATATGGCTGGAAGGAACAGTACGAATCCATTTTGGATGCAGATCCAATACTTCTGGAATGGTCGGAATAAGGGAAGGAGGACAATAGAGTTGAAGAAGGAAAAAGAAAAAGGTAAAGAAGAGCCAAAGGAAAAGATTCTTATCGCAAGCCCTGTTCGGCAGACGGCTGCGGTACTCCGTGAATTTCTCCAGTCCTTGGAATCGCTTGAGCGAACGACGGTAACGACAGACTATCTGTTTGTGGACGACAACGAAGAAGAAGCGGCATCCAATATGCTCCAGGAGTTTGTACTTCGGCATGAAGGCAACCTTTTGGATGCGAATGTAGATGAAACAGATGCCAATCAGGGAAAAGGAATTTATAACAAGGACGAGGGTGGGCACTATTGGCGTGACGAACAGATCTGGCGGGTAGCCGGACTAAAAAATCGTATTTTGGCATATGCCCGTGACCAGAAGTACGATGCCGTGTTCTTGATTGATTCCGATCTCGTCCTGCATCCACGGACATTGGAACAGCTCGTATCGAACAGGAAGGAGATCATCTCCAATATCTTCTGGACTCGATGGCAGCCGGGCACAAGGGAAATGCCACAAGTCTGGTTGCAGGATGAGTACGCCCTGTTTCGCAAGGGAGGCAAACGCAATACAGGGGAGGAAGCAGAGGACGAAGGTACACAGACGGATGCATTCCTGAGGCAATTGCGTACCCCGGGTTGTTATGAAGTGGGTGGACTTGGGGCGTGTACCCTTATTCGCAGGAACGTATTGGAGTCCGGAGTTTCCTATGACCAGATTCCGAATGTATCTTTCTGGGGAGAAGATCGCCATTTTTGCATCCGTGCTCAGGCACTGGGGTTCCGTTTATACGTAGATACACATTTTCCGGCCTATCACATCTACCGACTATCGGAATTGCCCGGAGTAGCTGCTTTTAATCGCAGAGCCATACGCGGAGAGGAATCGATCAGTATTTCGCTGTGTATGATTGTGAAAAATGAAGAGGCTTCCCTCTCCAGATGTCTGGACTCTGTTAATGGGATCGCTGACGAGATTGTAATTGTAGATACGGGTTCGACGGACCAGACGCGTCAGATCGCAGCTCGTTATACGGAACGCATCATTGATTTTGAATGGGTGGATGATTTTGCGGCAGCAAGGAACTTTGCCTTTGAACAAGCAACAAGTGAATATATATTATGGCTGGATGCAGATGATGTGTTTGAACCGGATGACCGGGTGAAGCTCATTGATCTGAAGCGCTCCCTGGACCCTGCTGTGGATAGTGTGACGATGGATTATCATCTGTCCTTTACGGCGGAGGGGAAGGTGGCATATAGTCTGAGGCGGAACCGACTGGTGCGCAGGGATCGGAATTATCGCTGGATTGGTGCCGTGCATGAATATTTGGAAGTGGCCGGTCATCTGCTGCATAGCGACGTGGCAGTCACGCATAAGAAAGATAAGGAATACACGGATCGCAATCTAAAGATTTATCGCAAACGCGAACAGGCAGGGGAGGAGTTCTCTCCGCGTGATTTATATTATTTTGGCAATGAATTGAAAGACCACGGGCATCTTGAAGATGCGGTGCAGTACTATGGAAAATTTCTGGACACCGGGCTGGGATGGGTGGAGGATCAGATCGCAGCATGCCAGAAAATAGCTGATTGCGAGGTATCACTTGAACGTTCGGAAAAGGAAGTCTCGGCATTGTTGAGATCCTTTGCCTTTGATTTGCCGAGGGCAGAGATCTGCTGCCGATTGGGTGGATATTTTGCCGACCGTGCCGATTACCGCAAAGCCTTATACTGGTATGAACAGGCGACCCGCGCCGTACGCCCGACCGATCCAATGGTAGTATTGAACGAAGCTGCATGGACATGGATGCCGCATTTACAATTGTGTGTGTGTTATGACCGGATGGGCAATCGGGCAAAAGCCAAAGAGCACAATGACATTGCTTTGATGTACCATCCAACACATCCGAGCATGTTGTATAATGATAAGTATTTTAAGGATCTGGAGAAGGATAATAACGTGCTGGAAAATGCTTAGAGCAAACCTCTCTAATGGAACAAAGTGGATGAATAATCCCTTTTTCCATGGAGAGGTTTTTGTGTTCCTATTTAACTTTATACCGGAGACATTGGTGCACTCACTCTCACAAGAAATTGGATCAAATGATTTCATCCAGGGGACGATATGCTTTACAATAGTGACTAACGGAAAAGCGGTGATAACGAATACTTGTCTTCGGCTGCCGAATCTATGAAACAAGGGGAAGTTGGCATGAATCTGACGGAAGTATTATTGGAATCGAGACTGGTGGCTATTGTTCGTGGTATTAGCCGTGAATCTGCTCAGGCAGCAGGGCAGGGAATGACTGATGGTGGAATCCGACTGATGGAAGTGACGCTGAACACACCTGGGGCACACGATATTATTGCAGACTGGCGTGCAAGGCATGAGGGGAAGGCTTATATCGGGGCGGGCACGGTACTCAATGTGCAGATGGCCAAAGAAGCCGTCGCAGCGGGTGCTCAATTCCTCGTGTCTCCGAATGTCGATCTGTCAGTTATTGAATATGCTGTAGAACACGGAGTGGAGATCTGGCCCGGTGCGATGACGCCAACGGAGATTGTGGCTGCCTATGAAGCAGGAGCAAGAGTGGTGAAGCTGTTCCCAATGGCGAGTCTGGGTATTCCGTATTTACGTGAAATTAAGGCTCCACTGAATCATATTCCACTGCTTGCAACAGGAGGAGCCACCCTGGATAACATTGCAGATTATTATGCAGCGGGTGCGGCGGCAGTGGGGCTTGGAAGTGCACTTTTGCCACGAGAAGCACTTGCAGCAGGGAATGATGAGCAGATTGCCGCTTGCACACGTGCATTTGTGGAAATAGCGAAACTCGAGGGTTGAACCAGGAAACCAACAGAAGTGGACCAGACACATCGGGGTATATATAAGGAGAGCTTCTGTACCATTAGATAATATAAGAAGTGATGTGGATTAACGTCCTGTTAACCTTGCTGTCTTATGATGGAGTTAGGCCAGAAAACGGAGAGGAGTGACACCAGTGAAAGCTAAAACGATGATTGGCGGGATGATTGCTGTTGCCGCGGTAACTGCGGGTGGTTTATGGAAGGCAGCGGTGAATAGTCAGACCCCCAAAAAGATTCCGATTACGCTCACACCGCCCATGCCATTTGAGGATATAACCTTTGAGAGTGGAGGCGGGCGAGTGCATGGCTGGTTCATTCCGGCTGGAGCTCATATCCAGAAGCCTTGGCCTTTGGTTATTATTGCACATGGATGGGGCTCCAACCGATCACGTGTCCTCCGTTATGCTCGTCCCATTTGGGAAGCAGGTTATGCGCTCTTTATGTACGATGTTCGAAGCCATGGAGCCAGTGATCCAGTTAAAGCGGCTTCAGCTTACCTGTTCCGCGACGATCTGCTGTCAGCATTGCAATATACGTCGTCACGCCCGGAAATTGATCCTGCTGCAATCGGTGTGCTTGGGCACTCCTTAGGCGGACTAGGAACGATCCTCGCTGTGACGGAGGGCATACCTGTATCAGCGGTGATCACGGACTCCATGCCATCCCAATTCGAGGTTATCGTAAGTTCCGAGCTGAGACGGCGACGTCTGCCTCTGTTTCCGCTGGCCCAGCTGATTCCGCGAATCTGGTTCTGGCGGCTTGGTGAATCTCTGAAAACGTATCGCCAGCGCGATCCAGTTATGCTGCTGAACGAACGGCGCAAAGGCATGCAGCTGCCGATGCTTATGGTGCATTCCAAAGGTGATAACTTTATTCCACCAAGCGAACTTGAATATTTTATGTCCAAAGCGGATCCGCCCGTGGAGCATCTATGGGTCAATAGCGGTGGCCATAGCTGTTCAGAAGAAGATCCCGCGTTCTGGAATACGGTGATTCCATTTTTGAAAACTCATGTACAGGTGCAGGCTCAGTCCAATGAATCTGTTATACCGAACGTCAATATAGAGAAAATTCAGCCCACTTGATGCTCAGACTGATCGTCGAAACGCCAACCCAGTTGGCGTTTTTTTGCGTTTCTATAAAATATGCAGAAATTCACATTTGTAAAATTGTTGGGAAAATGACGATTAAAAAGGAAGCTTATGGTATCATAGAATAGACTGGCAATATTCATGCGAGGTTATTTTGCATGCATCCTTGTATGAAATTGAAGGGAGAGGTCCAGATTTGAGTTTTGATTGGAATTTTAATGTGCGATTCAAAATGTTTACAGCCAAAGCGGCTACAGCAGCCATGGCAACTTTGCTTCTGGCATCACAGACACCAGGGTTTGCAGGCAGCGCGTCGGCAGCGACAGCGGAACAGGTAACAGAATCCGCAGCGGGGGAAACGGAACAACCACTTGGATTAACAGACAACGAGGTGCCTGAAGGAGCCAAAATCTCCTCCAAGCAAGCCAGCGAGAATATACTGAAATTATTTCCATTGTTAAAAAAGGCGACGATTTCATCTGTACGATTCGATTCACCGAACTCTTACCCACCACCGGATTACAAGGCGTGGGAGATTGGCTTTCAAATTGTCGAAGGAAATCATACGATGGGATTCAGCGCAACGGTACATGCGGGCACGGGGGAAGTGCTAAGCGTACATTTGCCTTCTGAATTACTGGATAAGCAGTCTACTGCTTCTGATGTCAAATTGACCAAAGACGAGGCTGAGAAGTATGCAGAGGCATTACTATTCAAAGCTATTCCCGGATTGAAAGAAAATGAGTATGCTTCTCTTGGAGATGTGTATCAATTCACTGCACAGCAATCTTTGTTTGGCAGAACGGAATATCGATATGGTTACCAACTCAAGCATGAAGGGTTGTTGTCTGAGGCAGAGACGATCTACATAAGTGTGGATGAAAGTGGCCTGGTGACAGGCTATTCAAGAAGTAGAACTGGAGCTGAATATCCTTCATCGAAGTCGGCAGCATCGGAAGAGAAGGCCAGTCAACGATTTGAGGAGCAATTTGATGTACAGCTCGCTTATATCTCGAATGATCGTCTATCCTCGCTCAAAGGACAAAAGTATTATCTTGGTTATATGCCGAAGAATTCCAGCATGGTTCCGCTGGATGCTAATACACTGGAGCCGATTAACGCGATGACTGGAAAAGCTATGGGTGATGAAGATTCTTTACAGCAGAATAAACCTTTAAAAGGAAGTGTAGCTCCTTTTGTCGCAGCGAACGGCCAGAAATTAAATGCACAACAGGCTGAGAACATCATTAAAAAGAACTTTGATATTCCGAAAGGTTACAAGTTGGAGCATAGTCAGTTAAGCAAAGGTGAGTATGCGAGTCCTAACAATCAAGTATGGAGCCTGAGCTGGAGCAATCGAAATGCGAATGTATCCTACATGTTCATGCGAGATATTTCAGCACAGGTAGATGCGCTTACTGGACAGATTTATAGTTACAGCTTGTATCAACGGGTGGAGCCGGGTGCTGCGCAGGAGAAACCAGCGGATGAGAATGAGACTAAGTCTGTAACCCGGACACAAGCCGAGAAACTTGCAATCAATAAGGTGATTGCATTGGTTCCAAGTGCAGCAGAACAATTCCGGTTGTCCAGCGTGCTTGAATTTGAAGGTGCACGTACATTTATGTTCCAGCGCTACATGAACGGAATTGCGGTTATGGATGATACAGTACAAGTACAAGTCCTGAAGGATGGAGCCATCAACGAATTTTATACAAGAATTGCTGCAACGCCTGAACAATTGCCTGGAAACACCAAACCAGCCATCAGTTATGAAAAGGCAAAGGCAACCTATCTGGAAGCATTCAAGTTAACACTGGCTTACTCCCGCTACGGTGGTTATGCCATGAGTACAGGTCAGGTCGTTCCCTCGGGTGTAAACCTGGTTTACCAGCCTACACGAAATGGAAATTCGATTTCCGCCAGTTATGAAGTACTTGATGCTAACACTGGGGAATGGAAGTTTTTATACGGTACTGGAAGTGCCACAGCGAATGTTGAACCTAGTGATATTTCGGGTCATGTGGCGGAGGCTGCGCTTCGGAATATGACTCAACATGCCGTAATTCTTTCAGATGAGCAGGGACGTGTATTCCCAGACCGGGTCATCACGAAGGGTGATTGGTTTACCTATCTGGCAAGAGCGGTTAACCCGAATATGGATATGTATTACAGTGGAAACGGGAGTGAGAAGCTATATGCTGACATTACCCCGGAGAGCCCTTATTACCAAGCTGTGCGGACATTGATTGATCAGCGCTGGTTAGCGGGTGCTGATTCTGAAACGAAGCTAAATCCAGAAGAGGAGATGACTCGTGAAGAGTTGGCAGTATTGCTCGTGCGCATTTTGCGCTATGAGAAACTGGCCGGATTCTACACATTGCCATCGGATCTTCCCAACCTGGCAGATGCCAGTGCAGTCAACAACAAGGGAGCGGTCTCCCTCAGCATCAAGCTGGGATTGTTGCCTTCGATTGAAGGACGATTCATGCCTGCACGCAAAGTGACGGTTGCCGAGGCGGCTCAGGTATTGGAACGTCTGGCCAAGCTTCAGGGCAAGACGGATACCTTTATGAGCGGCAATCGTTTATATTGATTGGAGTTTGTTGCATAAATGCCCGAAAGAGTCATATGATGAGGATAACGGGTAGGTTAGGGTGTTTTGCTGAAGACAGGGGGACCTTCTACGGAGGGTCTCTTTTGATGCTTTTCGACAAAACTAGAAGCCTGCCGTCAATCCCTTTTGTGATACAATGAGGCATGAGAACTTTGCAAAGAGAGGTGGTATCCTTTCATGGGCAAGCACGGAAAACGAGTGATAACCCTGCTATTGGCTGGTTGTCTTGTTGCTGTGGCACTGCCACATGCAGTCGATCTGGATCAGCTGTACGCGGCGTCGGGAACATCGGACATATCCACGAATACGGATCTGCGCGAGACGTTGCTGAATGCGATGTCCCAGCGCACAGAGGAACTTGTTTTTACATACAAAGGCAATGTGAAAGGCCTCAAAAAACAGTTGCAGAGCTCCATTGACGAAGCAATGACCAGTGATCCCTATATTCAATATACCGTTAAAAGTTACGCATTTAATTATAAAGGCTCCAATGTATCCGCAGAGGTACATGTGAAGCTGGCATATCGGGAAACGAAGGAGCAAACCGACTACGTGAACCGCAAGGTGACCAACGTGCTCAAAGAGATTATCGTGCCTGGCATGACGAATCATGAGAAAGTTAAAGTCATTCATGACTGGATTGTACTTAACCTTTCCTACGATACATCCTTGCAGAAATATACTGCATACGATGGACTTGTTACCGGCAGTACCGTATGTCAGGGATATTCATTGCTGGCTTATCGCATGCTGGAGCAGGTGGGTATAGAGAACCGGATTGTGGAAGGAACGGCTGGTGAGCAATTACACGCCTGGAATCTCGTCAAGCTGGATGGCAAGTGGTACCATATGGATACGACGTGGGATGATCCTACTCCTGACCGTAAGGGCAAGGTAAGTCACAATTATTATTTGCTCAGTGATGATGAGATGGCACGTGACCATGTATGGACAGCTAAAGGCAAGTATCCTGCTGCATCTGCTCCCTATCGTGAAGCTTTGCAAACTTTGGTGAAGGCGGGAGGTAGCAAGGCAAACGCGTACCAGAAGCTGTATCATACACTGGAATACTCGCTCTACGACGAAAGTGATGCGATTAGTGGTCATTCCGCGCTGAAAACTAAAGTTCAGAGTGTGCTCAAGGATGGCGGAAGCTCGCTGACTTTCAGATACAAGGGCACTGAAACGGGACTAGTAGAGGATTTGCAGGATCTGTATCAGCTTGGCATGAAGTCGATATCGTATTACGTATCCAACATGGAGGATACCGTGGATCTGCGTGTGAAAATTACCTGGACCATGTGACATCAAACTTTGTATGAATGATTATATTAGGACACACCTTATGGTGAACAAGGACGCTCATGGATGAGCGTTCTTTTTTTACGTGGATGATGGCTATCCCGAAACTTGGACGAACAAAAAAGGCATCCTTCTCTCCAGTGGAAAGAAGGATGCCTATGCAATATCGTTATTCGTTTGTTGTTGTAAAATCACATTCCTGTAATGGTACAACTTTTGTTTTCTTAATAAATTTATAACCCAGCCATAAGATCAGGAACAGCGGAACGCTCAAGTAAGCGACGAGGGCTCCGCTCCAATCGATCTGATCACCCGTGAACGCTTGATAGTTCTGTCCAATAATGACGACGATACATAACACAAAAGCAAAGATCGGACCAAATGGGAACCAGCGTGCACGGTAGGGCAGATCGTTCAAATCCCGACCTTGGGCCACATACGCACGGCGGAAGCGATAATGGCTGATGGCAATGCCGAGCCAGGTGATAAAGCCACACATACCGGATGCATTCAGCAGCCAGGTGTATACAATGCCATCACCGAAAAGGGAAGCTAGAAAAGCGAGCATACCCACCGCTGTGGTCAAGAGCAGCGCATTCATTGGAATGCCCTTTTTGTTCAGCCGACCCAGAAAGCGAGGCGCTTTGCCATCCCGGGCAAGAGCATACAGGACACGACTTGAAGCATACATGCCTGAATTCCCTGCAGACAGTACAGAGGTCAGAATAACGGCATTCATGACGGAAGCAGCAATGGCCAGACCCGCTTTTTCAAAGACAAGAGTAAACGGACTAACTCCGATGTTGTTCAGATCACCTTTAAGCAGATTCGGATGTGTGTAAGGAATGATCAGACTGATGACTGTAATCGCCAGAATGTAGAAGATCAGAATACGCCAGAACACTTGCCGAATAGCACGAGGGACATTTTCACGCGGATTTTCACTCTCACCGGCTGCGACGCCAATGAGCTCTGTTCCCTGGAAAGAGAACCCTGCAGCCATAAATACACCGAGAACCGCGAAGAATCCGCCATGGAATGGGGCGTCTCCTATAGTAAAGTTACTGAATCCAACCGCTTCTCCGCCGATAATGCCGAAGATCATGAGCACACCAACGGTAAGGAAGATGATCACTGTAGCGACTTTGATAATGGCGAACCAGTATTCCGACTCTCCGTACCCTTTAACAGACAGTACATTTAGGGCAAAGATTAATACGAGGAACAGCAGACTCCACAACATGGATGAACTGTCAGGGAACCAGTATTTGATGAGTACGGTTGCTGCAGCGAGTTCTGCTGCAATGGTGACGGCCCAGTTGTACCAGAAGTTCCAACCCATGGCGAACCCAAGGGCAGGATCGACGAAGCGGGCCGCATACGTATTGAATGAACCGGAGTCAGGCATGAAGGTAGCCAGCTCTCCGAGACTGGTCATAAGAAAGAAGACCATGATGCCGACGGCAACGTAAGCAATCAGTGCACCGCCGGGGCCTGCATTGGAAATAGCGGTTCCGCTTGCGAGGAACAGTCCTGTACCAATGGATCCACCGAGTGCAATCATGGTCATATGCCGTGCGCGTAGTCCTTTTTTCAGGGTAGGTCCTGTGTTAGTTTGGTTGTTGCGGTCTTGCATGGAAACACTCCTTCTTTCAGCGTACTAATGGGTTCAGAACAATGGAAATAACCAAAAGACCGCAGGCATTAGCCTGCGGTCTTTATTATCAATCGTCCGCACCTCGTCCCAGATGTTTAAGATAGCTCAACACAGAAGAAATCATACCCTCCGAGGAAGGCATCATACATCTGTGACAGTTCTGCACCTTTCGGCAACAGCCCCAGCCGCGCTGGACAACGTAAGGAACCGTCCTGCGAGCTTCGGCGGGTGCACCTTTCGGCTGAATTCATAAGCGGCTCCTTAGCGCCTCCTTCAGCGTACTGATCGCACCCGCGACCTCTACCTCATCATCATGGATGAGGTGTATCTATTGTCTATGAAATTATAAATCACAGAACGTAACACTCAATGTCCTGTTTAGTAAACAGACAATCAGTATAACCCCCCATGGTATTCCAGTGCAATAACAATTGTTGGATATGAATCGAAAGGACTATTCCGACGTCTTGTTACGCCCAGCCATCTGCTGCCATACGGTTCCGGCTGCCTGTTCCCCGGATTCAATCCGTTCCAGTGCCATTTTGGCTTGCAGGCTGACTTCAAACTCAGGATCTTCGGCTGCCTTCCGCAGAGCTTGCTCTGCTTCTTCGGTTCCCACTTCGTACAGGAAGCGGGCCGCACGCCAGCGTACAAGCTTGCTCTTGTCGGATAACGTAGCTGTCATGGCTGCTGTTGCTGCAGGATCACCGATATCGGAGAGGGTATCTCCGGCAGTCCGACGTACAGCAGGTGAACTATCCTGCAGAGCTTCGTACAGCAGTTCCATTGCTTCCGGTGTACGGATATCACCAAGATATACAACAGCCAGCCGGCGAATCTGCATTTTACTATCATGGAGTGCATGAGCAACGAGTGGCAGCCGTTCTGCTGTAGGTTCCATGCCATCAAATGCAGCATAGCGAACATTCCAGTCCTCATTATGCAGAGCCTCTTCAAGCTCGGCACCATCCAGCTGGCGGCGACGTTCCACGAATTCTTCGGCATTGGAGCCGTGCTCAATGGCTTGTTGAATCACGCGTTCCAGACGCTCAGGCGGATATGCTGCTTCCAGCTCCTGTTCAACTTCTCTTGCGATTTCAGGCAATTCACCGTAGCGAACGCCATAGTCACTCAGTTTCCGTTCCTTGATCAGCGTTGCACTGGCGACTTCAGTAACGGCTTTGACGAATCGATCCGAGAGCGAAATGCGCTCTTCCTTGGCGCCGGCTTTGACCCGAATTTGCATCGGTACACCTCTGAAAAATTGAACGAATACCTGTGCTTCACCGAAGTGCTCACCAGAGGCATCTTCAGATTCAATCCAGTCCAGATCAATTCCCTGTTGGCCAAGACGGCTTTGGACTTCGCCAAGTATGACGGACCAATCCGCATTTCCCTTGCGGTCAAGAGCTACGAAGTCGGTCGTGTGGAATACACTTTTTACTCCGGGAATATGAAGCATCTGGCGAATAAACGCCGGAGCAGACCGTTCGTTATCCAGTGTATATGTTCTGCGGATCCCGTCCTCCAGACGTTCGTCCAGATGCAGCATCATCGTATTGGGACTGGGTGTTGGTTCAATGGAAACAATATTCATCGGTTCATAACCTCCTGTACCGGATTCATTCTTAAAGTTCCCGCAATGGACACGGGCATATCCCTATTTTACATGAATTGCCGCAAACTGCGAAATGGGTAATGAACCTTACACAGTTTGTTAAGACGTACGAAGATAGTTAACACTTCTTTTATGTTCACACACGAACATTTTTAAATGAAGATTGGCACAATAAGAAGAGAGAATGAACTGGAGGTTATACCTATGGAACCCATTACCGTACTTTCGGACGGAAGTCGTGGTATTGATTATGACAATATGATTGAATTGTTGAATGAATGGATAACAGACGAGCAGAGGGAGCCCGCAATAAAGAGAGAAAAGAACGTGAATAACGAGGAGGGGGAGGAATGGGGCACAGCTCACTATTGTATTGTGGATTATCAGGACGCTGGACAAGCCGTATCAGCAGCGAATGCCATTCGGGCATTTATGCCTCAGATTCCTTTGCTGGTGATTACGGATTTCCAATCGTTGATTCGCAAGCGCCATTTGCAGCTTATTACGGGTACGGGCCTGATAAAGATGATCCTCTGGCAAGAGGAAGAACCAGATCGGCTGATCATGGAAATCCAGCGGTTGCTGCATTCTTTTGCATACAAAACAAAAACAGCTCAGCCCTCAACCCAGTCGATTAGACGATGACAGAGAGAGGACATGAGCCATTATTTCATTTCGGCGTGTACTAAATGACGTATTTATATCCCGTTCCCCAAACCGTCTTGATATACCTTGGATTTTTGGGGTCGGGTTCAATTTTTTTACGCAGGCTGGAGATGTGCACATCGATTGTACGGTCCAGATATGCCCGTTCTGAGCCTTTAATACGATCCATGAGTTCATTGCGGGTGAACACTTTGCCGGGATTTCGGTACAATTCCTTCATAATTTCAAACTCAATATGAGTGACCTCAATTTCAAGGCCATCCACAAACAAAGTTCTTCTGTACTCATTCACACTGACATGTCCGACAACTTCAGCAGGTTTGTCCTCTTTTATCGGCTTGTCCGGGTAGGAGATGGCCGATCTGCGCAGTAATGCCTTAATTCGTGCGTCAAGCTCTTTTAGACTAAAGGGTTTACAAAGAAAATCATCTGCACCGTTGTGCAATGCTCGGAGCCGATCATTCAGCATGGTGCTGGCTGAGATCATTAATATGGGTACAGTCGAGTGTTGGCGAAACGCATCAACGAGATCATTACCGTCTGTTTCAGGAAGCATCAAGTCAGTCACTACAATATCGGGCTGGAATCGTGGGAAAAGTTGAAGTGCTTCGCGTGCATGATGAACCCGTTCAGTTATGTAACCCTCCTCCTCAAGAAAGAAAGCAATCATGTCGGCCAGATTTTTCTCATCTTCTATAAGAAGAACTTTGATAGACATTGAGGTCACACTCCTGATGAAATGAATTTGTTAAGAAACTTCTAAAAAAATGTCGTAATTTGTGTGGAAATGCTGCAAAATTTTTAATGTTTGTATTCCAGAATATAGGATGCATATGTAGTAAGTTCTATAGAGTTTCAGCTAAACTTCAGTATTTTACCATGAATGCAGCTCAATTGCCGATCATTCAAAATTTCCCAAAGCTACATCGAGTAGTTATTACAGTATAATGTATCAGAACGGTTTGAGGGAAATAAAGTAGATCTTACGAGCTTTAATCCATAGGAGGTACCAACGTTGTTGTTGAATGCAAACATAGAAATCAGTCATAAGGGCAGCTGCCTATGGACTACATAAAGGTAAATAAGGTGTTGGAGTGGATGGTAATCAAACTCCGTATTCCATGGTTGGGTACGGCCATCCTAATTATCCTTGGTACGCTGGGAACGATATTTCCGCTGACTCTGTTTTACGGGGTACAGCTGTTGTTCGGCACAGCAGCAACTTTTATTGCCTTGCGCTTACATGGAGCCATATACGGATTCACTTCTTTGATAGCAATCTGTACCTTGGGTGTGTTATTTGCGGGTCTAGTCCCAAATAGTTTTTTTATGATTGGCGCTCATACTATTGAATTAATCTGGATGCTGGGATGGCAGATCCGATGGAAGAATGGAAGTGTCATGAAGGCCAATGCTGCATTCTGGGTCGCGATGTTATTGCCAGTGACCTGTTATGGGTACATTATGGGCATGAATCTTGAAGAATTAAAATATACATACATGCATGTCGCTGTGACCAGTATGGTTAACGCGCTGATTGCAGGTATTGTGGTAGACTTCTGGATTACAAATGGCGAGTTGAAGTCGAAACGAACAGGAACCATTCCGCTCACACGAATTGCATTTAAATACGTCGTATCCTTTGTAGTCGTTGTTTCTCTTGCTCTGTTATCGGCCGACAGTCGGAGACAGCTAGGTCAGATCAATAACTCCATCGTATCTAATCTAAAACACGCTGCGAATGCAGTGATCAAGGATTTGAACGAACAATATCTAACGGAAGAGAACATGCACCAGAGCATGGAGCGTTATCATCATCTGCTGGATGTGAACGTCATTATTCTCGATCCAAATGATAAGGTCATTGCTTCTGGGCTGGATACGCTTTCGGTGGGAGAATATCTGGATATCAACAAATATCGTTTTCTCAAGCCAGGCGAGAACAGCATACTATTTCATTCCGGGGATGCTTATTATAGCGATGTGCTTACTCACTGGAAACAGGCATCGTTTATGTATGAAGCAGATATGACCACAAGTACTCCTTATCGAGTTTTTGTTGAGACCAACTCAGCCAATTATTACACTCGGATTGAGGCGATCTATCTGACTACGCTCCAATCTCTGTTTATCATTTTCGTGGTTTCCATGATTGTGGCTGCTCCACTTAGCAAGAAAGTCGTAAGTCCAATGAAACGCCTCACACGCATGACAGGATCTCTTCCGAGGCTGTTATTTCGTAATGGAAAATTGGAATGGCCGACCAGCCATGTAACAGAAGTACAAATACTAATTGGAAATTTGCGCAAAATGGCTGATGTGCTACTGGAACAATTCGAACAGATTCGTCAGGACAAGCTAACTCTAGAGGACAGGGTCAGAGAGAGAACCAAAGAACTGAAGAATAGTGAGGAGATCAAACGCGCCATTATTGATTCATCTATTGATGCCATCATTGCTGTGGATTCAAACGGGCTGATAATCGAGTTTAATCCCGAAGCGGAAAGAATGTTTGGACTCAAACGGGAAGAAGTTGTATTTGAGAAGGATGCCCCGTCCCTTTTTCAGGGAGCAAGCTGTGCCGAAATTAAGGAAATGCTGAACCAATGCGAGTATATTCGGGGTAAACGGCATGTCATCGTCGAAGAGATTTCAGGTATCCGCCGGGACGGTTCGGTTTTTCCGATTGATTATAAAATAGTAGAAATTCAGTTGGGCAATAACGAAACACTGTATAACTTATTTATCAAGGATATTACCGAGCGGACAAGGGCTGAAGAAGACCGTGTACGTCATGCATTGGCTCTGGAGAAGCTGAATGCGGAGTTGTTTCATGAAAAAGTTGCCATTCAGGAACAGCGGGATATCAGCGAGCATTTCATTGAATCTGTTCGGGAAGGTTTGGTCATGTCTGATCGTTCCGGCACCATCACAATAGTGAATAGAAGAATGGAAGAAATGTTTGGACTCGGAGATTTTTCGGGCAGATCGATTGAAGATTTAGCCAATGCTATTGATACTCTGGTGTTAACCGCCGATTTCAATTTGGTGGAGCAGACTCGTGCTTTTCTGAACGGAGAACTGGCCTTTGTGGAAACTGAATTTATATTCAATGATGTGGAAAAGAGTGTATTTTCCCTGTACATGAAGCAAATGGATGTTCCCGGTAAAAACCATGGTTTTCTTCTGGTGTTCCGTGATCGTACGGAGGAAGAACGCCTGAATCGGATGAAAAACGAACTGATCAGTGTGGTGTCCCATGAGCTTCGTACCCCTGTAGCGACCATTATGGGCTATGTGGAACTAATGATGATGTATGATCTTCCCGCTTCACAGCGTCAGGACTTCATGGAGACCATTTCTTCGGAAGGCGCACGGCTGAGTAGTCTGCTGGACGATGTACTTGATATTCAATGTCTGGACAATGAAGGCATGACCTATCATAAGACGTATGTACCGTTGCTTGAGTTGGTTGAGGGTGTTGCTGAGCAATGGAATATGCAATCCATTCAGCGCATTTATGTACATGCGTTTAATGGAGACTTTTTTGCTTACGCGGACCAGAATCGGATGGTTCAGTTGCTGCATAATTTGGTAGGTAATGCAGTCAAGTACTCACCTGGAGCAGACCGAATTGATATTACGTTGTGGGAAGAAAAAGAATGGTTATGCATCGATGTACGTGATTATGGAATAGGTATTCCAGAGAACGTGCAGGACCTGCTATTTACGAAGTTTTATCGTGTGGACAATTCGGATCATCGTCAGATTGGCGGGACTGGACTGGGGCTTTACATTTCGCGCAAAATTGTAGAGGACCACCAGGGAACGCTTACCTTTATATCCGCACCGCACAAAGGAAGCACGTTCAAGGTTCGATTGCCTAAGCAAGACGAACTTTTGTAAGGCAAGAGAAGCCTTTATCTAATAGGATGCTTTTATCCTGAAATAGATAAAGGCTTTTTTTTGTTTTTCAAAATTTCCCGGATAAAATAACAACTTCTTTTGCAAACTGTCTATAGAGCCATAATTTGCATGCCATGCAAAAGGAGGACGGCAGGTCTATGTTCCGTAAACAAGAGAAAACCCTTATTATCGTCTGCCTGGTCGCAGCCGTGATCGTGCTGTATGCCGTTGTCAAAAGTATTATCCGGATCATGAGTTATTGAGGCATATCGTCACACAGGTGGTATGAAGTCGTACATAACGATTATGTGAAAGAGGAGTGTAACCCATGTCATCCCTGGATCCTGTTCTGCTCAGCCGGATGCTGACCGGTCTTACCCTGTTTGTGCACATCATTTTTGCTTCCATCGGTGTAGGCGTTCCACTCATGATCGCCTTGGCTGAATGGCGCGGACTGCGCACCAATGATATCCATTACACCTTGCTGGCGCGCAGATGGGCGCGAGGTTTCGTTATTACCGTTGCAGTTGGTGTAGTTACAGGCACCTCAATTGGTTTACAGCTCAGCCTGCTGTGGCCGATGTTTATGCGAGTAGCGGGGCAGGCGATTGCCTTGCCGCTGTTTATGGAGACGTTCGCCTTTTTTATAGAGGCCATCTTTCTTGGAATCTACCTCTACACATGGGACCGTTTCAAAAAGAAATATACCCATATGCTGCTGTTGATTCCGGTGGCTCTAGGATCCTCTGCCTCCGCGATATTCATTACAACGGTGAATTCTTTCATGAACCAGCCTCAGGGGTTTACCCTGATTAATGGCATCATGAAGGACATCCATCCAATTGCTGCGATGCTGAATCCGGCTACCCCGACCAAGGTATCTCACGTGCTCGCCTCGTCATACACATTGAGTGCGGGTATATTGGCAGGCATCGCCGCATTCAGCTTGCTTCGGGGTCGGGATCATGTGTATTACAAAAAGGCGCTTAAACTCACAACGGTATGTGCGCTCGTATTTGCGGTCAGCACCGTCATGATCGGAGATTCTTCCGGTAAATTTCTGGCGAAATACCAGCCGGAGAAGCTGGCCGCCGCAGAGTGGCATTTTAAAACGATGACGAAGGCGCCGCTAGTGTATGGGGGTATCCTTGATGAGAACAATGAAGTGAAATACGCCATTGAGATCCCCTATGCACTCAGCATATTGGCGGGAAACAGACCGGACACGGAAGTGAAAGGACTTGAAGAATTTCCCGCCGATCTGAGGCCACCGTTGTCCATTCACTATATGTTTGACCTGAAAGTAACGACCGGCGTGATCATTCTGCTGATTCCGGTGCTTTATGTGTTCCGACGCTGGCTGCCGGGGCGCAAGCCTTATCCCAAATGGCTCTTGCTCGGCATCGTCCTGCTTGGACCCCTGGCCATGATTGCCATTGAGCTGGGCTGGATGTTCGCCGAGGTCGGCAGACAGCCGTGGATATTGCGCGGTTACATGAAGGTATCGGAAGCAGCAACAACATCGTCCTCCGTAGGCTGGATGCTGGTTCTGTTTATTCTGCTGTACCTGATCCTTTGCTTTTCAGCGATTCGGGTACTCAGCAAGCTGTTCCGTAACAAGGAAGCAGAGAAGGAACTGGAGTCTCTTGGTCTGGAAGGAGGGATCGTGCATTGAGCTTTGAAATTGCAGGCATCGCGATCTTGTGGACGTTTCTGTTTGGATATCTGATCGTGGCTTCGATTGATTTTGGGGCCGGATTTTTCAGCTTTTACAGCATATTAACCGGACACGAGAACAAAATCCATAACATTATTCAGCGCTATCTCTCACCCGTGTGGGAAGTGACGAATGTGTTTCTGATCTTTTTTGTTGTTGGTCTGGTCGGATTTTATCCGGATAGCGCTTTTTATTATGGGACAGCGCTGCTTGTTCCAGGTTCATTAGCGATTGTGCTGCTTGCGATCCGGGGCGTGTACTACGCCTATAATACCTATGGGAACAATGGTCAGAACAGCCGGATTTACATGGCATTGTATGGAGCGACGGGATTGCTGATTCCGGCGGTGTTTTCCACCATTTTGGCGATATCCGAAGGTGGAATTATTGAGCAGGTGGGTGATCAGGTATTTTTTCGCTGGCGTGAGTTTTTGACGAATCCGTATACCTGGTCTGTTGTATTGCTTGCACTGGTAAGTGTGCTCTATATCTCAGCGATGTTTCTTTCCTACTATGCCAAGCGGGCGGAGGATGAGACTGCGTTTGAAGTTCTTCGGGAGTATGCACTCTTATGGAGTCTGCCTACGATTTTTGCCAGCTTTCTGGCATTTTTACAGATTAACAAACAGAATCCCGCACACTTTGAGCAGATGTTAAATATCTCATGGATGTTTATCGCATCTTTTATCTGTTTTGTGATCGCCGTCTCGCTGGTATGGAAACGTAAATATTTGGGCTGGTGTTTTATCGCCGTGATGCTGCAGTTCGCCTTTGCCTGGTACGGCTATGGGCGCTCACATCTTCCATACATTTTGTATCCGTACATTAATATTTTCGACAGCTTTACGAACAAGACGATGGGTATTGCGCTCATTACGGCGTTCAGCCTGGGACTGCTGGTGCTCATTCCTTCACTCGTGCTCATTATGAAGCTGTTTCTGTTTGATGCCAATTATGTGCGAGGTAATGCTGGCAAAAAGAAAGGATGAGTCCGTTCATGCTTCCCAACAAGTTGTTCATCATGCTTCCAAGGTTACTTCTCAGCTCTGACGAGGGAGTGAGGGGTATTCCCGGTATAACGGGATTAAGTTTTTTTGAGACCTTTACGATTATGTACGCCCCGCCACTGATTATCGTGGCTGCAATTGCATTTTTGTTCGTCTACTTGGCGAAGTGCAAAAATCCAAAGGATTGATTTGTTGGTACGTACTTTCCAATTCGGGGTAATCTTTTGTTAAGATACGAGGAAGGGAGGAGGGCCCTTTCATGCCGAAAATCCGTTATAACAACATTGATAATGTAAGTACGGACAAAACGCTGAAGGAATTCAAGCAATGGAGGGAGCAACGGCGCAGCAAAGTTAAGGATTATTCCTACACCGTGCCCAAGCACCCGCCTGAACTGGATTATCTGCACGCCAACCGGGCTGAAACCACGATTACCTGGATTGGTCATTCCACGTTTTTCATTCAATATCATGGACTAAACATCGTGACAGACCCGGTCTGGGCCGAAAAAATGGGGTTTCAGCGCAGACTCGGTGCCCCTGGCATTCCGATTCAGGATATTCCACCTCTGGATGTCATTTTGATCTCGCATTCACACTATGATCATTTGCATCTCGCATCGCTGCGGAAGTTGGTCACAGCCAAGACACTGCTCATCGTTCCCGATGGTCTCAAGCGCAAAATGGTGCGCAAAGGTTTCCATCGGTGTCATGAGATGAAGTGGTGGGAACATATTACGCTTGGCGGGGTCAAAATAACCTTTGTACCCGCGCAGCACTGGACACGCCGAACCCTATTTGATACCAACACGTCCCATTGGGGCGGTTATGTATTGGAACAAAATCACCCGGCAGTCATTCCGTCGGAGGAGAGTGCCGCGACGAGCGAAGGACATGGTCATGAAAATTCCCGAGAAGCAGGAACGGATGAGCCAAAAGAGGCATCGTCTGATCAATCTTCTGGCGGTCCGCCAGTCATTTATTTTGTAGGGGATACAGGATACTTTCAGGGATTCAAAACGATCGGAGAACGCTTCGAAATCGGTGTTACCCTGATGCCAATCGGTGCGTACGACCCGGAATGGTTCATGACATCCCAACATGTGACGCCGGAAGAAGCGTTGCAGGGATTTGTAGAAACGGGTTCCCAGCTTATGGTTCCCATGCATTATGGAACATTTAAGTTAGCGGATGACACACCCAAGGAAGCGCTGGATCGAATGGAAGTTGAACGAGAACGACTTGGAATCAACGCAGAGCGCATTCGGGTGCTCGGACATGGGGAAACATTGCGTATTCGACACGAAGAAAGCAAACAGGACTAACAAAAGTGATCCAAATATGCTAATGTAAGGGTATATCCGCATGAATAAACGATTACCAAATCTTTAACGAGTAAAAAGCGGCCAATTTTCGAATTTGCCGCTTTTTTGTGTTATAATATGGTGCCAGAATAGGCATCGGGATATTGAATCCAAGATTAATGCAAGTTGCTATTCATGCAGTATGCAGATTAATAAATAAAGGATGGTAATGCTTAATGATCAGTACAAGCGGCATCACGCTTCGCTACGGAAAACGTGCACTCTTTGAAGATGTGAATATCAAATTCACACCAGGCAACTGTTACGGCCTGATCGGCGCCAATGGAGCCGGCAAATCAACATTTTTGAAAATTTTGTCCGGTGAAATCGAATCGAACTCGGGAGAGGTGCACATCACCCCGGGCGAACGCATGGCCGTATTGAAGCAAAACCACTTCGAATATGATGAATATCAAGTGCTCGAAACGGTAATTATGGGCCACAGTCGCCTCTATGCCATTATGAAAGAGAAAGATACGCTGTATGCCAAAGCGGACTTCACTGAAGAAGACGGCCTGCGTGCCGGAGAGCTTGAAGGCGAGTTTGCTGAGCTGAACGGTTGGGATGCTGAGCCGGATGCAGCGGCACTCTTGATCGGTCTGGGTATCGATCGTGATATGCATGAGAAGAAAATGGTTGAACTGAGCGGTAACGAAAAAGTTCGTGTCCTACTTGCACAAGCCTTGTTTGGTCGTCCAAACAACCTGTTGCTCGATGAGCCTACCAACCACTTGGATCTCGAATCCATTCAATGGCTGGAAAACTTCCTCATGGACTATGAAGGTACCGTTATTGTAGTATCCCATGACCGTCACTTCCTGAACAAAGTATGTACACACATTGCAGATATCGATTTCGGTAAAATCCAGCTGTACGTAGGTAACTACGATTTCTGGTATGAATCTAGCCAATTGGCACTTGCTTTGCAACGTGATGCTAATAAGAAAAAAGAAGAGAAGATTAAAGACTTGCAAGCCTTTATTCAACGCTTCTCGGCGAATGCTTCCAAATCGAAGCAAGCGACTTCGCGTAAGAAACAACTCGACAAAATCACGCTGGATGACCTTCGTCCATCAAACCGTAAGTATCCGTTTATCAACTTCAAACCTGAGCGTGAAGCCGGTAAACAATTGTTGACCGTTGACCGTATCAACAAAACAATTGATGGTGTGAACATGCTGAATGATCTCAGCTTTGTGGTGAATAAAGGGGATAAAATTGCCTTTGTTGGCCCGAACGGTAATGCCAAATCATTGTTGTTTGATATCCTTATGGGTGAAACAGAAGCGGATAGTGGCGAATACACTTGGGGTATTACTACAACTCAAGCTTATTTCCCGAAAGACAACTCCAAATATTTTGACGGAGTAGATATGAGTCTCGTGGACTGGCTTCGTCAATATTCCAAAGATCAGGATGAAACGTACCTGCGTGGATTCTTGGGTCGTATGTTGTTCTCAGGCGAGGAATCCCTGAAAAAAGCAAGTGTACTCTCCGGGGGAGAGAAAGTTCGTTGTATGTTGGCGAAAATGATGCAAACAGGCGCTAACGCTCTGATTCTAGATGAGCCAACGAACCACTTGGATCTGGAGTCCATTACCGCACTGAACAACGGTATGATTGATTTTGACGGCACCATGCTGTTTACATCCCATGACCATCAGTTCATTCAAACCATCGCTAACCGGATTATTGAAATCACGCCAAACGGCGTTATTGATCGCCAAATGAGCTATGATGAGTACCTGGAAAGTGACGAAATTAAAGAATTGCGTAACAAAATGTATCCGGTAGAAGCTTAAGATAAGCTATTCTGTCTACATTGAGTATGGTTAACGTAGTTAACTATACGCTCTTATAAAAGATAAAAAGAACCGCAAGCTCTCCAGAGGAGGCTTGCGGTTCTTTTTTGGTCATACAGGGTGATCCTGTAACCATAGAAACATCTCATACAAGAGCTTCTTGCGGTCTAGGATCCGCCAGTACGGCGGCGCTGATTGTTAGGCTTTTTGTTGTTTTGGCTCTTCATTGCTTTAGGGCCGCCTTCAAAATAGGCACTGGATTGGTTACCGGTGTTTGCCTGTTCTTTCTTCTGTGCCAGTTTCTGGCGTATAGCATCCTGCAAACTGACCTTTTTCGGTTCGTTATTATCGCTCATCGTTATTTCCCTCCCGGTCTTACAGTAAGCCGTCCAAATTGGACGGGATGTACTCATTTTATACGTTTTACAAAAGCCCCACAAGGGCAACCTGATAAAATGCTGAAAACCTTCACTTTTTTGACTGAGCCAACATTTTTTCTCTTCACCTACAGCCCTGCGGTCTGGCAACTTTGTTTCGGCTTCCCTACAGCAATGCAGCTTGGCAACACTGTTTCTATAGACCCACACGGTACGCATTTGGTAACATGGAACAACCGTAATACGAGACGTTAAAGGAGTGTCGCCCGGTTTGAACGCCTACGAAGAAATACGCAAAGGAGAGCGCGGGGCTTGGGTCAGTATTGTGGCCTATCTGGTCTTGTCTGCTTTTAAATTGATCTGCGGATATTTGTTTGCTTCCAGCGCTTTGCTGGCGGATGGTTTTAATAACCTTACAGATATTGTTGCGTCGGTTGCTGTATTGATCGGACTTCGCATATCCCAGAAGCCACCTGATTCCGATCATGCCTATGGTCACTTTAGAGCGGAAACAGTCGCTGCCCTAATTGCTTCATTTATTATGGCCATGGTTGGCCTGCAGGTATTGGTTGAAGCAGTTCGTTCCTGGTATGAAGGAAACTTTGTAGCACCAAATCTGTGGTCAGCAGCAGTTGCCGTTGTCTGTGCGCTGGTAATGCTGGGCGTATATCGTTACAATCATCGTCTTGCCAAACAAATTAACAGTCAGGCCCTGATGGCTGCGGCCAAAGATAATCGTTCGGATGCCTGGGTCAGCATAGGGGCTGCGATCGGGATCATCGGTGCACAATTTGGCCTTCCTTGGTTGGACAAAGTAGCTGCAATTGCTGTAGGTCTGTTGATTTGTAAAACAGCTTGGGAGATTTTCCGTGATTCAACACATCGTCTGACAGACGGATTTGATCAGAAAGAACTGACAGACCTAAGATCCTCTGTGGCGCGGGTTCCTGGTGTGGAAATGATCAAGGACGTGAAGGCGCGTGTGCACGGCAGTCATGTACTGGTGGATGTGGTTATTGAGGTGGATGGAGGACTGAGCCTGATCGAAGGTCATCAGATCTGTGACCGGGTCGAAGAGCGCTTGAAACGTTCACATAACATTATGCACGTACATGTGCATGTGGAGCCGAAGATGGAAGAAGGAACGACGGAAAGTCCTTGAAATGGGTAGGGACAAACCGGAAATAAGCGCATTTTCAAATGAAAAGAGGACAGCCGCTGCCTGCGTGCTGTCCTCTTTACTTATCGTTAGAACGATTATACGATACTATTGAATAGCAACGTGGATCCAAGCTTTACCTTTCCATGTATACACTTGTACCCATTGACCACCATCGAATCCATCTACAACTTCACCTGTCGTATCAATGACTTGGGAACCCAGTGCACCGATTGGTTTGCCATTAGGTGCATCATAGAACCATGTGCGCTCCAACAGGTTGAGCAGCATTGTAGGGACCAGAACCTCATCTCCTGCTTTCACAACAGGCTCATCAAAGATTTTGTCATCCTTTGTTGAAGTTGTTGTTTCAGTAGTCGTTGAAGTACCTTCTGTACCCGTTGTGTCTACTGTTGTGCCAGTTACGGTCTCAGCTGTGCCTTCTACAGTGTCTACAGCAGGTTTGTTCACTTCAACAGCTGGCGTTGTTGTGGTTGTAGGAGTTCCTGTTTCTGGAGCTACCGTTCCGGTAACCGCTTCCTCAGCACCTGCGGCAGCAGCCATGGATCCCATCAAAGTCAGAGCAGCGGCAAAACTTACGATTTTTTTCATTTGTTTTTCCTCCTCGGTTAGGTATGTAGTTTGTTGTCCTGTGTTAAAAGTAACCAAGCAAGCTCACTTGTGAATCACAAATTATAACAATATTTTCTTGGATTCTCCAGTGTCAACTGGAGCATATGTGGGTATAAGGAGAGCCTGTAAATATCATACTTCGGTGGGAGAAAACCGGGTTGGCTATGTCATAATGGTCCTGTTTTTATGATGTAATCGGGGAGAAGCGATGAATAGACCAGAAGGGAGCGTAATACATAATAGAGAGAAGTCGTAATGTGCTTGGGGAAGAATTGTTGCAAAAAAAGATATTATGAACGCACAAAAGCCTACCGGCTTTTGCAAGCGCGATAGGCTTTTGTATGTATCGAGTGCTGTTCATAATTGGGAAGCCCTATTCATCGCATTCGACTGCGTCCCGTAATCAGGGAGATGACGAACAGTACAACAAAGATGAAGAAGAGTACTTTGGCAATCGAAGCAGCTGCTTCAACAATACCGAAGAATCCGAAAATACCTGCAACAAGAGCAATAATTAGAAATAGTACCGACCATTTCAACATGTGTATCATCCTTTCGTTTATAGAACTTGGTAGCGAGAAGTGTTCGTCTCACTGCCGTGTGTAGTTGTTCTTTAACCGAGGCCTTTAGGGTTGAAACATTGCGATATTTTACCAGGAGGAGTTGTTTTTACAGTTCATATCCTATTTGTTTCGCCTCGGAATGGGTCGGGTAACTAAGCAATAACAAAACCGATTTATACTGGAAAGTGAGGTTCTTTTATGATCTATCAAATTAGTGTGGCTTTAATTGCAATTGCATTTGCAGTACTTGTATTCTTTTTAATTCGTACCTTGAAGTCCGCTCAGGGTTCACTCGACAATGTGTCACAGACACTGCAGGAAGTTCAGAAGACCATTGATGAGCTTAGTTATGAAGTTAAACAGACGGTAAGGCATGCCAATGATATTACAGTTGATGTGCAGCACAAAATGAAACAAATTGATCCCGTTATGGAATCTGTACAGAATCTGGGTGAAGTGCTGAACGAAGTGACGGAAGCAGCAAAGCAGGTGTCATCCACTTTGATGGCCAAGTTTCAGACGAAACGCAGCAGCACTGAACAGAACAAACGTTCAGAAGTAGCGAATGTAGTACAGACGCCGCCTGCTACACCGACAGATCGGACACTGCAATCCTATGAAGCTACATATCATGATGATGCCAAAGGAGGAAAAGGCTGGCTGAAATATGTGGATGTAGCCGCTAATGTATGGCAACGTATGCGGAAATAGCATGACCGTTTTGTAATGAATAGAAGTCTTCAGAGCGGTGATGAACCTGATGAAAGGGTGAGAATCATGATGAAACTACTGCTTGTTATGTTTAGCGTAATTTCTCCCTTTTCCGTTCAACCGGCAGCGGTACCCGCTGCTCATGATATGCAATGGACGGTAGTGGAAGAGGAGACACCAGAGATCATTCTGGCTGCTGATCGATCCGGACCTGTCCAGCACTTTCGGACTCTGAATGACATTTCTCTGGATGACAGCGTGAATGATATATTAGCCAATAAAGGCAAACCGGTTCATAAGGAACTTGATCCATACCTGGGTTGCCCTGAGTATCAATTCAAAGATGTAACGGTTGGGCTCTGCGAAGATACAGGAGTGGTCAATTATGTGCATATTGATGCTTCCGAGAAACGTCTGAAGCTTAATCAGGAATGGATTGATATGAATATTGAGGCCATTCGAGATGTTTTGGGCAAGCCGTATTATGTAGCAGAGGATGGAGAAGTATTTCTTCGAGGAAGTCAGGCGCTGAAGGTATATATGAAGCCAGGCTCCAATCATATTGAAGGAATAGACCTCTTTGATGAATCGGTTTCCTAGGATTGGTTAATCCAGAAACGTTTCAACCCGATATCGTATGGTTATATACTAAGTAGCTCGATAAAGAAGAATAATCAGAGGAGAGTGGAAACGATGAATTCAACCAATGCGCAAGCTTATGCAAAAGTGGTAGAAAACGGAGTCCAAGCGGTAGAAGCGGTGAAAGAATTGCAGATTACCGGATACCTTGCTGATCATATCTTCGTTCTAGCCCATGAAAAGGATCGTACAGATCGGATTGCCGATACGGCAGATGCCAAAGAGATTGGCATCAAGGAAGAAGGCGTATTTGATTCCTTGGCGAATCTGTTCCGCTCCCGCGGTGATGAACTCCGGGCCAAAATTGTTTCGATGGGCTTCACCGAAGCTGAGGCAGATTTTTACGAGAGTGAACTCGATAAAGGCAAAGTACTTGTGATTGCCAAAAGGAAAGAATAGCTTAGCTGATACAAACACGTAAGCTGGAGCCTTCTGAGAATGGACAAGCTTCAGAATCAAGTATTTTGCATCATTCAAAAGAGCTTTCAAGTTAATGACGCAGAATGCTTAACCAAAAACATAGATAAGGAATGGGGATATCCCCATTCCTTATCTATGTTTTTGCAAGTTTGGAAGCGGGATCAGAACGCAGCAAAAACAGGGTAACAAGCGGGTGAATTCTCCTGCGATGGTGCCATTTACTGATAGAAGTTTTTTGATAATACGATTATAGTTATACTAGGAATTATTATGTCTACCGCTGTGTTGTATGCGAAATTTGTATAATTAAGGTTGTTAGCTGACCTGATAAGAATCGACAAACCCGGACGCCACAGATAAGGAGATAGAAATGAGAATACTTATTGTTGACGACAATCCGACGAATGTCATTATCATTCGAGAAATTCTGAAAAAAGAAAACTATCGTGACATTGTAACGGCAAGTTCTGCCATGGAGATGTTTGAAGTCCTTGGGATAGGTGAGGAAAACAATGAACTTCGTCCCAAGCCGTCGGATATTGACCTGATTTTGCTAGATATGATGATGCCAGAGATGGATGGAATCGAAGCATGCAGTATTGTGCAGAAATTTGAAAATCTCAAGGATATACCCATTATTATGGTAACCGCGATCGGAGATTCCAAGAAATTGGCCGAGGCGCTGGATGCAGGTGCATCCGATTATGTGACTAAACCTATTAACAAAGTCGAACTGATGGCTAGAATCCGTCTTGCACTTCGTTTGAAACAAGAGAAGGATTGGCATAAAGAGCGTGATCAACGGATTCAGGATGAACTGAAACTTGCGGCAATGGTACAGAATGCTGTGTTAAGCCCAGCGATTGAAGATCCATTGTTCCACGTTAATGCAATTTACAAACCTTCGTTTGAACTTGCGGGTGATCTGTATTCGTGGTATCCGCTTGGTGAAGGCAGATATGGAGTCCTATTGCTGGATATGATGGGGCATGGGATATCTTCATCCCTATTTACCATGTTCATTGCTTCCGTGCTGAAAGACACCGTTACAACGTATGTAGACCCGGAGAAGGTTATTCAGGAACTGAATCGTCGCTTTAATCAGTTGCATCTGGAAAAACAGCTGGTGCAGTACTATTTTACAGCGATATATCTGGTCGTAGATACGCGAATGAAGCGAATTGATTATGTTAACGCAGGTCACCCGCCAGCACTCTTTTTCCGCCAGGACGGAAGTGTGACAACGCTTGACAGCGTCTGCTGTCCTGTAGGCCTGTTCGACAAGATGGATATTGAACCACAGACCATTCACTATGAAGGCGAGGGGCATATCGCCCTTTATACGGATGGTTTGACTGAAGCCGTCCAGGGTGATCAGGAAATGCAGCAGGCATTTTTGAAGGAAAAACTGGCGGGTTCCCATCAGTGGGATGAAGCGGCCATGCAGGCGTTGTTCTTCGATGATGAGATTCCGCAGGAGCGGGATGATGATAAATGTTTGGTATGGATTACCTTAAATAAAGGGGTCGAAGCTGAATGAAGATCAGAAATAAACTGCTGATTGGCTTTACAGCTCTGATGGCCATTATGATTGTGCTTACGTTTGTGAGTTACGAACGGCTGAACAGCAGCAATAAACAGATCGATCAGATGTATCAGGAGCGATACCTCAAAGTCAGATATACTTCTGCTGCACGTGGAGAGGTCAATGATATAGCCAAAGTGCTGGCTAACTTGTTGCTGAATCCCAACAATTCGATAAGTGCTGCAGACGGCGATTTGAAGGAGATGCAGAAAAAAGGCGAAGGCTACCTTGAGGAAGTGCGGGATCGGGCGGACAGCGCACCAGAGCATCAACTGGTGGATCGTGTGAATACGGCCTGGGAAGCTTATAATGCTTATGCTGAAAGACAGGTCAGTTTGATGTCTCAGAATCGGGCAGAGGATGCCAATAACTACCGGAACTCAATCGGTTTGGCAGTGCAAAAGGAAGCTGTAGACAGCCTGAATGCCCTATCCCGTTATCAGGACCAGGAGATAGATACCGAGATTAAGGATGCGAACGCAGCCTATATGCGCGCGGTACAAATTACAGTAGCCATCATGATTGCCGGATTACTACTCGCGTTGGGTGTCATTATGTGGGTGCTGCCAAGTATTACACGCGGTCTGAATACCGTGTCCATGATGATTACCAGTTTTGGCAAAGGGCGTTATCGAACCATTCGCCGCATACAGGTGAAGTCTACCGACGAGATTGGTCAGATTGCCAGTGTGTTCAAGGATGTATCCAATGATTTGGAAGAAAAACTGGAAGTCGAGAAAGCTTATTTACAAGCACAGCAAGATCAGAATTGGATGAGTTCGAACATTGCTAGAGTTCCAGAATTGTTGCGGGGTATAGGGTCGATTCGTCAGATCTCGCAGATGTTTATCAGCGAATTTACACCTGTGCTTGGAGCTCAACTAGGTGTCGTATACCTGATCGATGAAGAGAAACATCCAGACGAATTGAGACGTTATGGGGCTTATGCGTTTGAAGAAAATGAAGATGTTGGCAAAGAGGTTTACCGTATCGGCGAGGGGTTAATTGGTCAAGCCGCATTGGATATGACACCAATTATTCTGGAAAAAACTCCAGAGGATTATGTGAACATCGGATCAGCAACGGGATCATCGCGTGCTTCTGGTGTGATGATCTATCCTGTCGTATTTGAGGATGAACTGATTGGCGTAGTCGAACTGGCTTCGTTTGAAGGGTTCACGAATCTGCATACACAGTTGTTCTCACAACTGATTATGAATTTGGGCGTTATTCTTAACAACGTTCGTCGTCGTTTGCGGGTGGAGGAATTGCTGCGTGAATCCCAGGCGCTCACTGAGGAATTGCAGGTGCAATCCGAAGAGCTACAGACACAGCAAGAGGAGCTGCGCCGTTCGAATGAGAATCTGGAAGAACAGACGGGAGCTCTCAAACGTTCTGAAGAGCTGTTACAGCGTCAACAGGAAGAATTGGAGCACTTCAATACTGAGCTGATTGCCAAGACTCGTGCACTGGAAGAACAGGTACGTGAAGTGGAAGAGAAGAACGACGAGATTGAGAAAACCAAAACTCAGTTGGAACAGCAAGCCATGCAATTGTCGATGACAAGTAAGTACAAGTCAGAATTTTTGGCAAATATGTCGCATGAATTGCGCACACCACTTAACAGTCTTCTGATCCTGTCCCAATTGTTATCCGAGAATAAGGATGGAAACCTGAGTGTTAAACAGCAGGAATATGCCCAGACGATCTATATGTCCGGTGCGGATTTGCTGAAAATGATTGATGAAATTTTGGATCTGTCCAAGGTGGATGCGGGCAAAATGGATATCAATTATGAGACGGTGCGCATGGAAGAACTGACCAGCTTTGTTCAACAAAATTTTGGCCCAATGGCGAACAAAAAAGAACTCAACCTGAACATTGAGTTCGACAGCAATTTGCCGGAATGGGTATATACCGACAGCCACCGCGTCAAACAGATTTTACGGAATCTGTTGTCGAACGCGTTCAAGTTTACGAACCGTGGATCTGTAAGCCTGATTGGGCGGAAGATGAAAATGGAAGAGCTTCCTGGGTACCTGAATACGAACCAGGAATACGTAGGCTTCACCGTGAAGGATACCGGCATCGGAATTCCATCGGACAAGACGGATCTGATCTTTGAAGCATTCCAGCAGGTAGACGGTACAACCAGCCGTAAATATGGCGGCACGGGCCTGGGATTGTCCATAAGTCGCGAACTTGCCCGCCTGCTTGGCGGTGCTATTCAGGTAGAGTCTTCTGAAGGTGTGGGCAGTAGCTTTACCTTGTTCCTGCCGGATAATCACGAAGAGGAGGTTCAGGTGGACGACGCGGCAAGAGAAGCTGCTGCTGCTGCTGCTTCTGAGATTGAAAGCTTCGGAAGAGAATCACATACGATGCGTTCAGGCAGACAGACCTTGCTGACACCTGATACGGAAAGCATTTCAATTATGGAGCTGCCTCAATCCGACTCCCCTGTATCTGTACAATTGGAGGATGATCAGGAAAACCTCTTGGAAGGTGACAAGATTCTCCTCATTATTGAGGACGATGTGAATTTTGCGCACATTTTGATGGATATGGCGAGAGGCAGAGGATTTAAGGCTATTGTGGCGCTTCAGGGAGACATAGGACTCGAAATGGCCCGTCAATATTTGCCGGATGCGATTATCCTCGATATCCAGTTGCCTGTGATGGATGGCTGGGCGATTCTGGGTGAGTTGAAAAGCAGCTCGGCGACACGTCATATCCCGGTACATGTCATCTCAGTTATTGATGATATGAAACAAGGTTTGATGATGGGAGCCATTGCTTATCTGAAAAAACCTTCCAGTAAAGATTCGCTGGATAAAGCTTTCTCGCATATCGAATCCTATACAGAGAATCAATTGAAACGCCTATTGATTGTGGAAGATGATGAAATACAGCGGAAAGCCATCATTGAACTGATTGGCCACGATGATGTTGCAATCACAGCAGTGTCCACTGGCAGTGAGGCCTTGAATGAATTGCACAGTCAACGCTATGATTGCATGGTTCTGGACTTGATGCTGACAGATATGACCGGATTCGAGCTGCTTGACCAGATTCGGGACGATCAGTACTTGAATGATCTTCCGATCATTATTTATACAGGCAAAGAACTGGACAGCAAAGAAGAGATGAAGCTTCGCAAATATGCGGAGTCCATTATTATCAAAGACGTGAAGTCACCTGAACGTCTGCTTGATGAGACGACCTTGTTCTTGCACCGGGTAGAAGCTAACCTGCCGGAAGACAAGCGTCGAATTCTGCAGAAGCTGCATAATAAGGAAACCTTGTTTGAAGGCAAGAAAATATTGCTAGTGGATGACGACATCCGTAATGTATTTGCCCTTTCAAGCGTGCTTGAAGGCTATCGCATGGATGTGACATTTGCGGAGAACGGCCGTGAAGCTCTGGAGATTCTGGATAAGAACCCGGAGATCGATCTAGTATTAATGGATATGATGATGCCGGAGATGGACGGTTATGAGGCCATGACACGGATCAGACAGATACCGAAGTTCGAAAAATTGCCAATTATCGCCTTAACCGCAAAAGCCATGAAAGAGGATCGTGGCAAGTGTATCGAGGCTGGAGCGTCCGATTATGTAAAAAAACCGATCCAAACGGATCAATTGTTATCCCTAATGCGGGTATGGCTGTATTCGTAACCCGATAGTTTGGGTAATGAAGGACAATACATCTATTACGCAAGTAACAAATGAAGAAGTGGAGAGAAGACATGACACCGTGGGAACCTACCGAGGCGGAGGCAGAATCGATCCGCATGCCGCAAGATGAAGAGCGTGAACTGATCGAGATCGAGTTGCTATTGGAAGGTATGCACCGTTTATATGGATATGATTTCAGGAACTACGCGTTACCGTCGTTAAGACGTAGAATCTGGCATTATGTACATGCCGAAGGACTAAAGACCATTTCAGGTTTACAGGAAAAAGTGCTTCATGACCGTTCTGCATTTGATCGTTTTGTACAGAATCTGTCCATCCCTGTAACAGAAATGTTTCGTGATCCAACCTTGTTTCGGTTCTTCCGGGAACAGATTATTCCTGTACTGAGGACTTATCCATACATCCGGATATGGCATGCTGGCTGTTCTACAGGAGAGGAAGTCTATTCCATGGCGATTATGCTGCATGAGGAAGGACTATACGACAAGGCAAGAATATACGCAACAGATATGAATGATCGCTCATTGCAGCAGGCCAAGGAAGGCGTATATGGCATTGAGAAAATGAAATTATATACTACAAATTATCTGGAAGCCGGGGGCACCCGCGCATTCTCGGAGTATTACACTGCGAAATATAATTCCGTTATATTTCATCCTTATTTACGGAAAAATATTATTTTTGCCGAACATAATTTGGCGACAGACCGGTCATTTAACGAGTTTAATGTGATTTTTTGCCGCAATGTCATGATTTATTTCAATGATGAATTGCGAAACCATGTGCACGGACTTTTTCATGAAAGTTTGAGCCACTTCGGCATCCTTGTTCTGGGATCTAAAGAATCGATACATTTTACGGAATTCAGCGATGCCTACGAGCCGTTAGACCGGACGGAAAAAATATACCGGAAGATTAAATAGGGGGTTAAGCTTAGTCATGGGGCTCAATGAACCAATCCACATATTATTGGTAGATGACCGCCCCGAGAACCTGCTCGCTCTCGAAGCGGTTCTGGAATCGGAACAGTACAAGCTCGTCAAGGCAACCTCCGGGGAAGAGGCACTTCGCTGTTTGCTGAAAGACGAATTTGCGGTCATTGTGCTGGATGTGCAGATGCCTGGGATGGACGGAATTGAGACAGCAAAGTTAATCAAGGCGCGTGACAAGTCCAAGGACGTGCCGATTATTTTCATCTCTGCAAATAGCAGAGAGGCAGAGCACTTATTTGCAGGTTATTCCGCAGGAGCCATTGATTATATGGTCAAGCCGTTTATCCCTCAAATTTTGAAATCCAAAATCGAGGGCTTTGTAGAAATGTTTATCACGAATAAACGTTTGAAAACACAGACGATGCTGCTGCATCAGAAGACGCAGGAACTGGAGAAAATGAACCAGCAGCTCGTTCAGGCCAAAGAGGAAGCGGAAATTGCTGCAAATGCGAAGACCGAGTTCCTTGCCATGATGAGTCATGAGATTCGTACGCCGATGAATGGCGTTATCGGTATGGTTGATCTGTTGATGGAAACGGATCTGAAGGAAGATCAGAAGGAATACGCGGACATTGTACGTCGCAGTGCCGATGCACTCGTTACGGTGATTAACGATATCCTTGATTTCACCAAGATGGAATCCGGCAAAATGGAGCTGGAAGAGCATCCGTTCGAACTTGTGTCCTGTATACGTGAAGTACTGAGACTCTTTGCGGTTGAAGCTGGCAAAAAGAATATTGAGCTGGAATATTTCCTGGAAGATTCGGTACCCGAACTGATCTATGGAGATATGGCAAGGCTGCGCCAGGTTTTATTGAATCTGATTGCCAATGCCATCAAGTTCACGGACCACGGTGGCGTGTATCTGATCGTATCCGTTAATGAGGAAAAAGACGGGCGAATGACGCTGGAGTTTGCTGTAAAAGATACAGGAATAGGCATAGCACCAGACAAAGTAGATCGTCTGTTCCAGCCGTTTTCCCAACTGGACACATCCATGACGCGTAAGTATGGTGGAACGGGTCTGGGGCTGGCTATATGCAAAACGCTCGTTGAAATGATGGGTGGAAAGATATATCTGGATACGTCAGAGCTGCGTGGGGCTACGTTTGTATTTACCATTCAAGCGCAGCGGTATGTTGAGACTGAGCTGACGACAGGTATGGGGGAAGATCAGCTTACGGACATTAAAAAAAATTATGAAATGCATCCAAGCGTATTAATCGTCGATGATCATCCTATTAATCAGAAACTAATGTCTATTATGCTGGGCAAGCTTGGACTCGTCGCAGATATCGCCGAAGATGGCAAGAAGGCGCTGGAGATGGTTTTAGCGAACCGCAATTATGATTATATATTTATGGATTTGCAAATGCCCGTGATGGATGGATTGGAGTGTACACGCAGAATTCGTGAGAGCCTTCCTCAAGACCAGCAGCCGGTTATTGTAGCGATGACCGCCAATGTCATGGATGGTATTCAGCAGCGATGTTCCACTGTAGGTATGGACGATTACATCAGTAAACCTGTGAAAATGGGCAATGTGAAACAGAAGTTGTCCCGATTTCAGGAAGAAAGACAAGGGTTCAAATCCAACGCATCGGCCATAAATCAGGCGAATTGAAATATTTGCTAATTCGATTACTGTTTCATATGTGCTGTAGATGGGTTATTAGGTAAAGAAACCATTGATCAGGAGAGAGATGTCTAATGAATACAAATAAAAATGAAAAATTCAATGCAAGAACAGAAACACTTGATGGCGTGTGCACGGTGTATCTGACTGGCGAACTGGATTTGTCGGTTGCTCCTGAATTCCGTTTAGTGATGGAGCCGCTTGTGGACAACAAGGAACAAGATTTGATTATTAACATGCAAGACTTGAAGTACATCGATAGTACAGGGATTGGTATCCTGTTATCTGTTCTGAAAGCACGGCATGGAATGGAAGCTCGCTTTGAAGTACAGGAAGTTCCTGCGCAAATTCAGAAACTTTTTGATATGACGGGTATTGCCAAATTCTTTGTCTCACAGAAGAATTCCCAATAGGAAAGGATCGAAAAAGGAATGAATGCAGAAGTTCAAAGAGTCACCCTTAATTTACCGGCGACAGCTGATTACGTTGATATTGTAAGACTCAATCTTTATGGTGTTGCGTCCAAAATGGGATTTTCTTATGAGGACATTGAGGATATGAAGGTTGCTGTATCCGAGGCCTGTAATAACTCTGTACTGTATGCTTACTCACACGAAGGCGGCATGGTTGAGGTTGTGTTCGAAGTGGATAATGACACGCTGGCTATTACCGTCAAAGATGAAGGAGCCAGCTTCGAGAACATTAACCCGGCGGTATCCCGTGCAGGCCTTCATGACAAAGAACTGACAGATGCCCAAATCGGTGGACTTGGATTTTACCTGATGCAAGCTCTGATGGACGATGTCAGTGTGGAAAGTGAGACGGGCAAAGGTACGAAAGTAGTACTCGTAAAACGTCTTGCAAGAAGTGAGGAGAAAGTATGAATGAAAAAGTGACTCCCCCAGAGTCCATGTCTGAAGCAATAGGTTTGATCTGGGAATACCAGCAAACCCAGGATAACGAAATTGCAACAGTTCTTATCCGCAAATATGAACCGATGGTGAAGATGGCAGCAGGTAAAATTGCGCGGAACCGACCCGATCTGTATGAGGATTTGTATCAGACCGGGCAGATGGCCCTAATTCGTTTGCTTAAGCAATACGATATTAATCTGGGTATTCCGTTTGAACCTTATGCCATGAAGAGCATGATCGGTCATATGAAGAATTATTTAAGGGACAAGTCCTGGTATATTCAGGTGCCCCGTAGAATTAAGGAAAAGGGAGCACTTGTCCAGCATGCCATTGATGAATTGACAGTGAAGCTGGAGCGTTCACCAGGTGTGAACGAGATTGCTGAATACCTGGATTTAACCCCTGAGGAAACCATCGAAGTCTTGGCTGGTCGGGAATGTTACCACTATGTGTCACTGGATTCTCCACTATCACAGGATGAGAGTGCAGCCACTTTGGGCGAACTAATCAGTTCTGATGTGAATGACTTCGATTCGGTTGAGAAGCGGATGGACTTGCAGCAGGCATTGGGACAATTGAAGGAACAGGAACAAAAAGTGCTTATTTTGGCATTTCAGGATGGTCAGTCGCAGCGGGCAATTGCTCAGAAATTGGGAGTATCCCAAATGAGTGTATCTCGTATCCAGAAGCGAGCCACTGAGAAATTAAAACAGATTATGTCGAATGCTTCATTATTATGAAATGTAGATCGGTGACGATATTGAGCACGGCATAGAGAAGGACACGTGATTCCAATGGAATGCATACGTGTCCTTTTTTTGGGATCAATGATTTTTAATGAACAGTATGAATGCAGGAGTGGATGTTTGTGATTGTGGATAAAGTCAAGCTGGAAGCGCGTCGGGATAAGCTTACCTACTCAGACCATTGGGAATGGTGGGATTGGGTTGCACCTGATCAGGAGAGTATGGCTGATGCCTTGGAGGAACTGACGAACGCATTTCCGGAAATGCAGTACTGGCTTCGCAAAATACCGGAGGTAGAGTCCAACTACCTGTCCGTCCGCTTCATGAACGGCACGGAGCCCGTGATATTCGGGTCATTATTATATGCGGTCAAGAATGAAAGAAACGATCCACGTAAAGATAATCAGATGTTTTTCTATGTGGATCAAGAAAGACTGGTTACCTTGAATGTAGATGATAATACCAGAGGTATTATGAATACAGGTGAACGTGCAGCCATGTTACAACAGTGCAGTGAAGCAAGGGACGGCATGTTTGTGCTCTTTCGCGCGATATTGCATTATTACCATGTGGGTATGGACCATTTTGAGATGAACCTGAGGGATTTGGAGCGGACGATGGAATCCCGCAATGCACGCACGTTGATGGATCAGATTCTTGCGGCTAGATTTGAGCTGCTGTATTGGAGTAACCTGTTCATTCCGTATTCCGAATTGATGGCTGCTGCCAGGGAAGCCTACCTGGATGAATTGAAAGAGAATCGCTTTTTCCAGCAGCTCCAGCACCGGATCGAACGGATGGAGCGTTTGTTCAAACATTATGAGACAGAGATTGATACATTGATCTCCATCGATAATGCCATTTCAGGGGTGCGGGGCAATGAGATTATGAAGACACTGACCCTTGTAACCTCGGTATTCACGCCCGCAACGGCTGCAGGAGCCATATGGGGAATGAACTTCGAGAATCTGCCTTGGATCGACAAAACATGGGGTGTTGTACTCGTCCTTGCGCTTATAATCATTAGCATGATCGGCATGTATGTATGGATGATGATGAAGGGCTGGACAGGGGATCTGCTCAAAGTGAAGTCTTCCCAGCCGTCGGCCAAAGAAACAGAGAAGCATGCCAATGGCAAACGAAGGCGATGACTTTGTCAGCCTCACCCTGTGCCTTTTATTTTTTATAATCTTCAATATATCCCAGTAAGTCAGCAATATATTGTCCTACAATTGGCATGTTCACGAATTGACTGAGAATAAAAGCGAGCAGACCAAGAACGACGAAGGTACCTACCGTCAAACCCAAACCACGTGCCATACCAGCGGTGAAGTTGGTAATGATACGTTTTTTGGGACTGCTGTAGTTTTCGATAATATCCTTGATTTGAGATTTTTCCAAACTGTCTGCAATCTGATCCAGCCGAGTATTCAGACGTTTGACCTCATGTCGCAATTCAAAAGGGTGTTCTGTTGTATCATACTGTTGTGCGGGTTTTCCTCCGGTTATGGGCGTATTGCCGTTCATTGTGACTTTACTCATGTTCTTCCTCCTTTAATCTCGCCGTGGATAAAAAATAGCCAGCTGGAATACAGCTGGCTATTGGTCACTCGATCCAAAGCCTTACAGGCTGGTCGAGTTCAATTCTTTACGTGCATCTTCCTTCGCTTCTACAGAAGCGGTAGCCACTTCGTCCGACGCTTTGGATGCTTCATTCGCTACATCAGCGGAAGCTTTTCTTACGGAGTCCATAACGTCATTACGGCCTTGGTTTACCGTTTTTGCAATATCAGAAGTTTTGGAAGAGACCGTTTTAGCCAGTTCGGAAGCTTTATCACCGACAACCGCTGCAACTTCTTTTGTGCGATCTGTAACGATCCCCACTTTCTCGGAAAGGTCATCACGCAATTCGCGTCCTGGTTTAGGGGCAAAGAGTAGTGCTGCAGCTGCTCCCAGCAATCCTCCGATGAAAATACCTTTGGCGAAAGTGGAACCGCTTTGTACAGGATATTGTTCTTCTGCTTTATTCATGTCAAATCACTCCTTCTTCAAATTTAAGAAACGAATACGAAACAACGAACACCTTGTTGCACCGATCAGGCAGCCTGTCTGAACAGTCTGGACACAAGCCCCAGCAAAAAGACAAAGACTGCTGTTCCAATGATAGCAGGAATTACGGCAAAGTTACCGATGACCGGTCCCCAGTTACCAAGCAAGAGTGCTCCCAGCCAGGCTCCGGCAAATCCGGCAACCATTGCACCAATAATTCCTCCAGGCATGTTATGACCGGCAAGTGCATCACCGATTACACCGATAATGACTGCCATCACAATGCTGATAATAATACCCCACATAACAACCGCCTCCTTTGTACTTGATGTAGGATGGTGTCTGTTCGCGTTTGCTTACTTCGTATATAAACGCCGTGCTTCCAGGTGAAACAATCAATGTAGGGAGATCTGTACTGGAAATTATAGGATAGTACAATTCAGACGGAACGTTGAATCCCTTTAATCATACAGAAGATCCAAGCCAGTCCTGCAGCAAATCCGGTGAAAACGTCGGTTGGAAAATGTACACCCAGCATGATGCGGCTGAGGCCGACCAGAAATATAAATGTGATTCCGCAAATGACAGGCAGTGCAACTCCAGACATACGTTGATGTCGTTCAATCGCCCAGATGACAAAGAGCATGCCATAAAACCCCATCGAGATCATCGCATGACCACTTGGAAAACTATATCCATGAACAACCAGCAGATGTTCCAGCTCAGGTCTACTACGCCTGAATATTTCCTTCAATAAGGTGTTGAGAATCCACATCATGGCAAAACTGCTGAGTAACGCATAACCATATATGAGGAAACGGGGACAACGCTGCCACAAGAAAAGAATTGAAAAACCGATAGCTGCGATGGCAGAAAGTCTGAAAGAACCGAGCGCAGTAATGAATGAAATGAAAGGCAACAGATGAAGACGTGAATCTGAGTTCAGATAAAATAACTGCTGGATCCTGTCATCCAATGAAAGGATAACATCGTTACCCAGCAACGCTCCCAGAGCCGCCAGCAAGAAGACGACCGAAACGCTGGCTATAATTCCGACACCAGCCCAGTTGAGCAGTGGACGTACTGAAGTTTTGCGAGCTAACCCGGAAGTGGGTAATTGCGTTTTGCGCAGCATAAATAAGTATCTCCTTCAGTAATGGTAGTAGGTAGATAAAGATTGATAAAGGATTACCCGAAATGTCTGTCGAAAAAACTGTAAAAACGTCGCTTTTGTACTATACTATTTAAGATATCCCATGCGGCGTCGTGACGCAAAGCAGAGATGAATTCGGGAGTATAAAGGAGAGAACTCGCATGGAGAGTGCCCTGTTAATTAAAGAATACCGTGCGGGCGTTATGGAATGCGCCCATTACGGACACATAAGCATTACGGATGAGAACGGCAATGTTGTATATTCAGCCGGAGATCCGCATTTTAGAGCGTTTACCCGTTCATCTGCCAAGCCCTTTCAGGCCATTCCGGGGATTCGTGCTGGTATTGCTGGGCATTACGGTCTGACAGCTCAGGAGATTGCCATTATGTCTTCCTCACACCGTTCGGAGCCGATGCATATTCAGGTGTTGGAGCAGATAGAAAGCAAAATAGGGTTGGGTGAAGAGTGCTTGATTTGCGCACCGAGTTACCCCCTCAATGAAGAAAGCCGAAATCAATGGCTACGATCTCAAGGAGAGAAGCGTCGTATTCTCCACAACTGCTCCGGTAAACATCTGGGCGTTCTCGCATACACTCAGATGAAACAGGCCGATTTGGGAAGTTATGCAGAACCAGAACATCCGGTACAGCGTGAAATTCTTGAGACCATGGCCTATATGGCAGGGATTGAACAGAAAGAGATTAAACTTGGGACGGATGGCTGCGGCTTTCCGGTATTTTCGTTGCCGTTATCGGCATTGTCGAACGCATATCTGAAGCTGGCTTGCCCGGATCTGATCGAGGACCCATCTACACGTTCGGCGGTAGAGACCATTACTGGAGCCATGAACGAATATCCGTTAATGGTAGGAGGAACGCAGCGTGTGGATTCCGTGCTGCTTGAAGACAGCAACATTGTAGCCAAAGGTGGCTTCAAGGGTGTATTTGGTTTTGCCCTGAAAAAGGAACGCCTCGGAATTACGTTCAAAGTGCTTGATGGTTCGGAAGAAGAATGGGCCTATATTGCCCAATCCATTCTGGAGCAGATTGGCTACAGCAATCAAAAAACCATCGAGCGACTGGCAGAAGTATATCCACCTGACATTCGGAACGACGCAGGTAAAGTCGTAGGGCGGGCAGAGAGCGAATTCAAGCTTCACTCACCTGAAGAAAGCGTATAACCATATGCAAGGGGCGTGATTAGAATTCCCGGACCACGGGTAAAGATGACATACCAACTGGTATTGATCTATAGAATTCTAAATATACACGCAAGAACTGCTGCGAAAGTGCGGCAGCTCTAAACCCTTGGAGGTGGATGAACATGATTAAAGTAGTGACATCGGAAGAAAGGCACACGTCGGATCGAGGTTGGATACACAGTGAATTCAGCTTTTCCTTTGCGGACTATGATGATCCAAGCAATGCCCATTTTGGTTGTCTTCTGGCTCATAATGACAACACACTGATGCCGCAGGAAGGCTTTAAGCGACATCCACATCATGACTTGGAGATTGTTAGTTATGTCATATCAGGTACGTTGAAACATACGGATAGCATGGGAACGGAGCAATTGTTGGAACCGGGAACAGTTCAGGTCATGAGTGCGGGCACTGGCGTAGAGCATTCAGAGACTAACCCGTCAGAGGATGAACCGGTACGCTTTCTACAGATGTGGTTCCTGCCATCCCAGCGCATGTTGAAGCCCTCGTATACTAATCGTCGTGTAGAGGCTCAGGAGCATCTGAACCGTCTTTGTCCGATTGTATCGGGGCAAGGGGGAGAAGGAGCCGAGGGAGCATTGCCTATTTCACAGGATGTAACTTGTTATCTATCCCATCTGGAATCCGGTCAAAAATTAATGTACCCTCAACATGAAGATAGGCGTACACATCTCTTCCTGATTAGTGGCCATATCGAGATTGTATGTTCAGACGGCAATTTCAATCTCAAGCCGGGTGATGCTGCACGAATCCGCAAAAGCTGTGATCTGCAAATTACAGGTACAGGCAGCGAGACGGCTGAATTTGTATTGGTGGATTTGCCTTGACGAAAAAAACAAACGCAAGAGGACCTGTCTCCACTGTGATGTGGAGAACAGGTCCTTTTTGTACGGCTTGTTGTAGCTGCCTTCGTAAAAGAGTCTCTCAAAGTTTGGTGGGCGATACCGCCCTAGGATTTGCGGAGATTACCCAGTTCGGAAGCGACAGCTTCCACTTCAGAGATACTCAGATGTTCCTTGCTTAGGACCATTTCATACAGGTCAAACAAATCTTCATACTTCGCAAGTGGGAAAGACGAAGCCTGCATGGCAGCTCCACTGGCCATCCGCAACTTCGTTTTGATTGCTTCAATCATATATTCCATGTTGGCTGCGCTTGCTTGCGTTAAATCCATCGTTATGTCCATCCCTTCCGTATCGGAAACTGTTGTCATTGTATCATGATTGGACAGGCTCAGGCCAATGCTTTTGCGACGAAATCAAGCATCGGGTAAAATGAGGAATATAACAATAGAGACTCAGGCAGGAAGTACATGTGTATAAGGAGGTAAGAGATTGGCCGTATATAAGCGGGAATTGGTTCGTCATCAAAGTAGGGAAGCCCGCCACAATGTGCAGGGAGAAGACTTGGTATTATTTTTCAAGCACATCTATAAGCTTCATTCACCGGATGAAATCACCTTTGTCTGTATCGGGACGGACCGTTCCACCGGAGATGCTCTGGGCCCACTGACAGGCAGTCTACTGCAGGAGTATGGAGTGAATCACGTTGTAGGAACTCTGGCTTCTCCTTGTGATGCGGATACACTGGAGAAGAGGCTGGCGCTTGTCCCGTCACATCATGCCATCATCGCCATTGATGCTTGTCTGGGTCCAAAACAGGCAACAGGTACATACTATCTTGCGGAACATCCACTGATTCCGGCAAAATCGGTTGGAGGCAAGCTGCCGCCAGTTGGTCATTACAGCGTGGCTGCTGTAGTGAATGCTAATGGACCGAGACCTTATTCCATTCTACAGATGACCTCGCTTCATTTCGTTATGGGCATGTCCAGATCGATTGCAGAGGCGGTCGCCGAAGCAGTGAAATACAGATAAACGTTTCATTAATGATATGCAGGCTTAATAATATACAACTTGAATTAATTTAATTCGCGCAGAGAGAGGGATTTATATGGAAAAAGTGATGTGTGACGGAACGACGATTTGTTATGCCGAACAGGGTAAGGGAGAAGCACTCATTTTGCTCCACGGATACTGCGGCAGTTCATCCTACTGGGATGAAGTGGTGCCTGAGCTTGCACGCAGCTATCGTTGCATCGTACCCGATCTGCGTGGACACGGCAAAACGGACGCACCTGTAGGTAGTTATACCATTGATCAGATGGGCAATGACGTATTGCAATTAATGGATGAGCTAAAGGTGGACAAGGCTTTCCTGCTCGGTCACTCCATGGGCGGATATATCGCACTTTCTATCGCACAGCGCCACCCAGAACGATTGAATGCCTTCGGCTTGATTCATTCCACAGCCTATCCGGATAGTGAAGAAGGCAAAGAAAAACGCCTTCGTGCAGTATCCACCATTCAGACGGAAGGCATTGTTCACTTTGTAGATGGGCTGGTTCCCGGTTTGTTTGCACAAGAACATTTGGAATCGCTATCGACGCAAGTGACTCGTGTGAAGGAAATTGGTTACCAGACTGCGCCACAAGGGGCAACTGGAGCTGCACTGGCTATGCGGGAACGACCGGATCGTCGTGATGTATTGTCCGCTACACCGCTTCCTGTCCTACTGGTTGCCGGAGAGAAGGATGCCGTCATTCCGCCGGAACGTACATTCACAAGTGACAAACCACATATTACACAAGCCGTGATTCCTGGGGCAGGACATATGAGCATGTATGAAGCTCCGGAAGATTTAATTCAGGTCATTAAACAATTTTTGACGGGATTATCGAAGTAATAATGGAACATGAATAGAGTATCGGATGATTTCGCCTCCTTGGCGGAGCGTCGGTATTTTGCTAAACCCCTGCAACGTTCGCTCAAGAACGGCAGGGGTTTTATTTGTTCAGGGCCAGAGCATAGGACGAGCCATAGACCATGTTTTGGCTTTTTGTCATGGCATGAATTAAAATGATGAGAATGGATCATGCAAGTGAAACTGGAAGGTACACGATCGAATGATGAGGGGGCACATAGCATGTTCAGGAAAGATTATCTGCTCCGCATGATGGAGGAAATGACAGAAGCGATCGGCAAAGTATTTACACTTAAACAACAGCGAAAACACACGGAGGCTCTGTCCGAGCTGGACGAGCTGCTGCGTAGGCAGTTTGGACTGAATTTATCTCTGCTGAACTCACTGCCGGCCGAGGATGTCATTGAAATGTTCCGTTTTCGCGGCGTCATTGAAGTGGACAATCTGCAACAAGCCGCCAGGCTGATCGAAGAAGAGGCGTACATTTATAATGAAAAGGCCAAAGTAGAGGGCATAGATGACCAGGAAAAAATGGAGTCGGAGAATGAAGCACTTATTCGTCTGATGAGATCACTTCATTTTTACCTGTACGCACTGAATAATGGGGCTAATCCGAAGCTGCTGGATGCACCAGATCGTGTGGAGGGAATATTGGAGCAGACGAAACAATACGAACTTCCGGCACGAACGGAAAAGCAGCTTGCCCTGTATCGTGAACAGCAGGGGCGTTATGATCAGGCTGAGAATAGCTGGTACAGACTGCTGCAGGTAGATGACAGCCATCCCATTCAGTATCGGGGTGAGGTACAGGCTTTCTATGAAAGGTTAAGACAACTGGAAGATGAGCAATTGCAACAAGGTGGTTTGCCTCGTGAGGAAGTGGAAGAGGGGATTGCCGAGCTGAACCGTTAAACCGATGAATAGGCCGTTAACTTGGAGAGGGAACGGAATTGTGTTATGGTAACGGTTGACCAAACCAAACCGAAAGTGAGATGTACCCCCGTGGATTCATTGCGAAAGCTTATACAAGACATCTTTGAACAGAATTCGCTGATTACAGCGACCTGGAGCCAGCTGCGCAGACGGGACAATGTCTCGTATACGAAAGTGCAAGTCAAGCCGGTAACGCTCAAGAATCAGCTTCATTATCAATTCGCATTTCATTATACCAACAAAGTGCTGCACGAGAATTTGACTCCGGATGAAGCGGCAGAGCGCATGACTTTGCTATGCGAAGAGACGTTTCGTCAAGGACTGCTCTGTACTACAGACGCAGACTATCAAATTTTGATCAGCAAAAAATATAAAGTGTCCATCTTGACCAAGTCGCCTTCCAAGACTGCGGTGGACCTCTCGCATAATCGCAAAAAGCAATATGTGCTGGAAGATGGAGTTCCCGTTTCATTTCTGGTGGAGCTGGGGATTATGAGCGAGGAAGGCCGCGTTTTGGCTCGCAAGTACGACAAGTTCAGACAGATCAACCGTTTCCTCGAAATGGTTCAGGACGTCATCCCGCATCTGCCGGAGGGCCGTCCACTTACCATTGTTGATTTTGGTTGCGGGAAGTCTTATCTCACCTTTGCTTTATATCACTATTTGTCCGTACAGCAGCGCAGATCGCTTAAAATTATTGGCCTCGACTTAAAAGCCGATGTTATTGAACACTGCAATGATCTGGCAAACAAATTGCATTACGGTGACCTGAAGTTCCTCGTTGGAGACATCGCTGACTATGACGAGTTGAATGAAGTGGATATGGTTGTAACGCTGCATGCCTGTGATACAGCAACCGATGCTGCTTTGGAGAAAGCCGTTCGTTGGGGCGCTTCGGTCATTCTGTCTGTACCGTGCTGTCAGCATGAGCTATTTGATCAGATTGAATCCAACGTGATGAACCCGTTGTTGTCACACGGTATTCTGAAGGAACGTTTCTCCGCTTTGGCAACCGATGCCATTCGGGCCAAGCTGCTCGATCTGATGGGATACAAAACGCAGCTGCTTGAATTTATCGACATGGAGCATACGCCGAAAAATATTTTAATCCGTGCCGTACGAGGCCAGGCTGGGCAGACTGCTGACATGTGGAACGAATATACCGCATTCCGTGATTTCATTCACGCAGATCCTTATTTGGAGCGGGCTTGTGCGGACTTGCTCCCAGGTGGCGGCAAGCTGAAAGAAGCTGCGCCGAACCATGGGGCAGATGCGAGCCAGGAGAATTCAAATGGGGAATCCATCAAAGATGCCAGTCACTGTGATCACTGTTGAATGTGAATGTCTATGGAACAATGAAGAGTGATGCATAATGTTTGATGGCAGATGGCAAAAAGGATGATACATGATTGAGTTGCTTGTTCTTTTAGACGATGCAGTTCGTCTGCCATCGCCGATGACGGGACATACTGATAAGAGGGTCCCGTGAAAATATATATAATGTGCCAAAGGCATGTAATCAGGCAGAAGACCCTAATGGGGCTTCTGTCTTTTTTTTGTTTGAAATTAATTAAGAAGAATACGGAGACGGGAGAAAGGAGAGGGACGTATGAAGGGAGGAAAATCAGATGAGAAAGCCAAGTGGAGTTCAGAATCGGCATTAACGGCAGTTCTTGGTTTACTTGCAGTGGCTTTACTGTTGACAGGATGTCTATGTAGGGGATTGTTTTATGCTACGGACGTATATCCTCTGGTACTGATGGCATCAGGAAGTGTACTTATTTGGTTTGTTTTGTTCATTATGTGCTTCAATGCACCGAAGACGAGAGGGCAGTTAGGGATTGCTCAGTGGTTGGATTACCTCAAACGACTATATGAGGCGATTATGCAGTATGCTCACTTCCGCTGGATGCTTTGGCCCCTGGCAATAGCAGTCTGGTTTGGCCTGCATGTATGGATGGGCTCTGTCAGCGTACAGGGAAGTTTGGATGAGATGCTGCGCTGGAGCCTTCTGGCGATATTTGCGTTGCTAACCGTCATACTGGCATCACGCGCGAACGGAACGCGTTGGTTTGCCTGTGGCTGGCAATTGGCAGGCGGCCTGTTTGTTCTAAGCGGAGTGCTAGCCGCGTGCGGTGTGCTGCCGATGCCTTATGGGGTCATGCGAACCGCTGACCCCGAGATCAGCTCCGCTGGAGCCCGGCTCGGCGGATTGCTGCAGTACCCTAATGCGTACGGTGCCATTGTTGGCATGTACGCATTGGAGCGGCTGGCTGCCGCCGCGCGAGCCATAGCCCGGCCGTTGTCGGCCGGGCGGCTCATCGCGGCAGCACTGCCGCTCATGCCTGCGCTTGCTGCGCTCCTGCTGAGCGAGTCGCGCGGCGCTTGGCTGGCGACCGGCTGCGCCGCGGTCGCCGCCTTCGCTTTGCAGCGGCGCGGTGCCCGCCTGCCGCTGCTGCTGGCCACGGCCGCGCCACTGGCGTGCGCGGCCTGGCTCTATCGCCAGCTGGCTGCGGCCCAGCTGGCGCCTGCACCCGTGCCCGGCCTGCTGGCACTGGCCGGAGCATGGGCAGCTGCGCTGCTCGGCACGCTGCTGCTGTGCCGTTTGTGGCACAGCGGCGCTCGTGCACGCGCCGCTGCCCGCACGGCCACAGTGCTGGCGGGAATCGCCGCCGCCACTGTGGCCGTGGCCTCCACAGCCGACCGCATGGCGGCTGGTGTCGGCACAGGGCTGTCCCGCCTTCAGATGTGGCGGGACGCCCTGAAGCTCTGGACCGAGGCTGCATGGCTGGGCCACGGGGGAGAGACATGGCGCAATATGTTTCGCGCCATCCAATCCTCGCCTTATGTCGGAGGCGAGGGCCACAACGGCTTCCTCGATCTGGCCCTCGATACAGGCGTGATCGGGTTACTGCTCATCGCCGGATGGTTCTTTTCCACCCTGCGAACGATGTGGAGGCATGCACCGCAGCTGCTGCCTTCGGTTATTGTTTTTGTCCTCCATGGCGCTATGGACTTTGACTGGAGCTTCACCTTCAATTGGATGCTGTTCATTTGGCTTGGGGGCTGGGCCCTCTCGTCGTCAACTCTTCAGGAATCCGTGGCTGACAAAAAACGGTCTCGTTTTCTCCGTCCGTTAAGCCCGTGGCCTCAAGGGATATTAACGGGACTGTTCGTCATGTTTTGGCTTGGCGGCACAGTCTGGCTTGCTGGACAACAAGTGGCGGCAGAACAACAATATCGTTTAGCCATGTCAAAAAATACAGGAAGTGCTGAACAAAAGGTGCTGCTTACTGCGGCGTACAAGTTCAACCCCTACAGACCGGATATCGCCATCTCCCTGTCCCGTACGCTTCCAGCAAAAAAGGCTGACTCCATATTGGTGCAGAGCTTGTCCTTTTCCCCTGTTTCACCCCAACTCTACGGAGAGCTGGGGCGGTTAGCCGCTCAATCGGGTAGAGGAGAGTCGGCCGGGAACTATTTTGAACAAGGCCTGGCCCAGAATCGTTTTGACGCGTCCAGCCAGTCCCAAGCCCTGTATTGGATGGAACAGGCATCACGGATGGAACTGGCGTCAGGGTATGCTGAACGAGGAAGGCAGACCGCTGCTGCTGGAGTAAGGATATATGAACGTTACAGACAACTGGCCGAAAAAGTAGCATCAGAGAAGGATAGGAATGATCGGCGTTTTGAGCTTGGAGAAGACGCATTACGTTACGGGGATAATCTGCGCCTCCTTGCTTTTGATCTACTTGCTTCAGAGGTGACCAGAAAGATTCCCTGAATATCTGACCTCATCCAACGCTAAAAGAGAACGAGATCCATGAAAACAATGATTCAACTTGTAACGGCATGAACGATCTCGCATGGATCCAACGAAAGTATTGGCTTACGCCTCAGTTCGGGTTATTCAAAATCGAACAAAATGCTGCACCATAAGCTGTTCGTCTACCTGTTCATTGCTCCCAACTTACAAGCGATATCCGCCAAACGCATTCTTAAAGGCAGCTTGCAGCGGTTCTACCTCTACACCCCATAGAGTCGCAATATCTAAGCTGACATCCGCGTTCCACCATTCGCATAATTTTTTGCGATTATCCCGATTTTCTCCGATCCAGAGCAGATTGGTGATGACCTTCCCATAATACAATTCTTCCGCCTGCTTCATCAGCTCTGGGGAGATATATACCTTTAGCTTTTTGGCTGTTCGATACAGCTCTTTGCTGCATGCTCTTCGGATACCGCGGGCAGAAGGCAGTTTCTGGCCTGGGGTGTTATGTTTGACCGGGGGAGTACCGGGTGCTGATTTGAATGACATCTTCTCACGCTCCTCTCCCGATACCATATGCAAACGCCTGCCTGCGGGACACTATCCCAGACGGGTGAAGTAGCAACAGCTACAGGCCTGTGATAAAATAGGGACGAACATCCATGGTGCGGAAGGGCACTGCCAATCAGGATGAAGAAAGAGGGTCGAGATGGACGTTATTCATAACATTGTCAATCAATTATTCGATTGGATTCAGAGTCTTGGATACTTTGGAATTATGCTTGGACTAATGCTTGAAGTTATTCCGAGTGAAATTGTACTGGCATATGGAGGTTTTCTCGTTTCACAAGGCCATATTAATTTTTTCGGTGCATTGATTTTTGGTACCGTGGGCGGTGTCATAGCCCAGCTATTTATTTACTGGATTGGCCGTTATGGCGGAAGACCTGTACTTGAACGCTACGGAAAATACATACTGATCCAGAAAAAGCACATCGACCATTCCGAAGAGTGGTTCCGCAAGTATGGGACAGGGGTCATTTTCACGGCGCGTTTTGTTCCGGTCGTAAGACATGCCATATCGATTCCTGCCGGTATATCCAAAATGCATACGGGTCGATTTATTTTGCTGACAACCCTCGCTGTTATACCGTGGTCTGCATTGTTTATATATTTAGGGATGATACTTGGAGATCAATGGCAACATATCAACGAGAAAGCGGCACCTTATATTATGCCGATTCTGCTCGTTGCTCTCGCACTTATGATTGTTTATGTACTTATTAAATGGATGAATGCTCGTAAAAAGAAGGGAAGTGTCTAGTTATGGGAAAACCAAACTTGTCTCACAAATTCGGTAAAGGTCTGCCACCGAAAGATTTCATTGAGAGCATGACGAAGAACCAAAGTGAGTTTCAGGCAAACTATGACAGCTTTGTATGGCCAAGTGAGGATGATCGTGGATTTTTCGAAAGCCTGAATCACCGCGATGACTTGCGTGTGTTAATTTTGGCTGCTGACTGGTGTGGCGATGTGGTACGCAATGTTCCAGTCGTATTCCAGGCGCTGGAAATTTCCGGCATTCCGACAGAAGTTCTTATTTTGGAAAATCACCCTGAAGTGATGGATGAGTTCCTTACGATGGGCGGACGCTCTGTTCCTGTCGTTATTTTTGCAGATACGGGCGGACATGTACTGGGTCAATGGGGACCTCGTCCGCAACATGTGCAGGAAGTTATGGTTGAATTCAAACGTCTCAACCCGGACCGTGAAGCAGCAGATTATCAGGATAATTTGGCTGTAGCACGTCAAGAGATTGGTAAACGTTATGGGGAAGGAACGGAGTCAAATGCAGCTATTATTCGTGAGTTGCGTGAACTGATTTCGGGTTACTGAGCCGATATGCTTAACATTCGTACATTTTCTTTGGGACCGCTCCAGACCAATGCGTATCTGTTGCAGGGTGATGATCCAGGTAAAGCCGTAATCATTGACCCTGGAATGAATCCGGGCTCATTACTCAAAGCTATTCAGGACCTGGAGATCGAAGCGATCCTGCTTACTCACGCGCATTTTGATCATATGGGCGGCGTGGATGAAATTCGCAAATTGAAAGGCTGTCCCGTTTATTTGCATGACTTGGAGAGTGATTGGCTTACGACGCCGAAATTGAATGGTTCTTTGAACTGGCCGCAGGCTACCCCGCCGCTTTCGACAGATCCAGCTGAATATGCCTTGGACGAAGGGCAGACTCTGAACTTTATTGGTCATACGTTCAAAGTGTACCATACACCGGGACACTCCCCAGGCAGTGTAAGTCTGCTGTGTGGTGACGATCTGTTTGCTGGTGATGTTATGTTCCGTATGGGTGTAGGCAGAACGGATCTGACCGGAGGTCGTGAACGGGATCTGATTGATTCCATCCAGAACAAGTTATACACCTTCGCGGATGAGGTCAAAGTGTATCCAGGTCATGGTCCCAAAACGACAATCGGATATGAGAAGAAGAACAATCCTTACGTGTCTGCAAGATGATCCGACAATTTATGTGAAGAAAGTCTGGACAAGTGACAACTTTTTCATTAGAATAGCAATTAGTTGTTACAAGCGTTAAAGCACCATCTAACTGAAGCAATACAAAGAAACACCCTAACTTGCGAAGCACGCAGACTGTGGTCTATACCCGGTTTGCGTTCTTTTTTTGTTTTCAGCCACTTTTTTATAAAAGTTACATCCGTTTAACCCTACATACAGATCGTTGACAAGTATCTACAGAAGATCGTCTAATGAGAGCGAGGAATTAGAAGTGGAGAAAAAGCGAGTGATTCAGTTTGGACAACGTGCCGAGAACCTGATCATCGAAGAAAACCGTCTAGCAATGGAAAGTGGCAGAATAGAAGCAGTTACCCAGCGTCCTCAACTACATAACTACATGAATAATGAGATGAATCCAATCAAGGATCAACAGCAAAATATATGGAGGAGTCGTTTATTAAGCAGTGGAGCCCGCAACCAACCGTGGTTCGACAAACTGCAAGATTACCGAAATGAAGTCTGATTGCCCGGGAAATTGTCGGCTTCAGATTTTTTTTGGATTGAATTGAACGTTTCTGCAGAGCCTGTCGTAATAACATAAGACTGAGCGGAGAGCAGGTGATGATGCAGATGGAGGCAGCCGAACTGGAAGAGGTACAGAGAGCGATACAGGGGGATGACAGTGCACTGGCAGAACTACTGCAGCGTCACTACGCCTTTGTGTATAAGTATCTTGTCAAAGTAACGATGGACCCCAACGTTGCTGAGGAGACGGTGCAGGATACGATGATTCGATGTATGGAAAATATTTATAGATACGATGGCTCGTCTGCCTTTTCGTCATGGATGATTACGATTGCCACCCGTATATATATCGACAAGTCCAGGCGCAGACGAAGAGAACAGATTTGGCTGGAAGCCATTCGTAATCAGGCTGTACGGAAATTGCGGTGGCAATTTGAGAGCCGGAATGAAGAATGGACAGATGTTATGGATGCTATGACAAGGTTAACCCCAGAACATCGTATTGCCGTCCTGCTGAAGCATTATTATGGTTATGGCTATGATGAAATCGGTGAAATGCTGGGTATTCCATCCGGAACGGCGAAGTCTCGAACTGCCTATGGCCTTCGTCAATTGAGAAAGGAGCTGGGTTGAGCATGAGCAGATCTGAGGAACAGGATGAACAAGAGATTCTGAAGCGGATGCAACAACAGATGAGAGTGCTCGATGATGCATATGAGCCTGTAAACATTCCTTCATTAGCCTCCATTGAAGCCCAAGTCAAGGAACGAAAACAAATGAGACGACGAGCCAATCGGATCGAAATGATTTTGTTCTGGATTGTGGGATTGTTCATTATCGCTTTTGGTGCCTTATTGTTCCATTCGGCTCCAGCTCTATATTTGGGTATCCAGGCGATTAGCTTGTGCGCAGCGATTGCCGTGGGAGTAATCTGGTCAGGGAGACGCCGGAAGGAGACTCGTCATGAATGATCTGCATTATTCTTTAAATGAGATTCCTCTCATATGGCTTATTCTGATTGCCGTTCTTTTGCTAATACAGGGAACATGGATCTTTCAGGATGCACGCAGACGTGGCCGTTTCCCCTGGTTATGGGGATTGTGGGGCATTACCGGATTCCCAACACCTTTGATCATATATTGGTTCATTGTGGTGCGAGCAGATCGCAGACCCCCTAAGCAAACGTCGGACAAACCATAGAGTTCACGGGTTGGAAAAAAGATTTTGCACAAATGTTTTGTTTAATTCTAGTAATCGTAGACAGCGCTATTCTTTTCTAGTAGACTATACAAATAATAAAAAGATAGACTACCAGGAGGTTAGACGATGCTGCGATTAGGAGAGAAGGTTGTCATCGTCGCGGATGCGTTTGAGCAGAATCTTCCTGTGGGGGAATATGGTTTCATCATCGCTTATGACCGGAATCCGGACAATGCGTTCGATTACGTGCTTCGAGTGCCGCAGGTGAATCGGAACTTTTTTGTTCCATCCGGCGACGTCGATCTAGAAGAGGTTCTGCTGAAGCAGGAAGCTGAGCGGGTCGAGCGAGAAGCGTTGATAGATTACGCCCTTGCGACACACAATGAGAAACTGTTTCATCATCTGATGAACGGAGATTTTCAAGCTGTGGAAGAGGAAGAGGAAACCGCGAACGATGTTATGTCCCAGGCGGATTTTATAAAGCAGGTTAACCTGCGTGCATGGATTTAGAATTTTAAGAGTCGGCTGATGCCGGCTCTTTTTTGATTAGACTGGAACATATGAACGTTGAAGCTCCTCATTATCCTGGTTAACGCGTAAAAATTCAGTTAATAGGTTTTGAAATTCGCATTAAAGGAAGACTCCCCTGATGTGGTGTTATTTTGCATATTCGGTAACTCGGGTCATTTGCATTGAATTGTCGAACTATCTCACCTATAATGAAAAAAGTTATCTTGGGACTTTAGCCCGTTAAACGGACGATTCGTTTTCGGCGGTTTCAGGAATTAGAACGAATGAAGGAGGCATCCGGAAATGAGTATTTCGAATAATGACGTTCAGCATGTGGCCAAGCTGGCCCGGCTTAATTTGACTGCTGAAGAAGAGCAAACCCTGACAGGGCAGCTGAACGCGATTTTAAAATATGCTGAGAAGCTGAATGAACTGGATACAGAGAACATTGAGCCTACCACTCACGTGCTGCACGTCAGCAATGTGATGCGTGAAGATGAGACGAAAGAAAGTCTGTCGATTGAACAGGTCATGCGCAATGCACCAGATGAAGAAGACGGGCAATTCAAAGTGCCTGCTGTAATGGAATAACGGATAACCGGAAGGAGGACGAATTACGTGAGTTTATTTGAACAATCGTTGCCGGAGATACATAACAAGCTGCACGCCAAGGAGCTGTCGGTCAGCGATCTGGTGAATCAGGCATATCAGAACATTGGTGAACGGGATGAAAAGGTTAAGGCTTATCTGGCGCTGGATGAAGAACAAGCACGTGCTCGTGCACGTCAACTGGATGATCGTCTCGTCAGCGGTGAGGAGAAAGGTTTGCTTTTCGGTCTGCCAGTCGGCATTAAGGACAACATCGTTACGAACGGACTGCGTACAACATGCGGCAGCCAGTTTTTGCGCAATTTCGACCCGGTGTATGATGCAACGGTTGTCGAGAAGCTGAAAGCGGCGGATACCGTGACGATCGGGAAGCTGAACATGGACGAATTCGCCATGGGCGGCTCTAATGAAAATTCAAGCTTCTACCCTGTACGTAACCCATGGGCACTCGATCGTGTTCCAGGCGGCTCCAGTGGTGGATCTGCTGCGGCTGTTGCGGCAGGAGAAGCTTATTTCACATTGGGATCAGATACAGGGGGCTCGATCAGACAGCCTGCATCCTATTGCGGCGTTGTTGGTTTGAAACCTACCTACGGACTCGTTTCCCGCTTTGGTCTGGTTGCATTCGCATCTTCCCTGGATCAAATTGGACCTTTGACGAAAAATGTCGAGGATTCTGCCTATGTGCTGCAAGCCATTGCTGGTTATGACGCCAAAGATTCGACATCCGCGAAAGTGGATATCCCGGATTACTTGAGCGGACTGACAGGGAATGTCAAAGGACTTCGCATTGCTGTTCCGAAGGAATACATTGGTGAAGGCGTCGATCCTCAAGTTAAAGAAACCGTCCTGTCTGCCCTGAAAGTCCTCGAAGGACTCGGTGCAACATGGGAAGAAGTATCGCTTCCGCATACCGAATATGCGGTGGCTACGTATTATCTGCTCGCTTCCTCAGAGGCTTCTTCGAACCTGGCTCGTTTCGACGGCGTGCGTTATGGTGTTCGTGCAGACAATCCGGAAAACTTGCTGGATTTGTACCACCAGTCCCGTAGTCAAGGTTTTGGTCCTGAAGTGAAACGACGCATCATGCTTGGAACCTATGCACTCAGCTCGGGTTACTACGATGCGTATTATTTGAAAGCTCAGAAAGTGCGTACGTTGATCAAACAGGATTTCGACGACGTATTTGCCAAATATGATGTCATCATTGGACCAACTGCGCCAACAACGGCATTCAAACTTGGTTCCCAAGTCGATGACCCACTTACGATGTATCTCAACGACATTCTGACTATTCCGGTCAGCCTGGCTGGTGTACCTGCAGTCAGCATCCCTTGCGGATTCTCGGATGGACTGCCTGTTGGCATGCAGATTATCGGTAAAGCTTTTGATGAAACGACCGTACTGCGCGTAGCGCATGCGTTTGAACAAAATACGGAATTCCACAAGCAGCGTCCGCAGCTGTAGACTGCCCGGAACGGAGGAATATAGAAATGTCCGCATCTAAATATGAAACGGTCGTTGGACTTGAAGTCCATGTCGAGTTGCATACAAACTCCAAAATCTTTTGCGGCTGCTCCACTGCCTTTGGAGCTCCGCCAAATACACATACTTGTCCGGTCTGTCTCGGACACCCAGGCGTATTGCCTGTATTGAATCGCCAGGCTGTAGATTACGCGATGAAAGCAGCCATGGCCCTTAACTGCACTGTTGCTGATGTCAGCAAGTTTGACCGCAAAAACTACTTCTATCCCGATTCTCCGAAAGCATATCAGATCTCACAATTCGATCAACCGATCGGTGAGAATGGCTGGATCGATATTGAAGTCAACGGTGAAACGAAGCGAATCGGCATTACGCGTCTTCATCTGGAAGAAGATGCAGGGAAGCTTACCCACGTGGACGGCGGCTATGCTTCATTGGTCGATTTCAACCGTGTTGGTACGCCGCTCGTGGAGATTGTCTCTGAGCCGGAGATTTCTTCTCCGGAGGAAGCTCGTGCATATCTGGAGAAATTGCGTGCCATCATGCAGTACTGTGATGTATCCGACGTGAAGATGGAAGAAGGTTCACTGCGTTGTGATGCCAACATTAGTTTGCGTCCGCATGGACAAGAGAAGCTGGGAACGAGAGCCGAACTGAAAAACATGAACTCCTTCCGTGGCGTTCAGCGTGGTCTGGAATATGAACAATTCCGCCAAGCGGAAATTTTGGACGACGGCGGCGAAGTGGTTCAGGAAACTCGTCGCTGGGATGAGGCTCAAGGGAAAACACTGTCGATGCGTGGTAAAGAGCAAGCGCATGACTATCGTTATTTCCCAGACCCGGACTTGGTTAAGCTGCATATCGATGCAGCCTGGAAAGAACGGATCAGAGCTTCCATACCGGAGCTTCCGGACGAGCGTAAAGCCCGTTATACCGCTGATTATGGACTGCCTAATTATGATGCTGAGGTTATTACCTCTTCCAAAGCGGTCGCTGATCTTTTTGAAGACAGTCTGAAATACACCAAGGATGCCAAAGCCGTATCCAACTGGATTATGGGTGATTTGCTTGGTTATTTGAATACAAGCAACCTTGAATTGACTCAGGTGCCACTGACTGGCCAAGGTCTGGGTGAGATGATTGGATTGCTTGAAAAAGGTACAATTAACAGTAAAATCGCCAAAACGGTATTTAAGGAAATGCTCGAGAGCGGCAAGCTTCCACAGCAAATTGTTGAAGAAAAAGGTCTGGTCCAGATTAGTGACTCAGGTGCCATTCTCGCGATTGTGGAGCAGGTTGTTGCGAACAACCCGCAATCCGTGGAAGATTACAAGGCTGGTAAGCAGAAGGCCATTGGCTTCCTCGTTGGTCAAGTCATGAAAGAAAGCAAAGGCAAAGCCAATCCGGGACTAGCCAATCAACTGCTTACAGATGTACTGAACCGCTAATCCATCCGGTGAGGCCGGACAGAAAGAGGCTCGTCCCTGTGACAGCCTCTTTTTGTTAGGGCATAAGTTTGATTTTATTGTCCTGGATTCAGTGGACGTACGAAGGAGATGAGGTAGGTTATGAAGATTCAATCTTTGTCATTGAATGATCTGGAGACCGTAGGGCAGCTCTGGCGACTGCAGCATGTAGCTTATCGGCTCGAAGCCGAGATCATCGGGTTCCAGGAAATTCCGCCTTTGATGGATACGATGGAGACACTTCAGAACTGTGGAGAGACTTTCTATGGCTATCTGGACACGGATGGGGAATTGCTTGGTGCGATTGCGGTGGATGAGGAAGAGATCAATACATTGACGATCACACGCATGATGGTGCATCCTGATCATTTTCGTAAAGGGATTGCTGCTGCTTTGATGACGTATGTGTTTGAACAGTATCCGGATCTTCCGCGTTATATCGTTTCCACAGGAACGTTGAACCAGCCAGCCGTGAAATTGTATACCAAATTCGGTTTTAAGCCCGTGGAGGTTGTACAGATTGCACCTGGAGTGGAATTAACGACATTTCATAAGAATAAAGATTAATGATGTGAACAACTGGAGGAGGAATACCGGCTTTGGGCAATCCCTGGTTAATAGATGAGTGGCACATTTTATTGCGATTATTACTGGCTATGCTGCTTGGAGGGCTTGTAGGCCTGGAGCGGGAGCGTTCCAATCATGCTGCCGGTCTGCGTACCCATATTTTGGTATGTCTTGGATCTGCACTAATCATGATGTTGTCTATTTATGGTTTTAAAGATTTTGCAAATGAATTAAACGTAAGAATTGATCCGGCCCGTCTGGCTACAGCCGTTATTACAGGCGTTGGGTTTCTCGGAGCGGGCACGATTCTTTTTACCGGCAAATCGATTACCGGACTGACAACGGCGGCTTCCATTTGGGTTGTGGCAGCCATCGGACTAGCAACAGGCGCAGGATTCTTTTTTGCCTCCATCGTGTCAACCGTCTTGGTATTACTTAATCTCTGGGTATTCAACAAGTTGGAGCTTAGGTATATACGAGGAAACAAACTGCATGTCGTTACACTTCATACTTTGTCTGAGCCCGGTTTTCTGGAACAGGTATCTTCATTTATGGAGCAGGAGAAGATCAAAATCCGTAAAATAACGGTGAATGAACAGGATTTGGCTTATGCTGAAATGATATCGGTTGAACGCAAAATTGAAATTGTGCTGCATGTCTACATGCCACATGAATTGAGTGCAGTGCATCTCGTATCCAAGTTAAGACAGTGGGAACATGTAACGAAAGTGTCAGTCGAATAATTGAATTAAACCCTCTGAGGCCTTTAGTGCCGGAGGGTTTTTGCTCATAACCATATTTCTTCCAGTTACTCTCCCGGCTCTTTAGGGTACTATCTAACCAAATGCATGAAGAGCGGGAACATCAGCCCGGAAGAAAGGAGTCGTTTATGAAACGCAAACGTCAGTCGAACAACACTTCCAGCGGAACGCGCGGAAAACCTGTCCGAAATCGAACTCACAAGTTTATTGCCGGGTTACTAAGTGCGGTTATTCCGGGTCTGGGCCATATTTATCTCCGATTATACATGAGAGGTCTGACTTTCATGATGCTTGTACTACTGGACCTGTCAGCACTCTTGTACTTCTCAACCATTGGAATACAGATCAATGTACCATTGCTTATCCTGTTGGCGTTGTTTATTCCGGTGATTTACTTTTACAATGTATTCGACGTATTGCAATCTGCGGACTGGGTGATGATGCGCAGGAGAAGAGCGGTTACCCACAATAGCTCGGACAAGCCCATTCCTAATGAACGTTCTGCAGGGGAAGCCATGATGGTGTGGGAAAGAGGCATTTCGTTTGGATTGCTCCTGATTGTAGGGGGATCGCTGCTGGTATTGTTCTTTCGTAAACCACGTTGGTTTAAAGAGTTAATCGCTGTGTATGGCGGATACACTTTTGCTGTTCTGATGATCGCAGGAGGACTAATCCTTTTCGGACGGGAAATCTGGGTCATGCTTCGCAAGAAGAAAATCTAGTGTGAACTATTCAAGGAGGGATAGCCATGAACCGTAAAGTCCGGGTCGGCCGCTATACGGCTGCCGCCTTACTCGTAGCTGTCGGTGTGCTGTTGATTTTGGATAAACGGTGGGGAACGGACTATGTATATGAGATGGTCGATTGGTGGCCCCTCTTGCTCGTTGTGTTAGGTGTAGAATACATACTGTTGTTCTTAGTGACACGTCGAAGAGGGAATGCAGGCTCAGACAACCAAGGTGAGAAAATTAAAATGCGCTTCAGACCCGATGCGAAGGGCATCCTGACGTCCCTTGTCCTGACGGCTTCTGTATTTATCGTTTCTGAGCAGGATCATTATATGCATTTGTGGAACAGGGTGAGTCTTAATCTCGGAGCGGCATCCATGGACTATAGTCAGGCAGCAGGATATATGGAAGATAAGGGCACGATTCGGGTGCCTGTAGGTATGGATACATCGGACCTTGTTGTTGAGGGAGTGAACGGGGATATCTCGATACAGCGGGGGGATACGGAAGAGATTGAAGTGCGCACGGTAGTTTGGGTGGATCAGACAACTGAAGTACAAGCCAAAGCAGTGGCGGACGCTTCTTTTGTTGAGGCAGACGGGACAAAAGTGATTCATATCAAGACTACAGGCAAAACGTATGGAGAGAACGAGAAAACACAGCCGCGGATGAATATCACCATAACGATCCCGGATGATCGTCGTTTCAATCTCGATATTCGGACGTCCAATGGAGCCATATTGTTGAATCGTCCGGAAGCCATTAGTACCATTTTGGCCGAGACCGGAAATGGACGGATTAGAATTACGAATGCCGTAGGTGATATTTCCGGTAAAACGTTGAATGGTGATGTCGTTGTGGCAAATGCGATCGGAAATGTGGACTTGAACAGTAATCGTGGGGACATGAAGGCCCGTGGGGTTTCTGGAAATGTGAATCTGACTACACAAGTCGGAAGTATTAACATCACGGACTCCGTCGGAGAGATCACAGCGGATACACGAAACGGAAATATCAATGTAGACGGCGCAAGTTTGGCAGTTAAAGCTCAATCCCTCAATGGCAGTATAAGTATTGTATCCGCCAAAGTAGGCGGTGACTGGGACATTTATAGCGCTGTAGGAGCTATTAACATTCTGCTTCCGGAGCGGGGGGATTATAGCCTCAGTGGTTCCAGCAGTTATGGAGATCTGCAAACGGATCTGCCGTTTAAAGTGAAGAATAAAACGATTGAGGGCCAGCTTGGTGAAGGAGAGTATACGGTTAAAGTTGAGGGGAACAGCAACCTCACGATTGATCGTAATCCTGCAGTGCCTCCTGTTGGAACGAATTCACTGGATTCGGAAGATACAGACGATAACTTGGAACAAATGACCGAAGACGGACAGAATTCCCAAGGCGAAACGTCCGAAGTTCCCTGACTGGCGCGTTGACAATAAACTTGCAATCGCCGTACAATAAATATAAACTGGCAAGGTTACACGGCAGGAAAATGTAATGTCGTTGTTCCAGCCGAGGATCAACTCTGAATGAAGAGAACATGTGATCATACATTCTGTCTCTGCAGAGTAATGAAAGGTAAGGCGGTGGGTTTTATGGCAACACGTGTCCAACATGCGTTGGAGCATCTGAAAACGACCGGTGTCCGTATTACACCCCAGCGTCATGCCATATTGAACTATCTGATGGAATCCATGGGGCATCCGACAGCCGATGAAATTTACCGTGCGCTTGAACCCCAGTTTCCCAGTATGAGCGTGGCGACTGTATATAACAATTTGAAGATGTTTCTGGAAGCGGGCATGGTCCGGGAGTTGACATACGGGGATAACTCAAGTCGCTTCGATGCCAATGTGACGGATCATTACCATGTTATCTGTGATAAATGCGGCAAGATTGAAGATTTTAGTTATCCTTCGCTAAAAAGCGTGGAGCTCCAGGCGGAGTCAAGTACAGGATTTGAAGTACATGGTCACCGATTGGAAGTATATGGTGTTTGTAAAAGTTGCAGGGATTAAGAGAGATGAATTACAATATTAACGTGCAGAATTCAGTTTGGATTCTTCACGTTTTTTGTTTTTAGGACGATAGAATGTATATAGTCTTCAGCAGTTTAGCTATTTCATGATTCAGCATGATTAACGGAGGTAGACGTTTGAGTAGAAAAAGCAGATATACACGTCAGAAGCGCCGCTCGTTCTGGCCTGGATTTTTGGCTGCCTGTGTTGTTGCAGGCGGTGCTTATTGGCTAATAACGAATGTTTGGCTTAATCAGATTCACGAAGACCCCGACTGGATTGGTATGAATCAACCTATTTTTGTAGACGGACAATTGATGGATGGCGAGGCTTCAGGAACGGGAGATCAGCTTAAATTGCCCGTATCGGTGCTGCAAGAGGCGATCGATCCCGGAATACGTTATGAAGCAGACACAGGAGATATCATTATTGCAACACCGCAGCGAGTACTCCATATGAAGGAAGGCAGTACGAAAGCGGAACTTAATCATCGAGATTATCCCATGACGGTTAAACCGGAGGTGGTTGGGGGAGAAGCTTATATTCCGCTCAAACCATTGAAAGAAGTATATGGGATAGCTATACAGGAAGATGTTACAACGGGTGCCGTTCTGCTGATGCGTGGAGGTGACACGATTCAGTATGCGGAGATTAATACATTGTCTTCCAAGGCAGACAAAACGGTTCCTTTGTACAAACGCGGGGGAGAATCTTCTCCCATCATCGCCGATATGGAGCAGGACGCACGAGTAAGGGTATGGCAGACAGGTGATGACCAGAGCTTTGTTCAGTTGGATAATGGTTATGCCGGTTATGTGGCTAATAAGTATGTCACTCTTACGGAGAAAAAGGAACTGGACAAGCCTAAATTTACCCTGACTGCGGCGGAGAAAAAGTGGCAGAATAAACCGGTCAACCTGGTTTGGGAAGCCGTATACAACCGACAGCCTGATGTGTCTTCGATTGGCAAGATGCCTGGAGTTAATGTGGTCAGCCCCACATGGTTCCATATTACAGATGGACAAGGCAACGTAAAAAGTAAAGGGGATAAAGCATACGTCAACTGGGCTCACCATTCCGGCATGGAAGTATGGGGCTTGATGGATAACAGCTTTGATCCGGATGTTACGAAAGAAGCCGTGGCCTCATATGAGACACGTACGCGTATTATAGAGCAGATGCTGGAGTATGCACAGACGTATCATTTGGACGGCATTAACATTGACTTTGAGAATGTCTATACAGACGATGGACCGAATATCACTCAATTTGTCCGCGAAATCAAAGCAATGGCGCGCATTCATGGTTTGATGCTCTCGGTTGATGTGACGCCGAAATCGAACAGTGAGATGTGGTCTGCTTTTCTGGATCGTCGCTCGTTAGGCTCTTTTGCCGATTATATTGTCGTTATGGCGTATGACGAGCACTGGGCTGCGAGTCCAAAGGCCGGTTCGGTTGCCTCGCTTCCTTGGACCGAGTCTTCTATGAGAAAGATCCTGGAAGAGGATGAAGTACCATCGAACAAATTGATTATGGCTGTGCCGCTATATACTCGAATCTGGACGGAAGAGACCAATGATCAAGGAGAAGTGAAAGTGTCCTCCAAAGCGTTAGGCATGAGCACCGTCGCAGACCTGATCAAGGAAAAGAAACTCAAACCTGTTCTGGATAAACAAAGCGGACAGAATTATGTGGAATATTCCGAGGATGGGGCCACTAAGAAAATCTGGATAGAAGATGCCGTTTCGCTTCAGGCACGTGTTGATTTGGTTGCTTCGTTGAAATTGGGTGGAGTAGCTGCATGGAATCGAAGCTTCGCCGATGCATCGGCATGGGAGACGCTAAAACAGGCAGGGTATTCGAAATAAACATGAAATAGCTCTCTTTGAACTTATATATTAATTAATTTAAAAGTGCTTCTGAAATTCAAAAAAAGGTCCGGTGAAGATACCGGGCCTTTTTTCTGTCTCTGGGCTTTGATGAAAAGAAAATCTAGCTGTTGGAACTCATGCCATGATCTGTGTCGGAAGGGGATGGAGGTGTGGAATGCGCTTTCAGTTGTGAACTGGTAGTATTGGCCTGATTAGGGTCCAGGGTAAGGATGGTGTGACAGAACATACAACGATCCGTCTTGCCGAGCATTTTGGTTAACTTGCCACATTCCGGACAGTCCACTTGTACTGCGCTTGTGGAAAGCATACCAGCCCAGAAATAAATGGCCAGACTAGCCATCATGGCGATCAGGCCGATGACGAGTCCCACAGCAGCAAATACTTTGCCTGCGTGTCCCCAGAACACAATTCCGGCAGTTCCCAGTACCATTAGGCCCATGCCTAGCATGGTAAGCAGTAGTCCCCAAGTGCGAAAAGCATTAATTTTTGCTGATTTAAAAATCATGAAAAATGCTCCTATCGTATGAGTAGTATCGGACCTGGATAAGAAGGAAACTTCAGCCTACATGTAGAATTACATTATAACTGACTTGGCGCTTATCTGCCATGAATTGTATGGAGGGAATCGTGGAACTAAAGAACCTTGCTTTTTTGTCCGAACAGTCGGAAGAGACAGGGGCAGTTGGGGCTATCGCTTATTCCCACCCGGGAGAGCGATTCCACGGCTCCCTAATCCAGGATTTTGAATTGCTCGTACTTGTTGTTCATAATACCGACCAGTTGATATCCAAGGTTGGACACTACAAATATGGTGATCTTCGTTATCAAATAATCTATGTCAGCCGTCATGAGCTGCAGAGCAGTGTAATCACGGGGGATAACAATAACATCATGCAGTGCCTGATTGAAGGTGAGATCATCTGGGAAGCGGATAACGCCTTGAGTGATTTGCGAGAGGAACTATCTACTTTTGGAACCGAACTGCGTGAGCAAAAGCTGCTACATGAATTCGCCAGTTTTTTGAGAATGTATGTGGAAGCGAAACGTTACATTCAAGAAGGACATGTTGTTGATGCCTATTACAATGTTCTTGAGGCTCTGGGGAACTGGGCAAGAATTGTACTTATTGAACAGGGGATCTACCCAGATCATGCGGTCTGGACACATGTGCAGAGTTTGGATCGTGCTTTGTGGAAGCTCTATCAGGAGCTTACAGTAAGTTCAGAGACTCTGGAACAGAGAGTTGAGCTTGTGCTGCTTGCTTGTGAATTCTCAGTGATGTCCAAAATGAGCGATTGCTCTGGATTGCTTCTGCGTGTGCTTGGAAGTCGAAGAGAACCGTGGAGTATGGATGAACTTGTCCATCATCCACAGTTGAGATTCGTACGGGAGGATTTGCCGCTTATCCTTCGTAAGCTGGTGTTTCGTTCTATAGTAAAAGAATCGGCAGGATGGCCATCCTTTATAGGAGGAGATGGGCGGGAAATCCGCTATTGGATTGAGGCGTAGTTACTCGTGAAGCCTGACGTTATATGGATTATAAAGTGGGAGGGGAAACCTTCCTTTTTTGTTTGTTTAATAATTTATAAAAAGAGGTTGACTCTTATTCAGGAAATATGATACATTATATTTCGTTCCTCAAACGAGCTTATCGTCAACAAATGATAAATTCTGCATAGGAATTAGTGAAGAACGAAAAGCTTCAAAAAATAAATTAAAAAAAGTTCTTGACGAAAACAAACGAAATGTGATACATTATTTAAGTCGCCGCCGAAAACACGGTTGAGACGAAAAAGAGTAACGCAAATCGAGTTTGATCTTTGAAAACTGAACAACGAGT
>NZ_LGRP01000043.1:0-37320 GCF_001636635.1 Paenibacillus sp. O199
AGGATTCTTAAATGATAAGGAGCAGGAGGAGAAGATTGCCACATGAAAATCGCATGGCGTGTCTTGCTGGGCGCACGAAAATACTGGTTGCAGTTAGGCATTGGATTAGTCGGTATCGTGCTGGCAACAATTGCCGGGTTTTATTTGCCCTGGGCGCTCCGTTCGTTGACACAATTGGCGACCGAAGGTAGCAGTCAGTATGCCGCAGAAGCATTGAAGATTGGTTTATTGCTACTTGGAGCTACCTGTTTGCAAGCCATCGGAACATCACTGGCAGGCTATATGAACCATTATGCCGCACTTCATTACGTGGCGGATTTACGAACAAGATTGTATAGCAAATATCAGCAGATGAGTTTGCGCTATTTCCATCGAAGCCGGACGGGTGACTTGACCGGGCGCGTTGTGAATGATGCGATGGAAGCGGAAATTTTCATTGCCCATGCTATACCTGAGTTTATCGTTAACGGACTAACCTTTATCGGAGTAGGCATCCTGCTCTTGACGATCAATGTGAAGCTGGCACTGATCAGTCTGATCACGATTCCGTTGCTGCTTGTAATCACGGTATGGCAAAGCAAGCACTTGTCGCCGCTGTGGGGAGAGAGTTCCCAAGCTCGGGGAGATATCGCTGGAAAGGTGCAGGAAAATTTGTCGGGCATGAAAGAAATCCAAATTTTCAATCGACAGGAGGAGGAGCGGATCAACGTTTCTCGTCTGGCTATGAAATATTCGAAGACCTATTTACGCGCCAGTTTGTTCTATGAAACCTCTTTGCCGTTGTTGGCATTTGTGACCACACTGGGGACTGTATTTGTCGTGATACTGGGCGGCAGATTGATGGCAACAGGCGAGGTAAGCATTGCTGATATCATCGGATTCATCGCCTACCTAGGTATGTTTTATCAACCGATAAAGTCTTTTTCCGGCTTGGTGGAAATGGCAGGGCGAGCCTCTGCTGGCCTTAAACGGGTATATGATGTGCTGGAAGAAGAGGAAGACATAAAGGAGAAGCGAAACGCAGTCCATTTGCCGCGTGTACAAGGACAGATCTCCTTTCAAGATGTCACATTTCTTTATCAAGATGGTTCGCCTGTACTAGAGGGGCTGAACCTGACCATTGATCATGGAAAAACAGTAGCTCTTGTAGGCACCACAGGAGTGGGTAAGTCGACATTGGCCAGTCTCGTTAACCGATTCTACGACCCGCAGGCGGGATCGATTCGAGTGGATGGCATCGATATTCGTGATGTGACGCTTTCCAGCCTGCGTAACAATATTTCAATGGTGTTGCAGGATACGTTCCTGTTTGATGGCTCGGTGTATGACAATATTGCTTATGGATGGAAGGACGCGACCCGGAAAGATGTGATTGCCGCAGCTAAAGCAGCTAAAGCACATGGATTTATATCTCAGATGGAGCAAGGCTACGATACGGTAATTGGTGAACGCGGTGTGCGTTTGTCTGGAGGGCAGAAACAGCGCCTTTCGATAGCACGGGCGATTCTGCGCAATGCACCGATCCTCATTCTGGATGAAGCGACATCGGCGCTTGATACCAAGACCGAGCAAGAGATCCAACAGGCACTGGATGAAATATCGAAGGATCGCACAACACTGGTGATTGCCCATCGGCTATCGACGGTCCGTCATGCCGACCAGATCGTTGTGCTGGAGGGTACAGAGATTGCCGAGATGGGTACGCATGAGGAACTGCTGCATAGCGGAGGTATTTATGCACGATTGTATGCGACACAAGCCTCTTGAACGTAACCAATACAAACAAGACTAAACAGGAGAAGGACAGGACGACGATGACTGAATTATAAATTCTAACGATTGTGGGCGGCGGTCCGGTCCTGCAGGAATGTATGCTGCATTTTATAGGGGAATGCACGATATGAAGGTTGGTACAAGTTCGTGTCCCGAGCCAAGGACAAGAACTTGTACCGATTGCCGGAATGGACAAGAACATAGTCCGATTACCGATTAGGCATGTATCTAAACGATTTTCGCCTCTTAATTCGTTAATCTAATGGGTAGGATTGCTCAATGTTGTTGATGAATACTCTTCATTGCAGGGGTTTATTTTTGACCGTCCTTTGCCGGGTTTAATGCTGCATAGTGTGCAAAGGATGGATCAGGAATATTTTGTGCTTGTCTGCTATATTTGCCCGGAGAGACTCCGGTGATTTTGGTGAAGGTTCGAATAAAATTGGCATAATCGCGAAACCCCGATTGGAAGCAGGCATCCGTAATGCTCATCCCGCCGGATAGGTAATATCTCGCCAATTCAATACGACGGTTCATGATGTAAGAGCGGATCGTTAGTCCGGTATGCTTTTTAAACTGGCGGCTGATATACGTGCTGTTCATATAAAATGCCTCGGCAAGCTTGCGAAGCGTAATCTCCTGGGAAATGTGCGCTTCAATATAATCCATTGTTTTACGTACCATCTCTGGCATGATATCGATTGGTATAGAGGACTTATTGAGGAACGAATTGTTTATGAGAACCAACAACTGTGCAATGACTGCATTGGTTTTAACATCCGTTCCATATACATTTGAATCAAGCAATTCCTCCAGTTCGCTAGTTAAATGCAAAATCTGTTTCATATGGTAATCATCTAAGTGAACGATGTTCTGTTGTCCCTTTGGACGATGATCAAAACATGCGGATAGATTGGTTGATAGAGTCGACAACTGACAAAGATATGTTTTTTTTAGATTGATAGTAATTCGTTCATATTCGGTTCCATCCAAAATAAAGGCGCGATGCATTTCCTCCGGAGACATAATAAGCAAATCTCCCGGCTCCAGATGATAACATCGGTTCTCCACATAAAAGTTGACATTGCCGCGAATAAAAAGGTAGATCTCGTATGCATCATGTCGATGATAAATTGTTTCCAATGGATACGTAGTTACGCGATGAAGATATAAAAGCTCGGACTGGATGGGATCGTAAAAATATTCAGTGGATCCGTTCATATAGCACCTCCTTGTCCTTTCGCGCAATAAATAGAGCGGAATACGCAATGAAAATGTAATCAGCTTTACCTTAAACTGTAATCAACCTAACATGCTGCATCTGCTATTGCAAGCGTTTCCCTGCATTTTAGGCCTGGATCTGGCAAATCACAGAGCGGCGATGAGATGTATATCAAACTCAAATGGAGGAACGACTGATGAACTACAATTCTGCTTCAAATGCGAGGGAACAAACGGAACAGAATCATCCATCTATAGCTGCTGTGAAGATCAGTAAGGCCATAGGGAAACTTCCACCAAATAAAAACCCTTTGGTTGCTCATAAATTTGGAGCCGATCCGTATGCTCTGGTGTTCGAGGGGCGTGTCTATCTGTACATGACGAGTGATAAGCTGGAGTATGATTCTGAGGGCAATCCGCAGAAAAACAGTTTCCACTCGATCAACCGCATAACAGTCATCTCTTCAGACGACTTGGTTAACTGGACAGATCATGGGGAGATTCATGTGGCAGGGCCCCAAGGCGCAGCCACATGGGCCAATCAATCCTGGGCACCAGCCGCTGCCCATCAGATCATTGACGGGCAGGATCGATTCTTCCTTTATTTTTCCAACAATGCCAGCAGCATCGGCGTATTGTCAGCCCCGAGTCCGGTCGGGCCCTGGACAGATCCTATTGGAAAAGCGCTCATTACCAGAGAGACTCCGGGTGTTGAGGATGTGACGTGGCTGTTCGATCCGGCCGTGCTGGTAGATGATGATCACAGAGCTTATATCTATTTTGGGGGTGGCATACCGGAAGGGAGAGCAGATAGGCCGGATACCGCAAGAGTTATGCCATTGGGTGAAGATATGACCAGTGTGGTGGGCCGGGCGAGGGTTATCCCTGCTCCGTACATGTTTGAGGATGCGGGGATTCATAAATTTAACAATATCTATTATTTTACCTACTGCTCTAACTTTGACGAGGGTATTCGTCCAGAGGGCAGTCCGCCACCCGGCGAGATTGCTTACATGACGAGCAGCCAGCCCATGGGTCCATGGACGTACAGAGGAACGGTCCTGCGAAATCCGGGTCACTTTTTTGGCGTTGGCGGCAACAACCATCATGCCATATTTCAATTTGCGGATCACTGGTATATTGCTTATCACGCCCAGACGTTATCACAGGCGATGGAGGTTCCTGATGGTTATCGTTCGACACATCTGAACCAGATTAGCTTCAACGAAGCAGATGGTCGTATGAACGAGGTGGCCGCAGATTATGAAGGTGTTGAACAGATCAAGCTGTTCAATCCTTATCAGAGGGTAGCTGCTGCCACAATGGGATGGAGCGCAGGGGTGAAGACGGAGCGATTAAGTACATCAAAGCCTACGGCTGGTGCCGATTCTGAGGTTGTTGTTACCGAGATGGAAAGAGGCAGCTGGATTGCGTTATCGAAGGTTGATTTTGGCAATGAAGGGGCGGCATGCTTTACAGCTGCAATCTCCAATGAAGGCGCGGAGGCGGTACTGGAGCTTCATCTGGATCGCCCGGACGGACTGCTGATTGGGCAGCTTGTGATTCCGGCATCGGGTGGATCACCTAAATCGGGCATATCACCTCGATGGAAAGAGCATTCAACCGGGATTACAGATGCACAGGGAGTTCATGACATCTATATGGTGGTTGGGGGAGCAGTGGGCAAGCAAGGCATCAGTATTAGGGAATGGAGTTTTGAATAAGCAAGGAACTAGACTTGGGCCTAATTTATCTGTTGAGATTGTGTGGCCAATAAAGCTAGAAAGGAAGAATGGCCAACATGCATGCAAATCCAATTATTTGGGCCGATTATCCCGATCTAGATGTGATTCGGGTTGAAGACACGTATTATATGGTCAGCACAACCATGCATATGATGCCAGGCTGCGTCATCCTGCGTTCCTATGACCTGATCCATTGGGAAGTGGCTACACATGTGTACGATAGACTTGACGATACACCCGCGCAGCGGCTGGAGCAAGGCAGGCAGATTTACAGCAAAGGCATGTGGGCAGCGTCGATTCGATATCACAAGCATAAGTTTTATGTCATTTTTGTGGCAAACGATACCCATAAGACATATTTGTACACGGCCGATACGATCTCGGGTCCCTGGACCAAGCAGTATGTGGAAGGCTTTTATCATGATTGCTCCCTGTTTTTCGACGAAGATGACCGAATTTACCTGGTCCATGGTAATGCCGAAATTCATTTGACCGAGTTAAGCTCTGATCTGTCCGGCCCCAAGCCCGGTGGAGTGCTGCGCATGATCGTAAAAGAAAAAGAGCCTTATTTCCTCGGTTACGAGGGGGCCCATTTTTACAAAATTAATGGCAAATACTATGTGTTTCTGATTCATATTTCACAAGCTACCGGCCGAAGAACACAGGCGTGTTACATGGCGGATTCCCTGGAAGACGAATTTGTTGGCGGAGAAGTGTTTAACGACGATATGGGCTATTTTAATTCAGGTGTAGCCCAGGGCGGAATCGTGGATACACCGGATGGCGACTGGTACGCTATGCTGTTTCAGGATCACGGGGCGGTTGGCCGCATCCCTGTGCTGGTTCCGCTTCACTTTGAGAACGATATCCCGGTGTTCCCCACGGAAGCGCCAAAAGAGATCGTTGTGCCGAGTACGAGACCGGATCACGTCTACAAACCTCTGATTGGCAGCGATGACTTTCACTATGAAGCGAATGCAGAAGGAAAGGTACGGCTCAAGGATGTCTGGCAATGGAATCACACTCCGAATGATGCGCTCTGGTCGGTGACCGACCCGCCTGGGGTGTATCGGATTCAAACCGCACACATCTGCCCCAATCTGACCTTTGCGGTTAATACGCTGACGCAGCGTGCAATGGGCCCTGCCTGTGAAGCAATCGTTACGCTGGATGGCAGCAGGCTGGAGGATGGTGATTATGCAGGCTTGTGTTTCCTGATCGGTACATACGGTTTAATTGCGCTGACGAAGACTGAAGGGCAATTTTACCTGGTCATGCTGGCAAGAAACAGCGAGGACTCATCGATATTTGGCAATCTGGTTGATACGGAGCCTGCCACCGAGTATGCCAGGATACCTGTTTCAGGATCCGTAGTTACGCTCAAGGCTTTTGGCAACTTCGTGAATAATCAGGACGACTGTACGTTCTCCTATCTGGAGGGGACAGAGTGGAAGCCGCTTGGCATTTCCCACAAAATGATTTATAAGCTGGATCATTTTATGGGCTGCCGGATCGGGTTGTTTTTATATTCGACGAGAGTGACCGGGGGCAGCGCTGATTTTTCGAATTTTAAATATGATGTGATCGTGTCGGAGGACGAGAACAAACTTGCATAGAAGTCGCCGAGCCGGCGGCTTTTTTTATAATATCAGAAAGGTTAAAATTCCTGATGTTGCCAAAAAACGTTGTCCATTACAGACGAATGGGGGTGCATGATGTGCGTATTTCTGCTTTAACCAAAATAAAGTGGGTTGTCATTCTGTTGCTCAGTGCATGTATACCAACAGACCATACGAGCGGATATTCAGGACAAAGCATGCCCGTGGTGGATGGGCAGCCATCCGAGGATCATTCCATTTTCGGAAAATACAGTTCTCCTGTAGAAGTATCTTTTGTCAGAGAGGCCGGGGATGATCTGGAGCGCATGATCAGCCAGATGCCGGGAGAGACACTGCTGGACAATCGCTGGACCCGGTTATATGAGCAAGAGCTTGGGATTAAGCTTCGCTATGACTGGATCGCCAAAGGAGATATGTACGGTCAGAAGCTGGGTGTTTCCCTCGCTGCAGGTCGAATTCCGGACGTTGTGAAGGTAAATCCATACCAATTAAGGCAGCTGAGCAATGCGGGGCTGATCCAGGATCTGTCCGAGGTGTACACAACGTATGCTTCGCCGCTTGCGAAGAGCATATTGGAGGCGGAAGGAAGCGGGCCTTTTGACGCGGCAACCATCGATGGCAAGCTGATGGCGATACCTGAAACGGCCTCCTCCATCGAGACAGCCCAGTACTTGTGGATCAGAACCGATTGGCTTGAACGTCTGGAACTTCAGCCGCCTGAGACGATGGAGGACGTACTTGAGATTTCGAAAGCGTTTACACAAGAAGACCCTGACGGCAACGGCCAACAGGATACCTACGGCCTTGCACTAACGAATCATCTGTGGGACCCGGTCATGGGGGTTGCTGGTCTGATGGAAGGGTATGGTGCATACCCGAATATATGGATTAAAGATGCACATGGCAAGCCCGTTTATGGCGGCATTCAGCCTGAAGTCCGGGAGGCGCTGCAGGTTCTGCAAACGATGTACCTGGAGGGGCAGCTTGACCCTGAATTCAGCTATAAGAAGGGAACACAGGCCGTACGACTGATCAAAAACGGAAAAATCGGTATGCTGTACGGAGAACAATGGACACCCTTCATGATTCAGTCGAGCCGAGAGAACGATGCAGCAGCGGACTGGCAGTCTTACCCCATAGTAGCTAAATCCGGCAATCAGATTAAAGTACCACTTCGCACCAACACCTGGCAATATTTCGCCGTCAGGAAGGACTATGCTCATCCTGAAGTGGTGATGAAGCTTATGAATCTTCATTTGCAGACCAACTGGGGTGAGCAGGCGCAGTATGAAACGTACTACAATGACGATTCCAAGGCAGTGTGGATGCTATCGCCGGTGACCCCCTTTCCGGGAACCAAAAATCTGGATGCTTACCGGCAAATTCGGGAGGCGCAGCGTTCCGGTAATCTTGCTGTTCTTCAGGATGAAGCATCCGCTATTCAGAAAAGAGTTGAGGCCTATGAGACGGAAGGTGTCGAAAGCGGCTGGGGCTGGAATCAAACCTACGGACCGACAGGCGCATTTAGCATAGCTGATGGTTACGAGCGGAACGGACAGCTTTTATATGACCAATTCACGGGGGGGATTACAGAAACGATGGTCGACCGTCAGATGATCCTGAACGATCTTCAGCTTGAGGCATACATGAACATTATTCTCGGCAGACCGATTGAAGAGTTCGACCAGTTTGTGGAGAGTTGGCTCAAGTTAGGCGGAGAAAAGATCACAACGGAGGTTAATGCGTGGCTCAAAACCAAAACAGCACTGGAACGCTGACCGCTCCTCAATGGTGCCTTCATATGCAAAATGTGCAAAAAGACAATCCAGCCTGTAGCAATGGAGGGGAGTGAGTTGATTAAGTTTCCTGCCCAATCCTGGCGCAGCAGCATTTTCGCCCGGTTGGTTATCACCTATCTGATTTTTGTTCTTCCACTGATTCTCCTGGGCCTGTATCTGTACAATTGGAGCTATGACAATGCCAGCCAGGAAATATCCTCGTCAACAGAAAGACGGCTTACCCGGTATCTGGATGAATTGAATCGGGAAATTGAATGGCTGGAGCTGCAGCAGTTCGACATCGTTGAGGACAGGAAGCTGAACAGGCTCGCCATTCTGTGGGGAATGATGGATCAGGTAGAGCGCCGCGATACATTGAATTATTTGTCCGAGCGGCTGGCTACGTTCAAGAACAGCAGTGCTTACATCAAGAACGTTCATGTGCATATCCGCACGATTGGCAAGAGCATCTCCGCCACCCATGGCATCGATGATTATGACAAAGCCTCCTATGAATACTTTAGCTCCGGCATGCAGGGGAAAGGCGCGCGCTTTACGGTGAAGGAGGACACCATGAATCTGAGTGCCGTGCGCCTGACTGGCAAGAAGGGAGAAGAACCGCTGTTTGCTGTCCAGGTCGAGCTGGATACGGAGCAATTTCAAAATGCACTGACCCAGCTTAATCTGTACCCGGACAGTGGCTCCTTCCTCATTGAGGAAAAGACGGGCCATATTATCACAGACGTTTCCAAGCGTGACTTTATCCTCCCTTACTACCGTGATCACATTACCGATAGTGATCATGGCGGCTTTCAGGTGAAGGTCGAGGGTACACGCTATTATGTCAGCCAGAGCCATATGGGCCCATTGGGCTTATCGGTAGCAACGTATTTGCCAGAGGAAAGTGTGAAGAGGCCGCTAAGCAAGTTCTATCATTGGGCTTGGCTGTTTGCAATGACATCCTTCGTCGCGATATCGGCTTATCTCTATTCCAGCTACAAGCTGATTCACATTCCGCTGCTGCTGCTCGTCAAAAGATTCAAAAAAATGGAGACAGGTGTACTGGACATCCCCATCGTGCACAAGCGCAAGGATGAATTTGGTTTTCTGTACTCCCGGTTCAATCAGATGCTTGAGAAGCTTCAACTACTTATCGATCGGGATTTCAAAAAGACGATGATGATGCAGCGCGCCGAATTGAAGCAGCTTCAGTCGCAGATTAATCCTCATTTTTTGTATAACAGCTTTTTCATTATCAATTCGCTCGCAAGAACGGGGGATACAGCGCGGATTGAGCAATTTGCCAACATGCTTGGTGAATATTTCAGGTTCATTACCCGAAATGGGACAGATCATGTAAGACTGGAGGAGGAAGCTGCCCATTCGAGTGTGTATACGGAAATTCAGAAGCTGCGTTTTTCCAGACGAATACAGGCCGACTTCGGGGAGCTGCCACCGGATATGAAGCAGATTCGTGTTCCCCGGTTAATCATACAGCCAATCATTGAGAATGCTTACGAGCACAGTCTTGAAAAAATGACGGATCAGGGCATGCTTAGGGTCCGGTTCAGCATGAAGGGGAATATCGCTGAAATCAGTGTAGAGGACAACGGGCATGAGTTGACGGACCTGCACATTCATGCGCTTCAGGAGCGTCTGCTTGAAGATGGCAACTCGGATGAAATGACCGGACTCATGAATATTCATCGGCGCCTGGTGCTGACATTCGGGGAAGGAAGCGGCCTGTTTTTGGCCAGAAGCGAGCTGCAGGGATTGAAGGTCACGATTCGAATCCGAAGGGAAGGAAGGGAAAGCGAATGTATCGACTTTTGATTGTGGATGATGAGGAAATTATTACGGACAGCCTCTACGAAACCTTTGCAAGCCATATGCCGGAACGGCTTGATGTATGCAAGGCTTATTCAGCCACGGAGGCATTAACGTGGATGGAACGCACAAGGATCGATATCGTGTTGACAGACATTCGTATGCCTGGCATGAGCGGTCTTGAACTGACAGAACAGATCCAGGCTTACTGGTCGCACTGCCGCGTCATTTTTCTCACCGGCTACAGCGATTTTAATTATGCCTACAAGGCTTTTCAAATGCCCAATGTACGTTATTTACTCAAAACGGAAGGATATGACAAGATCATGGCTGTGGTTGAGGAGGTCATGCAAGAGATTCGGCAGAGTCACCGCATGCACGAATTGCTGGAGCAGTCCCAAGAGGCAACCTGTCAGCTGGAGGTGCTTCAGCAGGAAGAGTATTTGAGGAACGTGCTACAGAACTCCACACCATATGTGGCAGGTTGCTCCAGTGAGATTCAGGATGAATGGGCAAGGCGAGACATGAGTCTTCATCTCTCGGCCCCTGTTTACATTGTGATGGGTCGATTTGATTATAAGGATAAACCTCTGCACCTGGAGCGCGTACAGATTCAGGCATCAGCGCGAAGGATCGGTTCTTCCCTGATGGATGAGCACACCCTTCACGCCAGCGTAACAGACCATTATGGAGATGTGGTATGGCTGGTTCAGCCAAAACATCCGGAAGCAGAGCCAGGCCATTCACTGATCCGATATCTGGAGGGTATACTCGAATTGGTGCAGGAAGCCTGCATGGCTTCACTTGGCATATCGGTGGCTTTTGCGTTAAGCGGGAAAAGCTGCAACTGGTACGACATTACTCGGCAATACGAGCGATTGAGGCAACTGCATTGGATGAAGATTGGTGATGGCATTTCCATGGTGCTTACCGATCATGATGATGCTTTGCCGAATCAGGGCCAAAGGGAGCTCACACGGGTCAGCAGCCGAATTGAGGTCATGTCAGGGTATTTGGAAACGGGACGAATTCAGCAATTTTACGAAGTGTTTGAAGAGCTGGCCAATGAACTGCTTCAACAGGATGTGACGATGGAGAGGGCGATGGAAACCTATTATAATCTGGCGCTGTATCTGTATTCGACTATCAATCGATGGGGACTGTATCAGGATATTCCCGATCAGCGCAGATTGCTTCGTCTGAGCGAGTACGCATCTATGAAGGACGCGGTGCAGGTGCTGTATCAGGCAACCGACAAGCTCGTACGCTTCAAGGGCTCGGATGAGCAGGAGCGAGCGAATGCGGTCATTTATTCCCTGTGTACTTACGTCAAGGAGCACCTGGAAGAAGATCTTTCCCTAGTGAGGCTGGCAGAGCTTCATCATTTCAATCCATCCTATCTCTCCCGTTTCTTCAAACAGGAGATGGGCATCAACCTCTCCGAATTTATTGACGAGCTGCGAGTTAGAAGAGCAAAGGAACTGCTCAGGAATAGCGATCTCATGGTTCGGGAGGTTGCACTCCTGGTTGGTTATGAGGCAGCGCATTCCTTTACTCGTTTTTTCAAAAAGGTGACAGGCATGACTCCCCAGGAATTCCGGGAATCCCTTTTGGTCCGTTAAAATAGAAGTAGATATGAACAGAAGCAAGACCTCAGGTGAGATGAACCTGAGGTCTTGCTTTTGTTTTTGTTTGATGATTCCCAAAGGGGCAGCTCCACAACTATGCGGTGAACGTTTTTTGCTTTCGATAGACATTGGGGGTCTCCCCGGTATATGCTCTGAACTTTTTATAAAACCAGTCTGTATCCGTATATCCAACCTCGCTGGCAATTTCGTAAATCCGCAAATTGGTGGATATCAACAGCAGCTTGGCTTTTTCCATCCGCTGCTGCATTAAATAATGATTAAAGGACACGTTCTCTTCCATTTTGAATTTTTGACCAAGATACGCACAATTAAAATGAAGCAAGTCGGAAATCCTCTTTAGTGTAATGTCACTGCTCAGGTGATCGAGCACATAAGCTTTTACCATCTTGATCACTTGGCTGGAATGCACGTGCTTGCCTTCCAAATGAACCAGCGATCTGAAGGCAGAAGGAAGTCTCTTCGCGGGCTCCGAATCAAGCCTGGACTTGAGCCGATCCAGACTGTTCAGGAGGGCGGAGGCATGGAACGGACCTGGCAAATAATCGCTGACCTGATATGCTAACGCTTTGCGTACAAGCCTGAAATGATCCCCTCCCCCCATGAAAAGGATCGGAATCTGGCTTTTCTTTCGAATATAGTGGCATAACCACAAACCTGCAGCAGCAAATCCCCCGGTGCTCACGAGCACGACAGAAAATTCTCGATCGGCCAAAGCTGACAAGGCGGCGCACGTAGAGACTACGCAGTCTCCGATGACGTGATCGGAGTTACTGCGCCGCAGCAACTTCTGCAATTCTCCGTGCGTGTGGCCGCTGAAGTCCACAAGCAAGATGTCATGCATGAAGCAAAACCTCACTTTCGCTTGATTTGAATCTCTCTGAACCACTCTAAAACCCTCGGCCCTTAGTATGACTCATGTCTTTATTTCATTATGGGAATAAAAGAAAGCGCATACAATGTGCATCTCTTTGCGGAGGGACCATTTGTTTACCAATTCAAGCCGAAAATGCTTCAACCTGGATTCAAATTGCCAAAACCCATAGTTTGACAGGGTAAGCCCCTTTACTTTAACGGGTTGTTTGCGCTTTCATTCAAGAGCTACACTTTGATAGAAAACTGTAAAACACATTCAGGGGGGACAACGATGAGAAAAAAAACGTACATGCTGATGAGCCTGGTCCTTGTAATCATGCTGTTGATTACCGCGTGCAGCACTGGCTCCAGCGCACAGACAGAGCCGGAAACGAAGGCGCCGCAGGCGGAGCAAACTACGAATGAAACAGAACCTAAGAATGAGACATCAACGCCGGAGATGGATTTTGACATGGGGGGAAGAAAAATCAAGGTGGTTGCCTGGTGGGACATGAAAATGACCGATAGCAACCCGGATAACATTCAGCGAATCGAGAACTTGGAAGCACTGAAGAAAAAGCACAACTTTGACATCGAATACATTTCGATTGATTTTGGCGAATACCAGGAGAAGGTCGTGGCTTCCCTGATGGCGGGAGAACCGCTGGGCGACATTGTCCGGCTGGGCAAAAGCTACGCTATTCCGGCACTGACCAAGCAAGACTTGTTATGGCCCGTGGATGAGTATACCAAGAACGAAAAGGTGTTCAACCAGAAAACGACCAACGAATACATGCAGTACGAAGGTAGGGGCTACGGATTTACCGAGGATCAATCTTCATTTATAAGTGGCATTTTTTATAATCGCACGCTCATGCAGGAGCTAGGTATGAAGCCGTTGCAGGAATATGTGGACGAAGATCAGTGGAACTGGGATACGTTCATTGAAGTAGCCAAAAAGGCAAACAAGGACCGCAATAACGACGGCAAGCTCGATACCTGGGGATTGGCCCAAAGGGGACTGCTTGAACCGGTGCTGTATTCCAACGAAGCCTCACTTACCAATGGTGACAAGCAAAATTTGGATGATCCAAAAACAAAAGAAGCACTGAGCTTCGTTTCCAAAATGGCTACCGAGCAAGTCGGCAGAGCCTCGGAAGGCGGGGATTGGACTGAACCGGCCACGTTCTTCCGTCAGGGCAATACGCTAATGTATTCGGGCGCCATGTACGAGATCGAAGGCATCAAAACAGATATGCAGGACTATGATATCGGCTTCCTGCCTTTCCCGAAAGGGCCAAGTGCAAGCGCGTACCACTCTGGCGAGTCGCAATATCAGGCGCTGACGATTCCAAAAGCAGTCGAGCATCCCGAGCAATTGATGTATATCTGGGAAAAAATCAATGAGATCGATTCAATCTACGATTACCCCGGACAATCGACCCTGGAGACTCACTTGGCGGACGAAGCTGACATCGAAAATGCCAGAACGGTTGCTGATGGCATGCTGGTGCTTGACCACAATACGTTCCCGTCATTGCCTTTCTGGGATTTCAACGGCGAGCTGGTCGATGATGTTTCCGTTTCAACCGTCATTGAAAAATACAAGGCGCCGTTCCAGGCAGCCATCGATGAGGTATACAAGCAAAAGAAATAATGCTGTTCTCTCCGGAACGGATACAAAGTCCTATACGCACTTTCCCCGGAGAGTGCCACACCATAACCATGCTCCACGCCAGAAGGAAGGGGGACATATTGGAACATGCGGTCACGAAAGAAAAAAGGATTGATCCTGCTGCTCGCCATTGCGTTGATCTTCTCCATATGGAGCATTTTCCCTGCGCGGGATCGCAGTCTGGGCATCGTTCAGGCGCGCGAGGATTTTGAAGCTGTGTCGGGTACAGACGATCCACGCAGCTATGAACATTATCTCTCAACGCATACAAACGCAGACATGCCGGAGCAGACCGTAAGAATCGAAGGAGAATCTTTCATTCAGGCTGCGGACGATGAGTTCGAGGTAGTCAGTGGATATGCCGGACTGGACGGGAAAGCGGTCATCACCCCGGAAGTCGGCACTATCAGCTGGGAGGTCCCTGTACAGGCGAGCGGTTTATACCAGATCCGCGTTCATTATTATCCCGTCGCGGGCAAAAGCTCCGGCATTGAGCGGAAGCTGACCCTGAACGGAGAGGTTCCGTTCAGGGGAGCCGATGTGCTGCTATTTGACAGGGTATGGGGGAACCGCGAAGACAGCGTGCGAAGGGATGATCGTGGCAATGATCTCAGACCACGGCAGGTGGAGAAGCCCGTTTGGCAGCTTGCTGCATTCAAGGACAGCGCCGGTTACTTCGAGGAGCCGTACCAGTTTTATTTTGAAAAGGGAAACCAGAAGCTTTCGCTTACCTCGCTGCGTGAAAGCATGGCGATCGATTATATCGAGCTGTACAAGGAAGAGGACATTCCATCTTACGCAGAGCTGCAGGCCACTTATGAATCGGCAGGATTGAAGCCAGCGGAAGCTGTCATGCTCAAGGTACAGGGAGAACAGGCGGTGAGTAAATCGTCACCAACCCTTGCCCCCATTTCGGATCGGTCGAGTCCTTCACTTGAGCCCTATGATGTATCCAAAATTCGGATCAACGCCATTGGAGGCATCAACTGGAAGCTTCCCGGCGAATGGATCGAATGGGATGTTGACGTGCCGGAGGATGGCCTGTACCAGATTGCACTCAAGGTGAAACAGGATCAGCTTCGCGGCGTCTATGCCACACGAAGTCTGATGATTGACGGGAAGGTTCCATTCAAGGAAATGGAACGCATTCGCTTTAACTATAGCCCTGAATGGCAGACACGGGTTCTTGGTGAAAGCGAGCCTTACCTGTTCCAGCTCTCAAAAGGAACACATCGCTTGCGAATGACGGTTACGCTGGGCGATATCGCTCCGCTGCTGCGCACGGTGGAATCCAGCGTGCTGGATCTGAATGAGATGTACCGCAAAATTTTGATGATTACCGCTAACAATCCTGATCCTTTGAGGGATTACCAGCTGGAACAGCGCATTCCCGAGATGACCGAGGTATTCCAGCGGCAGGCCGACATTCTCCGTTCCGTTGCCGACTATTTGGAGAAGGCGACAGGTGAGCAGAGCGACAAGGTAGCCGTATTGCATGCGATGGTCGTGCAGCTGGAGGATATGGCGGCAAGACCGGAAACGGTGCCCAAACGTCTGGATACCTTCAAGATCAACGTAGGCGGATTGGGGACATGGATATTATCCGTTCGTGAACAGCCCATTGCGTTGGATTACCTCTTGGTATCCTCACCGGATCAGAAGCTGCCCGAGGCTGAGGCAACTGTGCTGCAACAGATGAAGCATGAAGTGGGTGCCTACGTCGCTTCCTATACGGAGGATTATGACAGCATCGGCAACATGGAGCAGAAAAAGGATTCCATCACCGTATGGATTACAACCGGACGTGATCAGGCACAGGTGCTGAAAGCTCTGATTGATGAATCCTTTACACCGGAAACCGATATTTCGGTGCAGCTACGCCTTGTTCCGCCCAACATCCTGCTGCCTGCAACGCTGGCCGGGGAAGGCCCGGATGTGGCGATGCAGATGGGCGAGGATATTCCGGTCAATTACGCGATGCGTAATGCGGCAGCCGACCTGAGCGGATTCCCGGACTTTGAGCAGGTTGCAAGCCGATTTCGCGAGAGCGGATTGACGCCTTACCGCTATAACAACGGGGTATATGCTCTTCCAGAGCAGCAGCATTTTCCGATGCTGTTCTATCGCAAGGATGTCCTCAACGAGCTTGGCTTGGAGCCGCCAAAAACGTGGCAGGACGTCTATAATGCCATCTCGGTGCTGCAAAAGCACAATATGGAGTTCTATTTGCCAATCGAGGATACAACAAACAATGCCAACATGATACCCAACGCTACCTTCGCCATGCTGCTATACCAGAACGATGGCGAGTTCTATACGGAAGATCAAAAGGAGAGCGCGCTGAATTCAGAAATTTCCATGGATGCGTTCAAGAGGTGGACCCAATTTTATACAAATTACAAATTCCCGCTTAAAGCTGATTTTCCAAACCGCTTCCGTACTGGGGAGATGCCGCTTGGTATCGCGGATTACACAACCTATAACATGTTGACCGTTATGGCGCCCGAAATCCGCAATCTGTGGGACTTCACCATCGTTCCGGGCACGCAGCTGGAGGATGGTTCCGTAAGGCATGAGGTGGCAAGCACGACGAGTGCAGTCATGATGCTGGAAAACGCGAAGAACAAGGAGGCTGCATGGTCGTTCATGAAATGGTGGACCGACAAGCAGACCCAGATTGAATATGGCAGGGAAATGGAGGGACTGATGGGAGCAGCGGCGCGTTATCCGACCGCCAACATCGAGGCATTAGAGCAGTTGCCCTGGCCGGTCAAGGATTATCAAAACCTAGAGCAGCAGTGGAAGTGGGTAGAGGGCATTCCCCAGGTTCCCGGTGGATATTTCACGGGCCGACATCTCGACAACGCGTTCCGTAAGGTGGTCAATGCAAACGAGAATCCGCGTGAAGCCTTGTCCGATTATGTTCTGTACATCGACGATGAGATCGAGCTCAAGCGCAAGGAATTTAATCTGAAGTAGAAGGAAGGGAGGGTAACGGTTGCAGGCAGAAATCACCAAGACACCCGCTGCGCCTGCCATCAACGCCAGGCAAGCGAGCAGGTGGTCCCTTTTGAAAAGGGATTTGTACCTAAGCAGACACTATTACGTACTGATGGCACCGTTTATGCTGATCTTTTTCTTGTTTACGGTCATTCCGGTCGGCCTCTCGCTGGGCCTCAGTTTTTTTCATTTCAATATGCTGGAGCTGCCCCGATTTGTCGGCTGGCAAAATTACTCGCGGCTGTTCCTGAACGACGATGTTTTTTTAATCGCCCTTAAAAATACGCTGCTATTTGCCGTTATTACGGGTCCAGTCAGCTATATTGCCTGCTTTTTGTTTGCGTGGATCATCAACGAGCTGTCGCCCAAAATTCGGGCCATCATGACGCTTGTGTTCTATGCACCTTCCATTTCAGGCAACGTTTTTTTCATCTGGCTGATCATTTTTTCGGGAGACAGCTATGGATATATGAACGGCTTTCTGATGCGCCTCGGCGTTATTCTGGAGCCGATCCTGTGGCTTGCAAACGAGAAGTACGTGCTGGCGATCGTCATCCTCGTACAGCTGTGGCTCAGCCTTGGCACGAGCTTCCTCGCCTTTATTGCGGGCCTCCAGACCATCGACCAATCGTTGGTTGAAGCGGGCACTGTGGATGGCATCAAAAACCGCTGGCAGGAGCTATGGTACATTACACTGCCTTCCATGAGACCGCAGCTTATGTTCGGCGCAGTGATGCAAATTACAGCCTCGTTCGCTGTCGCCGAAATCTCCATCGCGCTGGCTGGCTTTCCAAGCGTCAACTATGCGGCACATACCGTCGTAACACATCTGATGGACTACGGCACCATCCGTTTCGAGATGGGCTATGCGTCCGCCATTGCGACTGTTTTGTTCGCCATGATGCTCGGAACGAACATACTGACACAAAAAATGCTGAGAAAGATAGGTGAATGACAATGACCAGCAAGGTACGCGCCGTCTTCGGCATGTCCAGAAAACTGAATCGGTCATTTACCGTCAGCCTGATGTTGTTTGCACTGCTGGCTCTGTTTGGGTCATTCATGGTATTGCCGCTGATCTACACGGTTAACAATGCCTTCAAACCGCTGGATGAGCTGTTTATTTTTCCACCGCGCTTTTGGGTGAACAATCCGACGACAGAAAATTTTGCAGACCTGATCAATCTGATGGGTAACTCCTGGGTTCCTTTAACCAGATACATTGCCAATACGCTGATTATTACGCTGCTCGGAACGGCAGGCCATATTCTGCTGGCTTCCGCAGCCGCGTACCCGCTGGCCAAATACCGGTTTCCCGGTTCAAAGGTGCTGTTTACCATCGTCATTCTGTCCCTGATGTTCTCACCACATGTCACGGCGATTCCGAACTACATGGTGATGTCCTGGCTAGGATGGATCAACACACATGCCTCCATTATTGTGCCTTCACTCGCCTTTTCCCTGGGACTCTTCCTGATGAAGCAGTTCATGGAGCAAATACCGGATGCGCTGCTGGAGGCCGCAAAAATCGACGGGGCCAACGAATACCGGATATTCTGGAGTATCGTAATGCCTAATGTGAAGCCAGCCTGGCTCACGCTTATGATTTTGCAGTTTCCGGCGCTGTGGGGAACCGATGGCGGAAGCTTCATTTACAGTGAAAATCTGAAAACACTGCACTATGCGCTCAGTCAAATTATCCAGGGAGGAATTGCCCGTGCAGGCGTCGGCGCTGCGGTAGCGCTTCTGCTCATGATCGTGCCGATCGTCCTGTTCATCATCTCCCAGAGCAGTGTCATGCAGACGATGGCAACTTCCGGTATGAAAGAGTAGAAGGGGGGCAGCAACATATTGAAAAACATGTGGAAAAAATGCGGATGGCTCACGATGGGCCTTGCCTGCCTCCTGTGCTTGAGATATGCGGGGGCAACGGCTTTTGCCGATGGTCAGACGGATGCGTACAACTACTCCTACTGGGGAGAAGCGGTTCGCTCTCCTGCCGCGTATGAGGCGACCCGAATAGTGACGGGCACCGAGCTGAAGATTGGCACATTCAAAGAACCAAACGACATGCATGTCACAGCCGATGAGCGAGTTTACGTGCTGGATTCGGGCAACAGCCGAATCGTCGAGCTGGATCGGGAATTGAAGCTGAGACGAGTTATCGATTCATTTGATCATGACGGACAGAAGGATTATTTCAAAAATCCGCAGGGAATGTATGTATCAGACAATGGGCAGCTGCTCGTTGCGGATTCGGATCATCAGCGGGTGGTTCATCTGGATGAGCAGGGGCAGTTGATCAAAATTGTGGAGCAGCCGCAATCCGACCTGCTGAAAGCGGACTTTCAATTCAAGCCGCTTCGGGTTGTTATGGATAAAGGCGAACGGATTTACGTCATGGCTGAAGGTGTTTTTGACGGCTTCATGGAGTTTAATTCCGACGGTTCCTTTGCCTCGTTTATCGGAGCCAACAGGGTATCGGTCGACCCGGTGGAGTATCTTTGGAAACGATTCGCAACCCGTCAACAGCGCAGCCAGATGGTCATGTTCACACCAACCGAGTTCACCAATATGGACATTGACGAAGAAGGATTCATCTATGCAACGAGCGGGGACCAGAAGGGATTACCGATTAAGAAACTGAATGCGCAGGGCGCGGACATCCTGAGAAGGGAAGGCTACTATCCGCCGCAGGGGGATTTGTTGTACACCAATGAGAAAGGGCCTTCCCGGCTGGTTGATGTGGACGTGGGGGACAGCGATATGTATTCCGTGCTTGATGCCAAGATGGGGCGAGTGTTTACCTATAACGGAGATGGATATTTGCTCCACATGTTCGGAGGCATCGGCAACCGGTTGGGACAATTCAACACTCCTGTTTCGCTGGAGCGTGCAGGAGACCGCATGCTTGTGCTGGACAAAGCACTGGGCGAGATCACCGTATTTCAAACGACAGAATATGGACGCACACTGCATGAAGCGGTGCGAAGCTATTTCAACGGAGACGAGGAAGGATCTGCGGCAAGCTTTGCGAAAGCGGCAGATATGAATGCCAATCTTGAATACGCCTACGCAGGAATCGGAAAAGCGCTGCTGCGTCAGAAGGATTATGCAGAATCTGCGCAATATTTTAAGCGAAGCATGGAGCGGGAAGGGTATTCCAAAGCGTTTCTCCTGTTTCGCAAAGAGCTGCTCCGCGAGCATTTCTCATGGATCATGTCGGGATTATTTCTGATTGTTGCCGTGCTGGTAACCGTGACCATCGTTCGCAGACAGAGAAGGGGGACAACGAATGCAGGTATCAAGTAGACAGCTGATCCAATATCCGCTGCATCTCATATTTCATCCGTTTGACGGGTATTGGGAGCTGAAATACGAGCGAAATCAGAGAACAACGCTGATGATCGCATTGGTCATTTTGGGTTTGTTGACAATAACAACGATCCTTCAGGCCCAATACAGCGGCTTCCTGGTTAATTTCAATAACCCGAAACGATTGAACAGCCTGCTGGAAATGGTCTATGTCATTGTTCCGGTGCTGTTCTGGTGTACAGCGAACTGGTCGCTCACCACGCTTATGGACGGAGAGGGCAAATTCTCGGAAATTTTCATGTCCACGTGTTTTGCACTGGTTCCGCTGATTTTGATTCAGTTTCCTTGGATTTGGCTCAGCCTGATCATTTCCGGGCAGGAAACCGCCTTTTTTTATTTCTTTAACATGGCTGCCACGGCTTGGACGGTATACCTGTTATTTGTCGGCAATATGACGGTGCATCAATACTCACCCGCCAAAACGGTGCTGACCATGCTTCTGACGTTGGTTGCCATGGCCTTCATGGCATTTCTCTGCCTGCTGTTCTTCAGTCTGGTGCAGCAGATTGTGTCCTTTGCAGCCACCATCTATCAGGAACTTGTACTCCGGGGCTAAGGAAGGAGAATGGAGATGAATTTGTACGTGGCTAAAAAAATGATCGCGATCCTGCTCGTATTCGGCTTGCTTCTTGGCGGGTGTCAGCCCGCTTCCATGCCTGAACCCAGGATGTCTGCGAGCTCGGATGAACAAGCGGAAGTGCCTGCGCTGCCGCCCGGAGAGAAGCTGGCCTCATCCTTCAACGATACACGTCTTCCGGGCATGATCGGGCTTGCCCAGAATGAAGCGCTGCAGCTGTTCATCCAGGAAGAGACAGCCGAGATTGCGGTGATTCACAAGCAGAGCGGGCAGATCTGGCGCAGCAACCCGGAAAAGCGCAAATTGGATACGCTTGCGGCGGGCATCAACAAGGACCTGCTGTCTTCGCAGGCCAAGCTCAGCTTTTATAACAGTCTGGGACAGAGCAGCTCGGTTAACTCCTATACGGATAGTGTAGCCCACCAGCAGATAAGCTACGAAGTATTGCCAAATGGCGTTCGGGTGAACTACCAGTTTGGCAGTAATGAGAGCTCCATAGAGGATTTGCCTGTGAAAATCAGCAAGGAGCGCTTCGAGCAGAAGCTGCTTGCCGCGCTCGATAAGGCCGGGCAGCGTGCCTTAAAGGTCGGCTATGCCGAGGACAATGACGAAGGCGTCTACGTCCGAATCGACAAGGCGATGCAGGGACTTCAGCTAACGCGTGCCCTCAAGGCTTTTGAGACAGCCGGTTACACACCAGAGGACCTTGAACTGGACAATGTCGAGCATGGCATCGAGCAGGAAAAAAGCGGACCACGCATGTTTATGTTATCCATCGAATACGAGCTGGATGACGAAACACTGGTCGTACGCGTGCCGGCATCCGGCATTCATTTTCCCGAGCAATATCCGATCAATAGCATATCGGTGCTGGATTATTTCGGTGCTGGTGCAGCGGACGAAGAAGGTTCCCTGTTTGTACCCGACGGTTCGGGAGCACTCATTCATTTCAACAATGGCAAGGTTCAATATCCCGCCTATCAGCAGGACGTGTATGGACCGGACCTGACGATGAAGCTTCGTGAAGTGGACTCGACTGAGGAAAAGGCCAGGCTGCCGGTTTTCGGACTGATTCACTCGGGCGGTGCGTTCCTGGGCATCATCGAGGAAGGTGCGGCTACAGCCGTTGTTAATGCGGATATCAGCGGAAAACTGAATAGCTACAACAATGTGTATCCAAGCTTTTACGTTGTGAACAAAAGTGATGTGACGCTTCAGGCGAGCGACATGGTACGGACACTGCCCAAGTTCCAGAAGAAGCCGACGGCATCCGATTTTGTCGTTCGTTACGCCTTTGCCGGAGCAGAGGATGCGTCCTATTCCGGTCTTGCCTCTCTGTACCGGGATTATTTAACCCGGACGGACGGCCTTCCGGCGAAGCAAACGGCTGAGGGAGAAAAGGGCATTCCGTTTTACCTGAAGCTTGTCGGCAGTATGACCACCCAAAAACACCTGCTGGGTATACCTTACGAATCGAATGAGGCGTTGACCACGTTTGAAGAGGCGCAGCAAATCTTGTCCGAGCTCAAAGAAAAACACGTATCCAACATTCAGGTGCGCTACGCGGGCTGGTTCAACGGAGGACTCCTTCATCGTTTGCCGGATTCCATCAAGGTGGATGGGGCGGTGGGAGGACGTAAAGGCATGCAGGCATTTAGCGACTATACCCGTGAGGCCGGGATCGGCTTTTATCCTGATGTAGCGGTCCTAAACGTGCATGCGAAGAGCGGCTTCAAGCCTTCCTCGGAAGCTTCCCGAACACTCACGCAGGAGCCAGCGGTCCTATATCCGATGGACCCGGCAACACAGCGGCGTGACCGGGATCGACAACCGGCATATATCCTTTCTCCAAACCTGCTGGGTGATGTGACCGAAGACATGCTAAAAGCACTCCAGCCATATGAGACAGGCGGCTTGTCTATGCGTGATCTGGCCGAGCAGCTGAATAGCGATATGAATCCGAAAAAACTGCTGGACCGAACCGGAGCGCAAGTTGCTGTCACGGAGGCATTGAAGCAAATTACACAGCAGGGGATGCCTCTTGTGGCGGAGGGTGGGAATGCTTATGCGCTGCCATATGTGACGGGGTTGACGGATGCGCCGATGTCCAGCAGCCACTTCAAGCTGGAGGATGAAGAGATTCCGTTCTTCCAACTGGTTGTTCACGGTGGCATCAGCTACACCGGAGCAGCCTACAATCTGTCAACGTATACCGATGCAAGACAATATGTGTTGAAGCTTGTTGAGTATGGAGCAAGCCCCTACTTCACATGGTTCAACGCGCCGAACCATGTCGTGAAGGAAACGGATTACGACGATCTGTACGCCGCCCATTACGAGCAGTGGATGGACCTGGCAGCCGAGATGTATGAAGAGGTCAATCAGGCCAATCGTTCATTCGCCGGGCTGAACATGGTCGCACACGAGAAGCTGGCTGAAGGGGTATTTCAAACGACATACGAAAACGGAGGCTTCGCTCTGGTGAATTATAACGACTTCCCCGTGGAGGCAGCAGGCCGAACCGTAGAAGCCAAAAGTTACGTGACAGGTGGTGAGCAGCTCTGAAAGCGCTACTGAAAGGAAAGTGGGGACGCCGAACCTATGCTCAGCAGAAGGCGGCCTGGGGAGTGATCTATGTGCTTCCCTGGCTTATCGGCTTTGTCCTGTTCTTCTTTGTTCCGCTGCTGGCTTCCCTGCGCTACAGCCTGAGTTCAATTCAGGCGAACGCGCAGGGCATATCCATCCAGTTCACAGGTCTCGCCAACTATATTCAGGCGCTGACGGTCAATACCAGCTTCAACCGAGCGCTGATCGGATCCATAACGGATGTATTCGTCAATGTGCCGCTCATCGTTATATTCAGCCTGTTCCTTGCCGTCATTCTCAATCAGAAGTTTCCGGGGCGGGCCATAGCGCGGTCAATCTTTTTTCTGCCGGTGATTTTGGCATCAGGCGTCATCATGGCACTGGAAAGCACCAGTCTGATCGAGGCCGTTAACCAGAGCAGTATGGGTGGCAGTGCCCTGGGCACATTTGAGATCGAAAACCTGATGCTGGACGCGGGGCTGGGCGAGTGGGTTGTCATGTATCTGAGCGGCGCCGTAGATCGCATTTATCAGATCGTCAGTCAATCAGGCGTGCAGATTCTTATCTTTTTGGCAGGCATCCAAACCATATCGCCCCAGCTGTACGAGGCTTCCAAAATGGAAGGGGCTACGGGGTATGAAGCCTTTTGGAAAATTACGTTCCCCATGGTCAGCCCGCTTATTTTCGTTAACGTGATCTATACCATTGTCGATTCCTTTGCCAACAATGCTATGACTACCCTCATTCGTGATACAGGCTTTGTCAAATTTGATTTTGGACTGAGTTCAGCCATGGCGTGGGTGTACTTCGTGGCAATTGCCGTCATTCTGGTCATCGTATCACTTATTTTCTCCAAACGTGTCTTCTATCAAGATTAGAAAGGGGGTTGACCGGGTTGATGATATCAAGGTTGCTGTCACTTGAGCAGTGGAAAAGCTGGCTGTGGTCCGTTGTGCGGTTCACGCTGATTACCGGGCTCTCCTTCGTGATCCTGTTCCCGATCTTCCAGAAAATATCGACGTCCATCAAGGATAAGAGCGACCTGTATTCGGCCGTCGTGGTCTGGATTCCGCAAAATTTCTCCATCGACAATTTCAAGCAGGCCATTCGTGTCATGGATTATTGGGCCACGCTGCTCAATACGTTTGCACTGTCTGCAACAACGACCATTTTGACGACGCTTTCCTGCGCGCTCGCCGGATATGGGTTTGCCCGCTTGAAATTCAAAGGAAGCAATCTGTTGTTTGCTGGAGTCATCTTGACTATTCTGGTTCCGCCAACCACCATTCTTATTCCGGTGTACCTGAACTTGAAGAGCTTTGATCTGATGGGACTGATGACGCTGATCGCTGGCAAACCCGTAAATCTGCTGAATACGTACTGGCCGTTTATTCTGACTGCCATAACGGCCAATTCGCTCAAGGCAGGGCTGTATATTTTCATCTTCCGCCAGTTTTTCAGAGGTATTCCCAAGGAAGTGGAGGAGGCGGCTTACGTTGATGGTGCTGGCATCAGCCGCACTTTTGCACGCATCATGCTGCCCAATGCGATACCTTCGATTGTTACGGTGCTGTTATTTTCCTTCGTGTGGCAATGGAATGACAGCTTCTATACGACAACCTATCTGACGTCCAGCAAAGTGATGTCCACCCAGCTGTCCTCCCTACCGTATAATCTGGCCCAGCAGGTAAGCGATGGTGCATCCAAAGCCGATCCTTTTTATCTAAGCATGATACAGGATACCGGGATTTTACTGGCCATCTTGCCTTTGATCATCATCTACCTGTTTGTACAGCGTTATTTCGTGGAGAGTGTTGAACGCACGGGCGTCGTTGGATGATGCTTCTCAATCGGGAGGGGTTTTAAAGGCCAGACCCAATACAGTCTTGTGAAGGAGGTGATGCCGTCTGTTTTCACGTTTCACCATTTAAGCTCAGGAGGGATTATGTTGAAGAAGATGTTGAATTACTGTAAATTTATGCTCATTCTGGCTTTGCTGCTGTCCATCATGCCACTCGGATCGGGTCGCGTGGACGCGTGGGTTGGCATGCCCATGGGCAAGCTTCACGTCAGTGGGAAAAATCTAGTGAACAGCAGTAACCAACCCGTCGTAATGAGTGGCTGGCATCAGCCCTCAGGAGCCTACTGGACCTACCAGAACAGCAATTATTATCTTAGTCGAAACGGCAACAACCGCCATGCCGCTACATTGGCTTATCTGAAAGACATTACCGATACATTTACAAGTACAAGTCCTAAATACGGAAGCAGCCACGGCTGGAATATGAATCAGATTCGTCTGTTCATTGACCGCGAGGACATGGGAGACGTAGCAGCAGGCACTTATAATTTTGCTGGTGTACAAACTGTAACGCAGAACGTCATTATCCCTTATATCCAATATGCAAAAACGAAAGGCGTCTATGTTACACTCGGACTTGACTTCACATTGAAGGATGATCAAGCTACGACCACAGCCAATCTGCAAAAGTTCAATCAAATCTGGGGTTATCTCGCTTCTCGCCCGGAAATTAAAAGCGCAGACAACGTACACTTTGAGCTAATCAATGAGCCGGTTAAATCGTATGCTAACGGACATTGGGGCGGCTACAACGGCGAGAACGACTTTGTGGATCACTGGAATGATCTGCGCAATTTCCAGAACTCCATCATCTCAACCATCCGCAGCCAAGGCGCAGATAATGTTATCTGGGCCGCTGGTTTGGGGTACAACCAATTCTATAGTCTGACAGCAAGCCATCCCTTAACAGACCCTTTGAACAATTACGGTTATGCCGTTCACTGGTATCCGGGGTACGGAGCGCATGACAACATGTCGATTCTGCAAGATCAGTGGAATACAAATGTGAAGGCAGCGGCTGATAAATATCCAATTAACATCACCGAAGTCACGTGGTTCAAAACGAAGGCGGGCGATTCCGAATACTGGAATCTGTTCAACGGTAGTAATGAAGGTTTTGGCAACAATACGAAGACCATTTTCAACGCGGCAGGCAATGTCAGCATTGCAGCACATATGAACGGCTTCATTTTGGATGCCGGGGAACGAAGCTCCTTTGCCGATCCAACGGCAGGCCTGAAATGGGACGGTGATGCTTCACGAAGCGCGATGGGACGTTTTCTGTTCAATTGGTTCTATGAACGGGCACAGTCTTACCCGAACGGTGGCACTCCATCAACCGGATTGACACCGGGGGCAACCTACAAGATCGTGGCAAGACATTCGAGTAAGGTTATTGATGTACCGGGTGGGGTAAATGAGAGCAATTTGCAGCTTCAGCAATGGTCTGATCTGGGCGGCAATCCTCAAAAGTGGGTCCTGACCCAGATTGCTAGTGGAATTTACAGTTTGACGAGTGTAAATTCGCCCGATAAGGTCATCGACATTCGTAATGGGACAAGTAACAACGGAGAGGCAGTACAACTCATGAGCAATTTGAATACCACCGCGCAGCATTTTAAAATCAACGATCTGGGCAATGGCTATTGGAGTATTATAAACGTCAACAGCAATAAGGCCATAGAGGTCGCAGGCTCCTCAACGGCAGACGGTGCCAAATTACAGCAAAACGGTTTTACAAACGCAACCAATCAGCAATGGAAATTTGTCGCAGTTAACAATTAAGATGTATCTCCAAAAGCCCGGCTTAGCAAATTTAAGCAAGGCTTTTGGAGTATACCTGAAGTTTATTAGCGTGCTTCATAATATGCTTCAGTAACCCAATTAAACCCTTTGTTGATGGAAAGGATGATGGATGTCCATGCTCAACAATTCAGCGGATTCGGCAAATGAAAAGGAAGGTCCGACGGCACCGTGTGACCCTGTTGGGGTTGCTGAAGCTGGGAATGAGCCGCCGGTTAATCCCGAGTCACAGGCTTATCGTGATATGATCGGTAAATCTCTATTGAACAAAGGAAACAACACTAGATTGAAGGCTGCTATTGAAAAAGCAAAACGCGGCGAGCCGGTCACCATCGCTTACATTGGCGGCTCGATTACCCACGGCGCAGGCGCCATTCCTCTTCATCTGAATTGTTACGCCTATCGCTCGCATGAAATTTTCAAGCATATGTTCGCTCCATCGGATGACAGTCCGATTCGTCTGATCAAGGCAGGCGTAGGCGGCACGCCCTCACAGCTGGGCATTGTCCGCTATGATCGGGATGTGCTGCGGGACGGGACAGTCCAGCCTGATATTGTCATTGTGGAGTTTGCCGTCAATGATGCAGACGATGAGACCCAAGGCATTTGTTACGAGAGCTTGGTGCTCAAGGCACTTGGCGCTAACAACAAACCAGCCGTCATTCTGCTGTTCAGTGTGTTTGAGAATGACTGGAATCTCCAGGATCGCCTGACTCCTGTTGGCTGGCATTATGATCTGCCTATGGTGAGTGTAAAAGATGCTGTGGTGGAGCAATTCCAGTGGACGAAGGAACAGGGCAATGTCATTACCAAAAAGCAGTTTTTCCATGACATCTACCATCCGACCAATGCCGGACATCATATTATGGCCGACTGTCTGGGCTGGTTGTTCGACGTAACGGATCGATCCGCCCCGGACGAGGAAGATAACGCGAATGAAAAGCCACCGCTGCTCGGAAATGCCTTTGTTGACACGAAGCTGCTTGACCGTCTGAATGGCGACAGGATCGCCCGGATTGAGGCGGGTGGGTTTCGGGAGACGGATACCGATCTGCAACTGACAGAGATGGATGATCATGCACACGGTACACCGCTATTTCCTAATAACTGGATGCATACGGGGCAGAACGTAGCGGGTAAAGACAGTTTTAAGCTGATCCTCCGGAGCAAGCGCCTTATTCTGGTGTTCAAGGATTCCGGAAGGGCGGATTTTGGAACCGCGAATATTAGAGTGGACGGAACACTGATGAAGACAGCCGATCCGCATCAAGTGAACTGGACACACTGCCATGCCGTAATCCTGTACGATGAAAAGCATTCCAGAGAGCACACGTTGGAGATTGAGATGGCTGAAGGCCACGAGGGCAAACGATTTACGATTCTGGAATTTGGTTATGTTGATTAGTCACAACATCCTGTTTAGCAGCAACGAAAGAAGCATGTTGGAAGGGGAGAATATGATGATAACTACAGCACCAGAAGGGTATGACCAGTACAGGGAAAACATACTACACGGCAACATGGAAATGGTGGAATATTTCTCGGCAACCGTTGGGAACTCGCGCAAAACAATGGTGTATACTCCACCCGGATATTCCATTGAGTATACGTATAACGTCCTCTACCTTTTGCATGGGATCGGTGGAGACGAAGCCGAGTGGCATAATCATGCCAATCCACAAGTGATTCTCGATAATCTGTACGACGATAAAAAGCTTGAGCCGATGATTGTCGTATTTCCTAATGGCCGAGCAATGCCAAACGACAGGGCTGAGGGAGATCTGTTTGATCCTGAGAAAATAAAAGCATTCGAGACGTTTGAATCCGATTTACTTCACGATTTAATTCCTTTTATTGAATCGAATTACCATGTTCGGACGAAAAGGGAGAACCGGGCAATTGCAGGTTTGTCCATGGGCGGAGGCCAGTCTTTAAATATCGGATTGAACAATCTGAACCATTTTGCCTGGATCGGTGCGTTCTCCGCAGCTCCAAACACCAAAGCCCCGGAGCTGCTCCTCCCGAATCCATCAGAAGCGTCATCGCTTCTCCGTTTGCTCTGGTTGTCCTGCGGTGACCAAGATAACCTCAAGCAAATCAGCGAACAGTTGCACGGTTATTTGACACAACACGAAGTACCTCATATTTGGTATGAGGAAAGCGGTGGACATGATTGGCCTGTATGGAAGAACGATCTGTATCAATATTCCAAATTAATTTTTCAATATTAACAGGATTGTAAAGAAAAGCCTATAACGAGCTCATGTTCAAGAAATAGACAAGAACAAAAAGACAAGAGCACTCCTATTGTGTTTTAGACAGGGGAGCGCTTTTGTTTTTTTGTTTTGGTTTTGACCATTCATATGAAGACAACTCCCATTGAATATCATTGGAAGTTGTCTCAAGGGTTTTTCGTTTATTTGCTGTACGATTTTAATATGAGGACATCAACATTTATGCAAGGAAAAGTGTGGGGCGATCGGACATGTTACTATTTTAATGGAGCTGTGAATGTGGTAACACTCTGGGCAGGAAGTTGAGCAGTAAAGGAATTGCCAGTGACGTTTATCGAAGAGCCGGTTGCCAGATTTCTAGTGCTGTCCGTAATCCAGGAAGATACGGTTGAGGCGTTCCCGTTCTGCAATACAAATTTTTGGTTTACGGCGGAAGTACCTCGGTTAATTGCTACGATAACCACCTTGTTGTCTCCTTTGTAAGCAGAGATAAACGTCTGGGTATCCGGATTTTTCGTCGCCTCAACTCTTACAAAGCCTGGTCGAACAAACTTGGAAAAATGCGCCATGTTATATCCACGTTTGCTTATGGTGCCATCTTCTTTCATGGGACCGTACTGTCTACGAATATACCACCATACATAAGCCTGGAAATCTGCCTCTACCATGGCATTATGGATGTGATAGGAGACATCCAGCGCCTCTGGCCAATTATCTGCTGAGTTTGCGTTACTATTAGGGTAATATACCTCTGACATCCAAAGTTCCTTTCCTGCACCTTTTTGTTTAAAAAGTGGGTAAGGGAAATTGTTAAATTGTGTACCATACGTATGTGCACCCAAAATGTCCATGTTTGCTAAAGCTTGAGGATCATTCAGTATGGGATCTGACATTTCTTTTAGGTAGGAGAAGGATTCTGGCGCCATTACTTTCGCTCCTGTAATGGAGCCCGCATAATCTTTCATGAATCGAAGCATTTCTTGAGGCGTCCACCACGTCCAATCATGCGCATAATCCGGTTCATTTTGTACGGAGATTGCATAGAGATTAACACCGTTGGATTTCATGTAAGAAACAAAGTCATTAAGATGCTGTGAATACGCAGCATATTTATCGTATTTAAGTCGCTTGGCCGTGGTGTCCCCATTACGATTGAATGTCTCCACCATATCACTTGGAGGATTCCATGGTGACGCAAAGACGATTGCCCCTTGTTCAATCGCTCGTTTTGCGGTAGGCAATTCTTTATACCAATTGTTTTTATTATCATCAATATAGACACGCAAAATTGAAAAACCCAGCTGATTTTGTCCATTACCAAATGCTGTATCTCTTTGCGATGGTGTCAAATCTCCTATCCAGGCCGGATGATTAATTCCCCCAAATCCCTTGATAAGCTGCTTTTGAGAAGACAAGTTTACAGTAACATCGCTGGCAGCCGAAGCCTGAATTGGAGTTAATATCAGCGGGAGGGCAGTCAGGAGGGCCAAAAGAACACTAATTGACTTCTTCAATTTGAATAACAAAACGTACACTCTCCTCTAAAACGAAATTTTATCAACCTGAATAAGAAAGCCTAGATCTTATTTTGGGCAAATAATTTTCTTGTATCACCCTCTTTCATACAAAAATATATAAATATATGGGATAATTTATATATTTTTGTATTGTTGTGAATTTAATTCTACGGGAATATATAAGGGATTTAAACCGGACAGATTCCAGTTTTTTGTGCATGTAAGAGACTCACGGCCCTAGCATGAGTCTCTATCTGATAACTGATGAATTCATAATTTTGTTCATTTCACCAAAGAAGTTACGTCCATACGGTCGAGTCAATGGCAACTTATGTGATGCGAAGCGTAATCTGTACGACGATTTTTTAAGGATAAGGCCGGGGGCTATTTGGCTGAGCTGGTGTGTTCATCGTGAAGCTACAGCTAAACATATCCATTCTGGCTTGATGGCAGTGGAAGTACCAGGAGTTCGAGGGGATGGGGCGGCTTGTTATGGATTTTGTGCTACAGATACTTAGCTGGCTTACGGAAGAGGAAAGTAATTCCATTAAGCAAACACAGGCTGAATGTTTTGCTAACGCTAAGAAAAAAAGGAAAGCACTTGGGGGGCCAAATGTTTGCCTCGTAAAAATTTGGTGGACGTTGAGCTTTATGCTCTGGATATGCTGGAAATGTTCCTGTCTTGAACGGGGAGAGTCAATAGAATATTAAAAATTGAATTCGATCTATTGACCGATGGTTAACTTTTACATTATATTTCTAAATAAGCGTTTATATTGAAAATATTGGGTTTTTAATTTGGGAGGAGGTATATTTTGGAACTTTCAATTAAGACGATCCGATCAGAAATGTATAATTACATAAAAGATAATCAAATAGTCATTTCTCATTTTGCTGAGAGAGCAGGTATTAATCCAGGCTCTTTGAGTAAAATTATGAACGGGGTTATTCCGGTCCCTGTCCGGACCCTCGATCAAATTACTGAAGCTATGAAATTAGAGCCTGGAGCATTATATGAAATATATATATATGAATTTTTTAATGAGAGTTCACCGGATTGGAGAAGGTGTAAACCTTTAATTAATAGATGTGCTGAACTGAATAAACTTGATTGTCTTGATCAGTTGGTTAGTATAGTGATGGACAATCTAAATTATTTACCTATGCTATTTGACGTGGCTGAAATTCTGAATAACAAGAACTATAGTGAAGCTGCTTTAATTATATATAAGAAGGTTGCAGAAAGTGAACGCTTCCAACATGCCGAGCGTTTGGCTACTTGCCAATACAGGATATTTAAAAATTCTTTAACTGATAATCAAGAGATCAATTTGGAATGCGCAGCACAGTTTGAACCCTTTATTAAAAGGTTGGGCGAGGCAGAACAATTGGATGCATTAAAGGACCTTATAAATCTCCTCATGTCTTTGCACAGGTGGGATAAATCAAAATACTTAGCAGAAGAAATGGGTCGTATAGCAGAAAACCTTTATAAACAAAAGCATAAAAGAACTCATAAAAATCCAAAACTAACTAAAACTGAAAAGCCTCTATTTGGTTACATTCTTTACTCTAATCTAATTCTAGGTACGATTTCCGAAGAAAAGAATGATTTTGAGAATGCCATAAATTATGTGACTCGCTATGAGGTTCACGATTGGATTGTAGAGACAGATGAATCCGCTGAGGCTACTAAATATCAATTTGCAGAGTGGGCGAAAGCTAATAGATACTTGTATAGGCTTATGTCTGGAGAAGTGAGTGTACTTAAAGAGTATGTCGAATATATCTCTTCAAATGAAAATGAAATACTACGAGCTCTATTCAAAATTGTGAAAGCAGCTGAAATGTATAAACTTAATATAGACAGTATTCTTGAGCGTTTTGAACAGGTGATATTGAATCAAATTAAGGGAAATGGTCAAGTGGGAACGTACACGGCTGAGATTATAGACGATGGTTTAGCAAATTTTTTAGCTGATGTGGGTTCTTACTATACTAAAAAAGGTGCATATAGGATTGGAATTAATTACGTCCTAGAGAGTTTGGCAATATCAGCTAAAATTAACAATACCGCATGCATGGTGAGGTGTATATGCATGTTTGAGAAGTTTCGTTATTTTATTGATGAGACTTCGTTAAAAAGATATACGACAATCATGACGATTTACGAGGAGGGTTTAACATGAAAAAAAAGTTGTCCTTAGTTATGCTGATTTTGAGTTTAGTAATTACTTTAGTACCATTAAGTGCGTTTGCTTCTGACGAAATACCACCTGTTCCAATACCGCTATATTCTCCAAGCAGTCATGGTTCTGGAGGTTGGTAGCTATTACAATTTATAAATGTCTTGGGGCACCCAATGGGTGCCTTTTTCTGTTTTAGTAAGAAATATGATGTTCATTTTTTTCTCTAACTTTTTACATAAAAAGATAATATATAACAGTATAGGAGTGTGATACTGTGAATGATCGTTATTTAACAAATATAAAACTAGAAGTTGAAAGAAAAAAGTTACATAATCTCATCAAACACCACGGCTTAGCACATCCATTAGTGATCAAACAGTCTCAATTTCTTGATCGGATCATCAATGAGTACAATAATAAGTCTAAAAAATGTAAGCACCCTCAGGTGAATGATGATTTAAAGAGTCCAAAATGATCCCCATACGAAGCAAGACGTCCGATAACCGTGACAAGAATACATTTCAGAAGACTGCAAAAAAAACATGATTTGACGATTTATTGCAATTGAAAAATATTGAAATTTGATTTTTTTATGTAATATGATGATAAACTGTCGAGGGATAAGAACATAATCCGATTGCTGATTAGGTACATAACTAATCGGTTTTCTACCCCCTAATTCAGCAAACGGGCAGATTAACGTGGTTGTAGCCATACTGATTAGAATGCCTAATCCAGGTGATGGAAAGGTAGTATGTGAAGCTGCTGTACAAGGTATCACTGATTTTGCTTTTAACCACCTGAAGTTCTGTCTGTTGATGGAAGCGAATTAAGAGACACGAACATATATGTATTAGTAAAGTAAGCATTTTTTTACTGATGTGATTTGTTAAGCTAACAGAAAACTATAGTTTGTCACTTCAGCTAGAAAGCGTTACGATGTGCTATAAGGAGTTTATCTTTGAAGTTCATTCAGTTATAGAACAGAGAGAGGGCAAGGGGCTTTATACAAAGAGAGAAGGGAATGTAGTTTGCAACGCCGTCTCAGAATAAATATGAAGAGCAATTGGAGTTGTTTATGGAATTATGCAAAGAAGATGAAGTGTTTGTACTTCAGAGAGATCCAAAACTTGTCTTAGTAGAACTATGTTTTATAAGGAGGCATGTAATATGGATTTAAAATTTAGGGAAAAGGCTCTGTTATTTTACTTGATTGAGGCTAGATACAATGATTTGGAGTTAAGAGAGGAGCAAGTATATCAGGAAATTGAAGATCTATACTTTAAATTTAAAGATGAGTTAGAACGTGAATATGGGGAAGACTGGCGAGAAATTTAAATCACGGAGGTACCCAAGAAAATGATTTATTGGAGTTGGAGCATACAGACTTTAGTGGTTTGGAAACAAGCCCAAGAATCAGGTTGCTTGGAGGGAAGCTCTGAACACTTAATGTTTCCAGAACAATACATATGGATGATGGAACAAATGAAAAATAGATTACCTAATTACAAAGGTGAATATCTGGTTATGGGTTAAAAAGCCTGATATGAGATCTACCGGATTTTGATGGAGGAACTAAATGCGTAAGATTGAACATGGATCTCAATGAGAAAGATAGAAATGACGAAAGAAGAAAGTTGGAACGGATTTTTGATTAAAACGAGCGGTTGATAGAAGTCGCTAATTTAGCGTTTTTTTTTCATTTTATCGGTGCAAGTTCTTGTCCCGAGCCAAGGACAAGAACATAGTCCGATTAACTTTAGGCATGTATCTAATCGATTTTCGACTGTTAATTCGTTAAGCTAACGGGCAGGATTGCTCAATGTTACTGTTGAATACTCTTCATTGCAGGGGCTATAGATATTGAGGGGGTTATAGAAGTGTTCGGAGTAGTTGCTCATTTTGACCAGAATACAGAGCTTTATATAAAGCAGGTTTGGAAAGAGTTGAGCAATAATGCAGTTTCCAAATATGCAGAGGAAGTACAAGATAGACGACCTCACATTACGATAGCAGGTTATAACTCTGACCTAGATATCGAGCAATTCATAAGCGATTTTGACTACTTTTATGAATCTAAAAAACAACTTTCAATCACAATGAGCTCGTTAGGAACCTTCTTGAACACGGGGATTTTATTCCTTGCGCCTGTTCCTTCCAAAGAGTTTTTAACGTTTCATGATAATCATCACAGTTTCTTTGAAAAATATCGAATGAATGCTGAGTCTCAGTATCTTCCGAATAACTGGATGCCTCACTGTACCATAGCTAACAGATTAAATGATGAGAATTTAAAAGAAGCGATGTCTTACTGCGCTAAAAGAATCGAAAGAATAAGTGCTACAATCGTTGAAGTATCAATAATCAAAGCTATATACGAAAATAATACATGTATAAAGTCACCATCTATTCATATGAAAGCTTTGGGCACTGTCTAAAATTCAATAAAACTAAAGTATCATGACCCAGAGCAAGTTAGCTAACGGGAAAAGTAAGCTCAATAAAACAAAGAAAGCAGCCGATCATTGTGATTGGCTGCTTTTATTCAACTGACGTGCTGAGTATTCTATAGATATGTCTAAACCTCCTATTAGGTGAACTGGCGAGCAGCTAGTTGCTAAAGTTGGTCCCTATGTCAAAATTTTAGACGGAAGAGAGTTTATGTTCAACTTCGTGAATTAAACGATAATTTCTTTGGTAATGATCGCATTGGTTGGGTTCCGATGAATCTTATGGCAAGTAATAGTCATTTTTATGACTCAGTTGCTCCATTAGATACGAGTGCCGCATTAAAAATGGCTTCGTAATCCATTTCTAAGGTAAAAGAACTACTGAGCTTATTGAGAAAGCTCATGGTGCAGAACTTGCTGGAGCTCTAACTTGGGAAGGGTTTGATAAATTCAAAGTTAAATATTCTGTTGAATGGCAGACCGGAGATTACTCCTATAGAACTGGAACTATTGAAGCTAAAATGAAAAAGTCCACAGAGAAATGGATTCCTTATTCGTATCATTACTATGAGTCATGGAGGATTGTAGCTCCGTAACAAACAATGAGATGTCGCTATTTTACCTGCCATTCCATAGTTAGAATGAGAAATTAAAGTAGATGCACAATCGAGGGCGAAGTTAAACTAACAGCCAGATTACTTTAATATCTAATATCCATCGCGTTCATCCCTACTTTGGTAATCTTCAAATGACGCTTGGTGGTTTATAAAAATAAACAAAGAGTCGGATGAATAAATTGAGCATTTTGAATGTCGCAGGAGAAAATTTATAAGTGGAACTGTCTTCAACTGTTCACACTCTTGAAAAATAAAAGTATACCATGTATGGACAAAAATATGTGGCACAGGGAAAAGGAAGACCAGGCAATTAAAATTGTCGGTCTATAGGAGTCAGAGAAGTATTAGTATATAAGGAATGTAGATATCTCTCCTGTTTCTAAAAAACGTACAAAGGGGAGGGAATAATGACTATTTTATCAACTGGACCGATTGAGAATAATCCGGTCAATGGTGTAAGACCAACACAACAGCTGACCATCAATATTGATAATAGAAATGTGGCCACTAATGCAATTATCTTGATTCAGGGTTATTACCTAAACGGGACTAGAACGGAATATGTACTCGAATTAATTAGTGTAAATCCAAATCAAGCAATAAGGAAAGATTATTTTGCGGATCTGGATGTATTTGAATTTGTCTTTACAACAAGTGGTTTAGCAGAACAGCAGATAGAAATTTCAGTTTGGGGAAAAAATTCTTCAGGACAGCTTGTAACGCCTCACCGTATCGTATCATCAGAGTTGTTAGGAGCCAATGGAATAGGAACGACTGGATCGACGGGTTCGACTGGCGCAACTGGTCCGACAGGTGCAACTGGGGTAACAGGAGTTACAGGTACCACAGGTGTGACTGGGATTACAGGGGCCACCGGAGCTATCGGAAGCGCAGGAGTAACAGGAGACACCGGCGTAACGGGAACTGGAACGACTGGAGTCACCGGCGCGACGGGTTCAACGGGTACGACGG
>NZ_LGRP01000043.1:37330-37946 GCF_001636635.1 Paenibacillus sp. O199
TAACAGGCGCAACCGGATCCACGGGAGCGACGGGCTCTAGTGGAGTAACCGGTGTCACAGGATCAGCGGGAACAGGGGCTACTGGCGCCACTGGTGTAACAGGAGCAACAGGAGCAACAGGAGTTACGGGATCTACAGGTACCACTGGTGTTACTGGTGCAATAGGAATAACGGGTTCAACAGGTGTACCAGGAGACACCGGCGTAACGGGAACAGGGATGACTGGAGCCACCGGCGCGACGGGTTCAACGGGTACGACGGGCGATCCTGGAACAACGGGAACAACAGGAGTAACAGGTTCTACAGGGTCTGTAGGCAGCACGGGTGCGACCGGAACCACGGGTATAACGGGCGCAATAGGATCTACAGGTGTAACCGGTGTGACTGGTGCCACGGGAACAGGAACGACTGGAGCTACTGGAGCAACAGGATCAACTGGGGTAACCGGTGTGACTGGTGCAACAGGAACAGGAACGACTGGATCTACTGGTGCGACAGGATCAACGGGTGTAACCGGTGTGACTGGTGCCACAGGAACTGGAGCGACTGGATCTACTGGAGCAACAGGATCAACGGGTGTAACCGGTGTAACCGGTGTGACTGGTGCCACGGGAAC
>NZ_LGRP01000043.1:37956-38570 GCF_001636635.1 Paenibacillus sp. O199
AGGTACAACGGGCGCAATAGGATCTACAGGTATAACTGGTGCGACAGGCGCAACGGGAGCGACGGGCTCTACTGGAATAACCGGTGTCACAGGTGCAACGGGAACAGGAACGACTGGAGCAACAGGATCTACAGGTGTAACTGGTGCGACAGGCGCAACGGGAATCGGAGCTACCGGCGCGACGGGTTTAACGGGTACGACGGGCGATCCTGGAATAACGGGAACAACAGGAGATACCGGTGGAACCGGAGCTACTGGCGCAACAGGATCTACGGGTGTAACCGGAACGACTGGCGCAACGGGAACAGGGGCTACTGGCACCACTGGTGTAACGGGGATTACTGGGGTAGCCGGTGTCACAGGTTCAACGGGAACAGGGGCTACTGGCGCCACTGGTGTAACGGGGATTACTGGAGTAACCGGTGCGACAGGAGACACCGGAACAGGAACAACTGGAGTCACCGGCGCGATGGGTTCAACTGGGGTAACCGGCGCAACAGGCGCCACTGGAGTTACAGGAGTTACGGGATCAACAGGTGTAACAGGAGACACCGGCGTAACGGGAACAGGGATGACTGGAGCCACCGGCGCGACGGGTTCAACGGGTACGACGG
>NZ_LGRP01000018.1:0-113840 GCF_001636635.1 Paenibacillus sp. O199
GTCAGTGTAACGGGAAGTACCGGAGCGACAGGTGATACGGGTGTAACGGGAGTCACTGGGGTTACCGGCGTCACCGGTGCCACGGGTGTTAGTGTCACTGGTGCAACAGGGGCCACCGGAGTAACGGGATTAACGGGTGCAACCGGAATAACTGGAAGCACCGGGGTTACAGGAATAACAGGTGCCACAGGAGTCGGTGTCACTGGATCAACAGGAGCTACCGGAATCACGGGTGCAACGGGCGTTGCAATTGGAATCACCGGAGCCACGGGTGTGACGGGAATTACAGGGACTACGGGAGCAAGCGGAACAACTGGGGTTACCGGGGCAACAGGGGTTAGTGTAACCGGAGGTACGGGCGCAACTGGAGTTACTGGAGCAAGCGGGGCAACAGGAGCAACCGGAGCAACAGGAGCCAGTGTAACTGGAAGCACAGGATCGACAGGAGTTACTGGAGCTACTGGAGCAACGGGTGCCACTGGAGTGAGCGTCACAGGAGCAACAGGCGTGACAGGAGTCACCGGGGGTACAGGTGCAACGGGTGCAACCGGAGCCACAGGAACTTCTGTAACATCTAACTCGGCTTACGGTGAGAACACAAGTGGAACCATCGTTGTTATTTTGGGTGGAACACTAATTCCACTGCCGAATAACCAAAATATTGGCACTGGCATAACCATTAATGGAACGAATGACACCTTCACTCTTGCCAATGCAGGGCGTTACTATATCTCTTACAAAATAAATCTTACAGCTGCACTTGCTATTCAATCCCGTATTTTACTTAACGGAACAGCAATTCCGGCGAGTGTAGTTTCACCATTACTTTCCCTCAGTCAGTTGCAGTCTGACTTTATTGTGACGGTAACTGCTGGATCAACAATCCAGTTCCAATTATTTGGGCTTGTTGGTACAGCTGTCCTCTCTCCACCAGGCGCTACATTAAACATTATTCAATTAGCTTAATGCATGAATTACGCTAGTCAAAAGGAATTTTGGGTTTATAAAAAGAGACGAACCTGATAAAGGTTCGCCTCTTTTTGTCTTATAATTGATTAGTCCGTCAGTTAATTCAATACGATTTCAACGGCTGTATTGATTTCCTGAAGAGCTGCAAGCTGTACAAGCACATCTTTTGGAACTTCCTTATCTACAGTCAGAATCATGATAGCTGCCCCACCAATGATTTTACGTCCGACCTGCATGGAGGCGATGTTAACTTCGTTTTCTCCAAGCAAAGTTCCAACACGTCCGATAATACCCGGTTTATCATTATGCGAAATCAGAATTTGGTGACTTTCTGGAGCGATATCCACTGGGAATTTGTCCAGACGCACGATCCGCTCTCCATAACCTGCAAGCAGTGTGCCCGCAACACGACGCTCCTCGGCATCCTGAGTCGTCACGAGTGTGACGGTAATCAGATTTGTAAATCCTTTAGTGGCCGATGTTTGGCTAACCACTACGTTGAGATCCCGCACTTTAGCTAAATGCATGGAGTTGACAATATTGGCTTCTCCGCCTAAATGTCTTGCCAGAATACCTTTTACAATGTAACGAGTCAAAGGAGAAGTATCCACTTCCGACAGATCTCCAGCGTAGTCGATCCGAATTTCCTGAACCGCATTTTGAGTGATCTGAGCTGCAAAGCTACCCAGTGTTTCACCCAGTTTAAAGTACGGCTGCAGTTTGTTCATTACAGTTGGGGCTACTGCAGGCATGTTAACTGCGTTTTTGAACGGTTCATTGCGCAGAATATGCAGGACTTGCTCGGATACGTCAATCGCTACATTTTCTTGTGCTTCTACTGTCGATGCACCAAGATGAGGCGTCACAATAATGCTAGGATGATTCAGGAATGGGTGATCAGCAGCCGGTGGTTCGCTCTCGAATACGTCGAATGCTGCACCAGCAACGATACCTTCATCAATTGCTTCTACAAGTGCCATTTCATCAACGACTCCGCCACGGGCACAATTGATAATACGCATACCTTTTTTCATCACTTCGAATTGTGGACGGGAGATCATATGGCGTGTCTCAGGTGTTAATGGTGTGTGAACGGTCATGAAGTCGGCATTGCGAATGATGTCATCCACACTAGCCAGCTTAACCTGAAGTTTCTCTGCGCGATCTTGAGTGAGGAACGGGTCATAAGCTAGAATATCCATTCCGAATGCTTTGGCACGTTTAGCTACTTCGCTACCGATCCGTCCCATACCGAGCACACCCAGCGTTTTATTTCTTAACTCCACACCAAGGAAGGTTTTACGATCCCAAGTACCTTGAATGGTTTTGGCATATGCCTGAGGAATATGTCGTGCCAGTGCCATCATCATGGCAAATGTATGCTCACATGTCGTAATCGTGTTACCGTCAGGGGCGTTAATAACAATGATACCGCGTTGGGTAGCAGCTTCCAAATCAATGTTATCTACACCTACGCCAGCACGTCCGATGACTTTAAGGTTTGTACCTGCTGTCATAATACGATCCGTTACACGAGTCTGACTTCGAACTAGAAGGGCATCATAATCGCCGATAATTGCAACAAGCTCATCTTCGCTAAGACCTGTTTTCTTCTCAACTACAACATCATTTGCATCCACCAGTTGCTGGATTCCCAGATCACTAATGGGGTCCGACACTAACACTTTGTACATGGTTTCTTCCTCCTTAGGTATGTGTATCTATATCGTCAAGGTCTCACCTCACGAAAAGAGGCATTCCTTAAAACCATTGAAACTCTTCCTTCCAACAACGCGGTGTCGCAGCAGAGGAGGAGGGTGTAGCAAATAGGGCGATTCCCACGTCTGTACTCTAAAATAAATCAAAAAACTCTCAATCCACATACTGCTTGCGCAATAAGGGACGAGAGTTGTCGTGGTACCACCCTAATTCACCGCCGTTTCGCAACGACAGTCTTAGCGGTCAATGAAGACCGAAGAGGATAACGGGTCTAAACCGATTGCACCTACTCCAATTTCAATGCAATAACTCAGGAGCGCTCAAGATCATCTGCCTGCCACCGATTTACACCATCCATCGGCTCTCTGTAAGACAAAGCAACGTCTTTTTTCCATCATCGTGTTTAACGTGACTAATTTTTTCATAATGTATCATGGCTGACATGAGCATGTCAATAGGCTTAAATGTTTTAATTCGATTTACTAATGTGATTTTCTTCAGTTGAGGAGAAGGCGTATAGATATAAAAAATTGACTTCCTTGATCGTTCGAAATAGCTCGATTACAAGCTGTTTTGTGAATCGGATTTTAACACATTAATGAACTAATTCAATGGATATGGCTGCGCTGAAAAACCGGGACTTGGGGCAGGCCTTGAACCTATTTGGTTTTTTGGCTATCATTTAGTATACTATCCGATTGGACAACGAATTTGTTATCCATCAAATATAAGTCAAGAGGACAGACACAGGCGATGAAAAAATTAAAGTTTCCCAAGTTCAAGATTCAGAAGGCTGAACCACAGCAGCTTACCGAGCGTTTGCTTCTGATCAATCTATACTTTACACAAGGGTTAACTTTGATCATTGGGGTTGTATGGATTTTATTGCAGAAGAGAAATCTTTTTGATGTACTTGCGTGGCCTGATAGTTACCAGTTTATTTGGTGGGGGCTTGGTCTTGCTGGCATTATGCTTGTTATGGACTTGGTTCTTTCTTATGTTATTCCTCAAGAAAGCATGGATGATGGCGGCATTAACGAGTTGCTGTTTCGCAAGCGTCCAATCTGGCACATTGTATGCATAGCAGCCATCGTTGCTGTTTGTGAAGAATTGTTATTTCGTGGAGCCATACAACATGCGTTAGGTCCTTACTGGACAAGTATTTTATTTGCGGTTATCCATATACGCTATTTGCGGCACTGGATTCCAACTGGTTGGGTATTTGTTTCGAGCTATGGATTGGGTTGGATTTATATGCAATCCGGCACATTATGGGCGCCTATACTTTGTCATTTTATTATTGATTTGGTGTCTGGATTAGCGATACGTTTTCGGAGGGGATCATGAATCAGCAATTAAGTAGAATGAAGACATACGGCAGTCAGCGCCATCGTCACTCGGATAAGACAGAGACATCTGAGCGGCCTGAAGCTTCTCAAGTAAATCTGGTTGTTGAACCAGCTGCTGCCTCAGAGGTGGGAGGACTCACACCCATTACCTCGGTCTCCATACCAAGATCACAACGCAAGTCTTATACATCATCACTGGAAAGTCCGGTACTTCCCCGGCGGGCACCAGCACGTGCCAACAAAGCAGAAAAGCCATCAGAAGAAGAATCCGTTTCCGAAGCGGGAACACTTCCTACGCGGACTGAGCTTCATCCATCTCGCCGTTTACGTCTCAGTAAGCGATTTGTTAACTCGCTCATATTTATATTTGTTTTGCTCACAATTAGTCTGGTTTGGTGGGGGATAAAAGGAGCGCCTTCTTTGGATACTTTCCTTCCATGGCCATGGTAATACTGGCATGGTTCGTTGCCGTTATTTTGGCCGGGATTGCCTTGCTGGTTCATATGTGGCGTGAGGCGCATCTTCATCACATCGTTTCAGAAGAGGTTGAAGTTCCGAATTTGCCCTCTTCTTTTGATGGCAGCAAAATCCTGTATTTATCTGATATCCATAAACGCAAGCTGAAAAAGAATGATCTGGAACATCTTCGCAATCAGGTGGACTGGGTTATTATTGGGGGAGATGTGGCGGAAAAAGGAATTTCATGGCCCATTGTCAGACATAATATGAGCTTGTTGTCTTATATTGCCCCTGTTTTTACAGTCTATGGGAACCATGATAAAAGAGCAGGAACTGTGCATCTCGAACGTATATTCCGAGATACGGGCGTTCAACTCTTACAGGATTCTACCACTTACCTTCGTAAAGGCAGAAGCAAACTGTGTCTGGTCGGAGTTGATTATCGTTCACAGCGAGGGGATTCGCTGCTTGCAGAATTGGACTCCAAAGAATGCAAGATTGCCATCGTGCACGATCCCCTAGAGGCTCTTCACTTGAATGGACCTGTTGATCTGATATTGAGTGGTCACACTCACGGTGGACAATTAGTATTTCCGGTCTTTGGCCCCGTCTTTCTTAACAAAGCGTACCGCTCTGTGTCTAGCGGGTGGTTCTCTTTGAAAAAGGATGGTAATGATACCGAGCAAGAAGGTAAAATGCTGGTTAGCAAAGGATACGGAACAAATCATTTGCCATTCAGACTTTGTTGTCCCGCAGAAATGCATATCATTACTTTGCGAATGCTCTCAAACAAACAGCCTTGATCCGCATAGGACCAAGGCTGTTTGTTATAACTTTGTAAGTTCCTTCATGTCAATTCCAACTCATCAATTATTGATATTAAGCCGAATGCCGGGCAAATAATCGAAGCTCAGCGGGCTTCCAGTTCAATGGAGCGAGGATCGACAAAAGTGTAACCTTTCTGTTCAAGTTTGGTTAACAACTCATCCAACGCTTCAACTGTCCATGGCAACTCATGCATCAAAATATTACTGCCTGGATTTAATTGATCCAGCACATTCTGGATGACTTTATCCGGTTTATTTTTGGTACTCTTATCCCAATCCAGTGAGCCATTGGACCATGTCATATATAACATGCCGTTTTTCTTGACTGTGGCCTTTAATGCATCATTTCCAGAACCGAACGGCGGACGGAAGAACTGGGGTTCCACGCCAATCGTTTCTTTCACAATCTTTTGCACATCGGTGACTTGTTTGGAAGCTGCCGTAGTGGACATTTTTTTCAGATCCTCATGGTCCCACGCATGATTTCCTATTACCTGTCCACGTTCATGGATGATCTCGAGCAACTCGGGATGACTTTTCACTCGGTATCCGTTAACAAAAAATATCGCTTTCGCGTCATGTTTATCTAAGGTGTCGATTAATCCGTTTATCATTTTTTCTTCTTTGGGCCCATCATCAAATGTTAACAATACAACCTTGCTTTCGTTCGTTTTATCGTTGGGTTTGATGTAGTAATTGGCATTCATATGATACGTTTTTTCAATATTAACTTCGGCTGCTTGTGTACCGAGAGCGTTATCAGTTTCTTCTTTTTCTGTCGAAGATGTTTCGTCATCACTTGGTGATTCTTGATCCGAATTCGAGTCCGTTGAGGACGGAGAATCCGTGGTTTGCTTTTCGCTTGTCCCAGTGGAAGTTGGCTCGTTCTGCTGCTCCTGCGTTGAAGTAACCGATTCATTGCTGGACTTCGTGGATTCAGGTGTTGTTTCGACCTTGGTTCCACAAGCTGACAACAGCATGCATGCGATCATAATTAAGGCAGTGGTGTGTCTAATCATGCTTTCAACTCGCTTTCCTGTATTTATGCGGAATGAGATGAGGCACTCCCGCAAACACTAGTTGTGATTTTAACATTAAAAGGAGGTTGGTGTAATGAAGGCGTCATCCTTTTTCTGGGGTGTTGTAATTGGCGTAGCAGCCAGTTCTTGGCTGTCCAAAGGTAAAATGTCAATGCTGTCTTCCGGTTCATCCCGCAACATGATGAATCAGGCCAAACACAAAATGATGGAGATGACGTTCCCAGGCATGGACGGATTCAGCTCCAAGCCAAACGAACAGAGCGGAGATTCCCACAAAAGCACGCATAAAAAAAGTGCAAAGCCGATCACTCCGCAGGAAAAAGAAGAGAACATGAACATGCTCAAAGATTTTATTCGCACCAATCCGGATGTTAAACATGAAGTTGAGCAAATTTTAACTCAAACAAACACAACAGTACCGGGTTTATAAACACAAACCTCCCATTAGAATCATCCACAGTCCTGTTTTGATGTGGAATGATTCTTTTTTTGTCGATTTTACTTCGTGCATTTGCAGGTATAAAATGATAACATAACTACATAGATTTATTTTCAGCACATATTGTTTTGTGCTTCATAATCTGTTATAAGACTTGCTTATAAAGGGGAGATCCTGTATGAAAATAGAACGATTAAGTCACGATAAGATACGGATTTTCCTGACCTTTGACGATCTGAGCGAGCGCGGAATACAAAAAGATGATATGTGGCAGGAAATACCTAAAGTTCATGAACTGTTCACTGAAATGATGGACCAGGCCTATTCCGAACTTGGATTTGATGCTACAGGTCCACTTGCTGTCGAAGTATTCGCACTTCCCGCTCAAGGGATGGTTGTCATTGTCACCCGGGGGAAATATGATCCGCAACAATATGGTTCAGGTAATGAGGATGATTTGCCTGAAGAAGTATATGAGATGGAAGTTACACTTGAGCAAAGCGATTCCATCGTCTATGCATTCAAAGATTTTGAAGTGCTGATTGAGGCTGCACATATGTTGCATCAGCACGTAACGGATGCTGGAAGACTTTATTCCTATAAAGACAAATGGTTTTTGCATTTTGAACCGGATGACTTGGATTCGACCAAACATGCAGCATTGATTGCATTGCTTGCTGAATTCGGTGAAGGATCTTCCGTTACCCCTGCCGTCATGGAAGAGTACGGAAAGGTTGTTATGCCTGAACAAGCGGTTGAGGTTATTTGCACCCACTTCAAGCGTCAGGAGTAAGCTCTAGTTGTAATCGCGTCTTTAGTCAGAGGAGGGAATTTCGGTGCTTTTGTTTTCGGTTCTAGCGGCAGCAGTAGCTCCGGGTCTCGCCTTGTTAACATACTTTTATCTGAAAGACCGTTATGACTCTGAACCTCTTCACATGGTATTTCGAGTCTTTCTCATGGGGATTCTGATGGTACTGCCTGTGATGATTATTCAGCGTGGCATGATGATCTGGCTTGGAGATAATCCTTATGTTGAATCCATCCTGATTTCAGGTGGGGTTGAAGAGTTCGTCAAATGGTTTGTGATTTACCATATTATTTATAACCATACCGAATTTGACGAGCCTTATGATGGGATTCTATACTCCGTTGCTGTTTCACTCGGATTTGCTACAGTTGAGAATGTGTTGTATGCCTTTGCGGGGAATGCTTCCGTCTCAGCTATGTTCATTCGTGCATTGCTTCCTGTATCGGGTCACGCCATGTTTGCAGTAATTATGGGTTATTACATGGGGCGGGCCAAATTCTCGGATGGCAAGAAAAAACGTTGGTTTCTTATGCTCTCACTGGTTTTACCGTTCTTCTGGCATGCGCTTTATGATGTCATTATGAATACCATGGTGAATCATTGGTTATGGTTCATTGCGCCATTGATGGCGGGATTATGGTACGGTGCGATGGGCAAGATTACAAGGGCCAACAATCGTTCTCCTTTTCGTTTTGTGAAGCGTGAGGAAGAGATTAAATTATAAAAATACGGACACACTGGTGGACATGGAGCGCAACCTGCGCCTGATGCCCCGGTGTGTTTTTTGTTGCAATAAAATAAAAATTCCCGGGGAAGACCAATAGAAACGGGGATAAGCGTGATGAGAATCAAAATTAAAATTAGATGCAAGCAATGTGGAGAACGTTTTACGCTGCGAGGTAAGAAAGAACGAGGAAGAATTGAGACCGGTTTTAAACAGTGTTTGTGTGATAATCGAGATCAGTTTGAAATTGAGGAAGATGGCGGCACAACCTGGGTACAATTGAATTAAATAGAACGTTTGAGACCATGCGTGATAAGCCCGTCATTGGACAGACTGGAAATCGCATGCATAAGAGGTCTTTCTTCGATCCACAATAGAGGTAGTGGCTTAGAAGAAAGGAGACTCTACCGATGTATAAACGTTTAAGTTCAGTTATGTTTCCGATATTTGCAGTTCTGTTAATCGGTGCTCTCGTATGGGGTTACCAAGAGAACCAGGAGAAAAATGCCATTCTGATCAAGGCAGAGAATCAATATCAGCGTGCTTTTCACGATTTATCTTTTCATATGGACAAATTGCACTCGGAGATTGGGAATACGCTGGCAGTCCATGCTACGTCCCAAGGGATGCATCGTAAAGGTCTGATGAACGTATGGCGACTTACCAGTGAAGCCCAGAATGAGATTAATCAATTGCCGCTTACAATGCTGCCATTCAGTGAAACGGAGGAGTTTCTCTCCCGCATCTCCAACTTTGCTTATCAGGCGTCCATGCGTGATCTGACCAATGAACCATTAAGTGAAAAAGAAATGGGCAACTTGAAAAAACTGTATGCGAATTCATCCGAGATCACTAAAAATCTGCAGGATGTACAGCAGAAAGTCATTTCTGACCGTTTACGCTGGATGGATGCCGAGTCGGCTATGGCAACGGAAGAGCAAACGATGGACAACACCATCGTGGATGGATTCCGGACAGTCAACAAAAAGGTACAGGAGTATCCTGAACTTGACTGGGGTCCTTCAGTCTCCAGCATTTATGCCAAACGTTCGGTGAAGAAGCTGGATGGCTTACCGATGACCAAAGAGCAGATCCAAACTAAAGCTGCAAAGTTTTCCGATGCAGAACACGGTAAGATTCAAATACAGGAAAATGGTAAAGGTACAGATTGGGAATCGTATACAGCCACGATTGATCAGTCCAAAGACAGTAAATTAAGTATGGACTTCACACGTAATGGCGGTCTGCTCATCTCTTACAGTGATACTCGCCCAATCGGGACGAAGAAAGTAACACGTAAAGAAGCTATGTCAAAAGCAGATCATTTCCTTTCCAATAAGGGTTACAAAGATATGAAGGCAGTCAATTATGACGAGTTTGGTAACCTCGGTAACCTGACCTATGTGCGCAAACAAGGCGATACACTGATTTATCCAGAAAAAATGTCTGTTCGGGTTGGCCTTGATAATGGGAATGTTACCGGCTTCCAGGCAAGTGATTTTGTATATGAGCATCAGAAAAAGCGGGAGATTCCAAAAGCCACACTCACGGTTGAACAGGCCCGCAAAAAACTGAATCCGGAATTCAAGGAGAGCTATGCTCGCAAATCACTCATTAAGAATGATTACAGCAAAGAAGTTCTGTGTTACGAATTCGGTGGACGCATCAATGGTGCAAAATATAAAATTTACATCAACGCTGATACAGGTATGGAAGAAGCCGTTGAGGAGATCAAACCGGTGAATGAGACCACATAACATCAAGAAGCCGGCAGCCTGTTAGAATGTAAATAGATTATGGAACAGACCACGTAGTGGTCTGTTTTTTTGTTGTCCACTATGAGAAAGGTCATGGTATAATAGTCCTTGTACATACGATACGAAGATAAAAAGCTAAGGTGGCGGTGAACAGCTTGTTTCCCAAAATAAATGAAGTTTTATACATCCAGATTGCCTCTGCAGATGAAAAAGAGGAAAGCAAAGAATATAAATCACGCATAGCGGATGTGGATGAAAATAGTTTTCTGATCGAAGTCCCGATGCAACAGGGAAGCAGTCGGTTGAAAAGGTTGTTTTTTGGTGAGGAATTGTCCATTTCTTATATTACGGAAGACGGGGTTCGTCATTATTTCAACACGTATGTGACTGGATTTGAAGAAGATGTAGTTCGGCTTGTACGAATTCGCAAGCCCTTGCCGGACGATATCACCAAAATCCAGCGTCGCAGTTTTCTGCGTGTTCATGCAAATCTTGAAATGGCCATTCAGGGTGAAGATCTTACCCGAGCCGTGGGCTTGACTGAAGATATTGGCGGCGGGGGATTGTCCATTTATGGGGAACCCAGTTTTGCTATTGCGGAAGGACAAAAGCTGAAATGCTGGTTGCTTATTCCTTATCGGAATGCAGCGATTGAACATGCGAACTTTGAAGCTGAAGTGGTACGGATCAAAACACTGGAAACAGGCAGACAGCTATGCATGTTAAAGTTTGTGCAGATTACAGATTCGGAACGACAAAAGATCATCAAGTTTTGTTTTGAACGGCAATTAGATTACCGAACGAAATAGAGATGGTGATTGTCTGTAATAGAAAGTGACAATGGTGGGCAATGTAATGGAAAAACGGAGGTTCAGCTTGTGAACAATCGCCATGCATCCCGCAGATACGAGCGCCTATATTATGTTTTATCCAAGCGAATGGAAAGAAGGGCTTTGAAGCTGATTACAGCTCTTCTTGTTCTGCTTGTGATCTATCAGCTATTACTTCTTGTGCCTGATATGAAAAAGAATATGACCTCCATTGATCGTCTGGAAGGAACACCAATTCAGATGCAAACGGTACACGATCAATAGCATCACTGATTTGTCTGTTTTTGCATCCATGTGTATAGTGTGGTATAATTTTGACGATGCAGGCAATGCCTGTTTTTTTATTGAGGCTTATCGTTTGAGGAGGAATGCCCCGTTGGCAAGCCAGAACACATCAGAGAACGGGAAGATGAACGTTGCAATTGACGGACCTGCCGGTGCCGGGAAAAGCACGGTGGCCCGATTGGTTGCAGAGGCGCTCGCGTATATATACGTCGATACTGGCGCGATGTACCGTGCGGTAACCTTGCATATGCTTCGAAAAGGTATTTCACCGGAAGATGTGCCAGAGGTGCTTCAGGAAACCCAAAAGCTGGTCATTGATTTACAACCGGATCCCGACGGACAGAAAGTGTTCTGTAATGGGGAAGATGTAACCTCGGAAATCCGCTCCCGTGAAGTGACGGGAATCGTGTCCCGATATGCGCAAATCGAGGGGCTGCGTACGCAATTGGTGGATACACAGCGGCAAATGGCTTTGCGCAAGGGCGTCGTCATGGATGGACGCGATATCGGAACGACAGTATTGCCCGACGCGGAAGTGAAAATCTTCATGACTGCCAGTGTGGAAGAGCGTGCACTTCGCCGCTTCAAAGAACTGGACCCCTCAGAAGGACTGACGTTGCAGCAACTTGAGCGAGACATTGCCACCCGTGACAAATTGGATGAAAGTCGGGAAATATCCCCGCTTCGTTGTGCTGAGGACGCTACAGTGCTCGATACAACCGAGATGAGCATCCATGAAGTGGTTGACAAAATCGTGTCTTATTGCACAATGGTCAGAGGAGAGATCGGTCTATGATTTACACATTTTGCAGCACATTACTGCGGATCATTTACACCATTCTTTTCCGCCTAGAGGCAGTTGGACGGGAGAACATCCCGAAAGAAGGCGGCGTACTTTTATGTTCCAATCATATCAGTAACTTTGATCCTCCAACGGTTGGTATCAAGATTCGTCGTCAGGTGCGCTTCATGGCCAAAAGCGAATTGTTTGATATTCCGGTCTTTGGCCGAATTATCAAAGCCGTAGGCGCTTTCCCTGTTAAACGTGGAGGCGTCAGCAAGGAATCCATCAAGACCTCACTCAACATTCTGCGTGGTGGTGAAGTGCTTGGCATTTTCCCTTCGGGAAGCCGACACAATGATGGAGGCATCGGCAAAAAAGGGGCAGCGAGCTTCGCTCTCCGAAGTGGTGCTACAGTTATTCCTACTGCTATTATCGGTAACTACAAGGTTTTTCGTAAGATGAAAGTAGTTTATGGAGCACCAGTGAATTTGGACGAGTTCAAGGAAGATCCTTCCGGCGATGCGCTGGAAAGAGCGACGGAGAAGATTATGTCCAAAATTAACGAAATGGTGCAAACAGGCGTGCCGAGCAAATAACGGCATCGTCAGACTGCTGAGTGCATGTTTCCATATTTTTGAGGGAAGCTAAGGATGTTCATTCAGCGATGAAAGTGTTTTGAACTCTGCTACAGGCAGGTTTGAATATAATGGGGTTTTTGAATTGAGGAGGGTATTTGACATGTCGGAAGAAATGAAAAATCAAGAAGCAACCCAAGATGAGTTGGATCAATTCGTTTCCTTGAAAAAAGGAGATACCGTAAAAGGAACCATCGTCAAATTGGAAGATAACCAAGCCTATGTGAGCATTGGATATAAATATGACGGTGTAATTCCAATTCGTGAACTGTCTTCCCTACACGTAGACAGCGCGTCTGATGCAGTTGAAGTTGGACAAGAAGTTGAAGCTAAAGTACTTAGCATCGACGACGAGAAAGAAAAACTCGTTTTGTCCAAACGTGCAATCGACAGCGAAAACGCTTGGGATCAATTGCAAAAGCATTTTGAAGACCAAGACGTATTCGAAGTTGTTGTAGGTGACGTTGTTAAAGGCGGTCTGGTAGCAGACGTGGGCGTTCGCGGATTTATCCCGGCTTCCATGGTAGAGCGCCATTTCGTTGAAGATTTCAGCGATTACAAAGGACGCACATTGCGTGTTAAAGTGAAAGAGATCGACCGTGAGAACAACAAAGTGATCCTTTCCCAAAAAGACGTACTGGAGCAAGAATTCGAAGCAAACAAAGCTACTGTTATGGCTGGTTTGCAAGAAGGTCAAGTGATCGAAGGTACGGTACAACGCTTGACTCAATTCGGTGCTTTCGTTGATGTAGGCGGAGTAGACGGATTGGTTCACGTATCTGAGCTCGCTTGGACACACGTTGACAAACCATCGGACGTTCTGTCTGAAGGCGATAAAGTAAACGTAAAAGTGCTGAAAGTTGATCCTGAAAAAGGTAAAATCAGCCTGAGCATGAAAGCTGTTCAACCAGGTCCTTGGGAAACAGCTGGCGACAAATTCAACTCTAGCGATATCGTAACAGGTGTTGTAAAACGTCTGGTTGACTTCGGTGCTTTTGTTGAAATCGCTCCTGGTGTTGAGGGACTTGTGCATATCTCGCAAATCTCCCACAAACATATTGGCACTCCGCACGAAGTATTGAAAGAAGGACAAGAAGTTCAAGTTAAAATCTTGGACATGAATCCTTCTGAGCAACGTGTAAGCCTGAGCATCAAGGAAACTGAAGAAGCTCCTGCTCAAGCGCCAAAATCAGAAAGACCTGCAAGAAACAATGCTCCACGTGAAGAAATCAACAACCCGAACGTTTCCTTGAGCAATCAAGGTCTGAGCATCACGCTCGGCGAGCGCTTCGGTGACAAACTCAGCAAATTCAAATAAGTTATAAATGCATGGTTCTTAGTTATATACTGCATATTTTGCTGAACAATAAAAGCAAGATCGGCGAGCCCCAGCGGGTTCGCCGATTGTTTTTATTGCGAGTATAACGGCATGAAACGTTAGCCAAGACAGGCGTTTTTTGCTATGATGAGTATCGTAAGTATGGACAGGAGGAGTGGAATGTATGGCAAGACCCGTTGTGGCAATTGTCGGGCGACCGAATGTGGGCAAATCCACCATTTTTAATCGGATCATCGGCGACAGATTGGCCATTGTGGAAGACAAGCCGGGCATTACCCGTGACCGTATCTACGGAATCGGCGAATGGAACGGTAAACCATTTAGCATTATCGATACAGGTGGTATCGAAATCGACGGCGAGGACGTCATTTTAAAATCAATCCGGATGCAGGCAGAGCTCGCCATTGAAGAAGCGGATGTTATTGTATTCATGTGTGATGCAAAAGCAGGGATTACGCAATCTGATGAAGAAGTCGCAGAGATGTTGTACCGCTCAGGTAAGCCTATCGTTGTAGCCGTTAACAAAGTGGATAATATCGGGCGCAGTGAGCTCATTTATGAGTTTTATGGATTTGGATTTGGTGATCCAATCGGAGTATCGGGAAGTCATGGTACAGGTGTAGGTGATTTGCTCGATGCCATCGTAGAGAAATTGCCTGAACTTGAGGAAGAGACTTACGATGACGATGTCATTCGTGTAGCTCTGATCGGACGTCCTAACGTGGGTAAATCTTCATTGGTGAATGCCATTTTGGGCGAGGAACGTGTTATTGTCAGTGATGTTGCTGGTACAACGCGGGATGCAATCGATACACCGTTTGAAAAAGACGGTCAGCGTTATGTGCTGATTGATACAGCAGGTATGCGTAAACGTGGTAAAGTTTATGAAACCACGGAGAAATACAGCGTAATGCGTGCGATGCGTGCCATTGAGCGTGCAGATGTTGTTCTGATTGTAATTAATGGCGAAGAAGGCATTATTGAGCAGGACAAGCATATTGCAGGTTATGCATTCGAAGCAGGTAAAGCTTCCATGTTTGTTGTGAACAAATGGGACGTTGTAGAGAAGTCTGATAAAACAATGAATGAGTTTGAGAAAAAAATTCGGGATCATTTCCTGTTTATGACTTACGCTCCGGTTGTATTTTTGTCAGCCAAGACAAAACAACGCTTACAAAAATTGTTGCCTGTTGTGCAACGTGTAGCACAGCAGCATACTATGCGTGTTCAGACGCATCTGCTTAACGATGTAGTATCTGATGCAGTGGCTATTAATCCGCCACCAACAGATAAAGGACGCAGAATGAGAATCAACTATGTGACTCAGGTTGCAGTTAAACCTCCGACCATGGTTATTTTTGTGAACGATCCTGAATTGATGCACTTTTCTTACGAACGTTACCTGGAGAATAAAATTCGTGCAGCGTTTGATTTTGAAGGGACGCCAATTCGCATATTTACTCGGAGGAAGTCCGACGAAGGTTAGGGGAGAAGTTTGTGATTTTACAAATCGCAGCGATTGTACTGAGCTATCTGCTCGGTTCAATCAGCTTTAGTGTCCTCCTTGCAAAAGCACTACGGGGGATCGATATCCGTCAACACGGAAGCGGAAATGCAGGGGCTACCAATACTTTGCGGATATTGGGTAAAGGACCGGCAATTCTGGTACTTCTGTTGGATGTACTCAAAGGTATTGCGGCCGTTTGGATTGGGGTTTGGTTCAGCAATGGTTCCGATTGGATTCCTGCACTCAGTGGTATAGCTGCCATTGCAGGACATAACTGGCCGCTGTACTTCCGTTTTCGTGGAGGAAAAGGAATTGCGACAGCGATCGGTGTGCTCGTAACTCTTGCACTTATTCCTGCGCTATGCGCCGGTGTATTTGCCATCCTGTCCATCGTATTGACACGATATGTTTCATTGGGTTCCCTTATTTTTGTAGCTTTGACACCGCTCTTCATCCTTGTGTTACCCGGATATTCGATGAGTATCTTCTGGGGAAGTCTGATTATTTGTCTGTTTGCGTTCTGGAGACATCGTACCAATATTGCGAAGCTCGCCAAAGGACAGGAAAATAAATTGGGATCGAAAAGCCCTGGAGGGGGAAAACGCGTTGTCTAAAAAAGTTGCTGTTCTGGTTGCGGGCAGTTGGGGTACTGCACTTGCCAGTGTATTAGCTGCCAATCAACTGGATGTGATCATGTGGACACGTGGTGAAGACCAGGCCACAGAAATCAATAATAAACATACAAACCAACGCTTCCTTCCCGATGCAGAGCTGTCACCTCGTATTCAGGCAACCACGGATATGGCGACGGCAGTTGAAGGGGCTTCTGCTGTGTTAATTGTTGCTCCTTCATCGGCGATGCGTTCGGTTGCTCATCAGCTTAAGGCCTATTACAAACCGGAAATGTTAATCATTCATGCAACCAAGGGATTTGAGACAGAAAGTCTAAAACGCATGTCCACAGTCATTTCGGAAGAACTTGAATGTGAAGAAGGACATATCGTTGTACTTTCTGGTCCAAGCCATGCGGAAGAAGTGGTTAAGCGTTGCCCAACGACGGTTGTTGTGGCATCACTGGATAAAGCTTCTGCCGAGGCCGCCCAAGGTTTATTTATGAATGCTTATTTCCGTGTGTACACGAATCGAGATATGATCGGTGTAGAATTGGCGGGAGCGTTTAAAAATATTATCGCGCTGGGAGCAGGTATGTCAGACGGCCTTAACTTTGGTGATAATGCCAAAGCAGCGTTGCTAACACGCGGGCTGGCCGAGATCACACGCATCGGTGTGGAGATGGGGGCGAATCCGCTTACGTTCTCCGGACTTGCAGGGATCGGTGATTTGGTCGTGACCGCGACTAGTCAGCACAGTCGTAACTGGAGAGCAGGTTCCTTGCTGGGCAAAGGACAGAAGCTGGACGATGTATTGAATTCCATGGGCATGGTTGTGGAAGGAATTCGGACCACACAGGCCGCCCACTTCATTTCTCAGAAATATGGTGTGCAAATGCCGATTGCAGATCAGCTTTATCACGTTCTTTTTCAGGAGAGACAGCCGCGGGATGCGGTTGAAGCTTTAATGGGACGTGATCCCAAGACCGAAATGGAAGTCATGACGCTTGAAACCTGGGAGCAGTGGCATTCCTGATGGTAGCGTAGGCAGCTTTCCCGAAATGAGAAGCTTATTCACCTTTTTTGCGGTGCACTCATATTATACACATGAGTATTGCCGGAGGAGGGGAGACGAATGGCTAACAACATTTCCAAGGAAGCGCTGAAAGCGATCAACAAAAAAACAGGGAAATCGATTACGGAAGGTGCCGTCAAGAAATTGGCGAGTACAGTAAAACCGTCCACCATGCAGAATGAAGCTCAGTTGCGCCAACTGATCAAGCAAGTATCCGCCATGGCAAAAGTGCCGGTATCTGAGGATACAGTTCAGGATATCGTGAGTGCCGTCAAAAAAAGCGGATTAAACCCAAACAGTATGGAATCATTAATGAAAATGATGATGAAAAAATAATAGATCGCGCCTGCATGCAGGCGATCGAGCAAGACAAAAAGACAAGTCGGCATTTGCCGGCTTGCTTTTTGTCTTTTTTTTGGAAAGCTGAGCAATGTTTCGTGTTATAATAGTTGCAATTGTCACAGTGTCAGTGATGAATTACGGACTGAAGGGGAGAACTCTGGATTATGAACGCGATGGACAAGATGTGGCTTTCATTGGTCGCAATCCTCATTATGGGACTATCTGTATTCCTAATTACGTTTGCTCGCTCCAAAACGAAAGGCGTTGTACGGGGCATTCTTTCTTTAATCGCTTTTCTCATTATGCTGATTGGCCTTTTCGGCGGAATAGCTTCTCTGACCTGATCTTTCTCGCCTGAGAGATAACATCCGCATAAACACATCATAAGAACTGACACAACGAAAACGGATGAAGGGAAGGTGAGCCGATGAGGTCGCATGAAACGGAGGATCGGACAGAGCGCTATCCGGAATTACACGCGGCTTTGCTGGAAACGGCGAAAGCTTGGGATGCAGAGCCTTATACGTGGCTGCTTGGGGGAAGCTGTGGGTTGTTGCTCCAGCAGGTGGAATTACAGCAGGCTCCCAGAGATATTGATATTTACGCTGATATCACCGCCGCGAAGTTGCTGCATAAATCTGCGCCTGGAATGGTACTGGACGAGCCTGTCGTAGATAAGACGGGACCTTATGCCTCGCTACTCAGTCATTATCAGGTAGGGACTTGTGCCTTGGAACTGGTTGGGGGTTTCGAAGTGTGGTCACGTAAGAGTTGGTACCGCATTGAAATTGAGCATGTATTGGCCGAGTATGCACCTGAAGCCAAAGTAGGTTCTTACACATTGCGTCTAATGCCGCTTGCTCATGAGCTGTTGTTTAATCTAATGAGAGGCCGTGCCGATCGTTACGAACCCATTGCAAGGCAGATTCGGCAGATGCCTGAATCACATCAACCTCTAATGACTTTATTGGGGAAGCAAAATATATGGACAAGCCGATTCAGAGCAGAAGTGGAAGAGCTTGTTGGCTTCGAATGGCCTCAGTAAGTTAGGAGGAAGAATGATGGATTACAATATTACATTTTTACCGCAAAATAAAACGATTCGGCTAAAGCCAGGGGTAACGCTGTTAAATGCTGCACGCCGTGCAGGGGTTAAAATAGCAACGCGATGTGATGGAAAGGCAGCCTGCCTGATGTGTAAGGTGAAAGTAGATTCGGAACATCTAGCAGCGCTGCATCCACCAACAGATGCGGAGAAGCGTAAACTAGGTTCACTGCTGGATGCAGGCACTCGACTGTCATGTCAGGCGAAGGTGCGGGGATCGGTGACGGTTCATGTTCCGGAGGACCCTCTGAAGGCAGCGATTCGTAAACAATTGGAGCGTCAGCAGCAGGAAGAGGACGATTGGTTCTAAGAATACCTGAGTGGAACGATTCAAGGAGGATACGGATGAACGTGAATATGACGAAGAACGTGAAACCAAGAAGGCAGAGGCGTCATTTGCAGAAGATGTCCTGTCTACTCTTATTCCTATTGTTTGCTTTTACAGCAACGGGGTGTATGTATCAATCCCAGAGTAATCCCGATCCCAAAATAGCTTATAGGGAAAGCTTAAGCCGTATTCAAACTGCGGTAGAAGCATTCCAACAGGATCAGGGGATTTTGCCCATGGTCAACGCAGATATGGAAACACCGAAATATGAAAAATTCAGAGTTGATCTGTCCAAGCTGAAACAGCAGGGGTATCTGGATGAAATACCCGGCACGGCGTTTGAAAGTGGTGGGAGCGCTTACTTTCTCATTCAGGATGAAGAAGTGAACCCGACAGTCAAAGTCATGGATCTTCAAACGGTACAGAAAGTAAATGATGTTCAACGAATGGTCAATCAGTACAAGTCCGTACATAACAATCAACTACCAAGTGGGGAAGAACTGTATCCTGGGCTATACGCTGTAGATATGGAACAAGCCGCACAGGCTGGTGCCCCAGCGGTTACACTGAATAGTGTATATTCGGGTCAGGAACTGCCTTTCATGATGGATGATGAGGGCAATGTCTATGTAGATTATGCTTTTGACATTATGCAGGCTGTAGAGAAGTCAGATAATGCTCCAACAAAAGTGGAAGATTTGCGTGAATTCTTGCTGGAGCATTCTTACTTTGTCCCTGTAAAATCAGTCGCCTATACCTGGCAGAATAACACCCCGATTGCAACAAAGTAATAATGAGCGTTAATTCGATTCGAATGCACGCAATCCATTGATTGTCCTTAAGGTAAAAAAAAGAGATATTCCGCATCACGGGATATCTCTTTCTTATAAGTTGGTTTATAGTCACATCATATGGTCCATAAGCTATATTCAGATTACTTTGTTCAGACCTCCACTTTATAACTCAAGTCAAGTTCATCACCGGGTAATCCCCGAATACCCCAATGACTGCGCGGTGTTTCAAATATAGTAATCTCCACATCATTGGGCGACAATTTCAACTGTTCGTTCATCCGTGTGAATAATTGCTGAATGAGTTCTTTCTTGACTTGATCTGTTCGGCCTTCGAACATGCTGATTTCAATAATGGTATACCCTGCTGAACGATCAGAGGGAAAAAGAAAATCATCCGTGTTCATGGGAAAGTAACGTTGAAACTTCTTGTTCTCCGGTAATCCCACAACATCCACCATAACGGAGTGTATAACTTGTGAAAGCTGCTCTTTCAATGGGTTCAAGTGCTCACCTAGTCCATATACTTTGATCTGTGCCACGCTCATCTCACCTTTCTCAGCTCGTTATCTCTGCTCTTCTCTGCTAAAAAATGCCTTACCTTCACAGTATACCTTCTGCACGGCTTGAACGGTAACACGAGAACCAAATGAACGAACCGGCATAAAAGCTTCGGCACGCTCATAAAGTAGATTGTAATAAAGACGCGCAGTCCGAGAGCGGGGCAATTCTCTTAAGGCAACTACCTTGAGAAAAAAACAAAAAATACGCGTCATAATGCTGCATACGGATACATAAGATGATACTAGTCCAATTGCATGTACGAGTTAACGCCGCTCTCGCCGATTTCATCAGAATGCAACGTTCGGCGGCGGACGACTTCCGGGCACTCACAAAGGCGGCTCTACCGTTGCAGGGATTTCAGTCTTCTGATTGAAAAAACGAAGCGGATGCTCTTTAGCATTTTTCCTTCGGAGTAATTTAGGGAGGGATTTCATTGGAGAAAGTGGACATTTTTAAGGACATTGCCGAGCGGACCGGAGGGGATATTTATCTCGGGGTTGTCGGCGCAGTCCGGACGGGGAAATCAACATTTATCAAACGTTTCATGGAAACAATCGTCTTGCCGAACATTACAAATGAGGCAGACCGTGCGCGGGCAGTGGATGAACTGCCACAGAGCGCAGCTGGCAAAACAATCATGACTACGGAGCCAAAATTCGTACCGAATAATGCGGTTCAAATCAAGGTCGCCGAGGGACTTGATGTCAATGTGCGCCTTGTGGATTGCGTAGGCTACGCAGTGGAAGGAGCCAAGGGATACGAGGATGAGAATGGACCACGCATGATCTCCACGCCTTGGTTTGAAGAACCAATTCCTTTCCAGGAAGCCGCCGAAATTGGCACACGCAAAGTCATTCAGGAGCATTCCACACTGGGTGTGGTGGTTACAACAGACGGCACGATCGCTGAGATTGCCCGGAGTTCCTATGTGGAATCAGAGGAACGCGTTATAGCCGAACTGAAGGAAGTAGGCAAACCGTTTGTACTGGTGATCAACTCGACTCGCCCTCGCAGTGAAGAAGCGCTGCAGTTGCGCAGTGAGCTTGCTGCCAAGTATGACATTCCGGTTATGACACTCAGTGCAGCTACAATGACAGAAGATGATGTCACAGGTGTGCTTCGCGAAGTGCTGTATGAGTTCCCTGTACATGAAGTGAATGTGAATTTGCCGAGCTGGGTGATGGTGCTGAATGAAAACCACTGGCTGCGCAGCAACTATGAAAATTCCGTTCGCGACACGGTTAAGGATATTCGCAGGCTGCGTGATGTGGATCGAGTTGTTGCTCAGTTCATGGAATACGAATTCATCGACCGAGCCGGTCTGAGCGGCATGAACATGGGGCAGGGTGTAGCAGAAATCGATCTGTATGCACCGGATGAATTATATGATCAGATCCTCGTGGAAGTTGTTGGTATTGAAATTCGAGGCAAAGATCATCTGCTGCAATTGATGCAGGAATTCTCCCATGCGAAGAGGGAGTACGATCGCTTCGCTGAGGCGCTGGAGATGGTCAAAACGACTGGCTACGGCATCGCGGCTCCATCCCTCGCCGAAATGGCATTGGATGAACCTGAACTCATCCGGCAGGGTACCAAATTCGGCGTCCGCCTGAAAGCAACTGCACCATCCATTCACATGATCCGGGTCGATGTGGAATCGGAGTTTGCACCGATTATCGGAACGGAAAAACAGAGTGAGGAACTGGTGAGGTACTTGATGCAGGACTTCGAGAACGATCCGATCAAGGTATGGGATTCAGATATGTTCGGTCGTTCACTGCATTCCATCGTGAGAGAAGGCATTCAGGGTAAAATTGCGATGATGCCAGACAACGCACGATACAAATTGCAAGAGACGCTGGGACGTATTATTAACGAAGGTTCCGGTGGATTAATCGCTATAATTCTGTAAGTCCAAAAGGCCGTAGGGGTACCCCTCGCGGTCTTTTTCTTGTTTTATTTTCATGATTCTGGATGAACTGGATAAGATACTTTAGTTTCGAATAAAAACTTAGCGAGTTTTAGCTTTAAATTACTAAAACCCATTTACATACTAGGGATTAGCCGTTATATTAATATTCAACTATTGTGATCGAGATCACAGAGAGAGTGTGAACAGGGGGAGAAAGAGATGAGAAGTAAAAATACAAAATGGGTATGGTTGAGTGTGTTGCTTGTATTTACATTGGCGCTGTCCGCTTGCGGAATTAAAAAAGAGCCTGCTTCAACTACAGCTTCCGGCGCAGCAGAGGACAAGCCTCAAACCGAAGCAGTAACAGGCCCACTCAGTGGAAAACGAATTGCACTGATCATGGAATTTAACACAGGTACGTTCTCACAGCAATATGTGCAAGGGGTTAAAGAAGAAATCGAAAAATTCGGTGGACAATTGACTACGTTTGTCGCCGATAATGATAAAGCCAAAATGGTATCGTTGCTCGATAGCGCAATTAACCAGAAATTCGATGCCATTCTAACGGATCATGGGGATTCCTTGCTGACGCCGGGCGTGAAAAAGGCAGTAAAACAAAACATTCCGGTTGTTGTGTTCGATGCAGACATTAGTGTTCCGGGAGCAACAGTGTTGTCCCAGGATGATCAAAAGATGGCTGAACTTACGCTGGAGCAAATGAAAAAAGATATCAACGGACAAGGCAATATCGTAAAAGTATGGGTTGCCGGCTTTGCACCAATGGAACGTCGTCAGGTTGCTTATGGCAAGTTCCTGAAAGAGAACCCGGACATTAAGGAGATTGCAACGTTTGGTTCAGCTCAGAACCCGGCGCTGGATACACAAGCCAAAATGGAAGCGATTCTGAAACAATATCCAAAAGGTGAAATCACAGCGGTATGGACTGCATGGGATGAGTTCGCCAAAGGTGCAGCGCGTGCCATTCAGCAAGCAGGACGTGACGAGATCAAGGTATATGGTATTGATATGAGTGATGAAGATTTACAGATGATCCAAGATCCGAAAAACCCTTGGGTAGCTTCCGCAGCGGTTGATCCAACAGACATTGGACGTGTACAAGTCCGTTATGCATACCAGAAGCTGAACGGGGATGATACAGAGGATCAAGTGGTTCTCAACCCGGTTTATGTACAGCGCGATGCGCTGCCTGACAAACAAATCTCCACTTCAGAGCTGTCCGAGTATGTTGAGGGTTGGGGAGGTAGTACACAGGGAATCAAGGAATGGATGTCGGAATACGGAGTTACTGCTAAATAAAACAGCGTAACGGAGGCGCGCCGCAAGGCGCGCTTTTTCCAACCATGATGGAATATAACTACATGAGAATAGTGACACTCCCGGAGGGGAGCGATTGGAGGTTGGCGTCATGAGTACTGCACCGATTCTGCTTCAAATGGAACATATCCACAAGCAGTTTGCAGGCATTCCTGCACTGAAAGACGTGGAGTTCTCCGTGAAAGGCGGAGAAATTCATGCGCTGCTAGGTGCGAATGGTGCCGGCAAGAGCACATTGATGAAAATTCTATCTGGTGCCTATCAACTGGATCAGGGTACTATCCAATTAAGTGGGCAAACGCTTCATCTGAATTCACCAGGCGATGCCAAAGCGAGTGGTATTCACTGTGTGTATCAAGAGGTGGATGCTGCGCTGGTTCCCCAATTGACAGCTGCCGAGAACATTATGCTGGATCAATTAGCGTCGCCGAGTGGAGGTTGGTGGAAAAGCCCGCGGAAACTGCAACAGCGTGCGGCTGAAGCTTTGCAGCAATTAGGAGCGGCTATATCCGTTCACAAAAAAGTAGCCGACCTGACGCTCGCGGAGAAGCAGATGATTCTGCTCGCACGTATCCTGATTCAGGATGCCAAGGTCATTATTTTTGATGAACCAACTGCACCGCTGAGCCAGGAAGAAACGGATGCTTTTTTCCGAATTGTACATTTGTTGAAAGAACGCGGAGTGGCATGTATTTTTATTACTCACCGTCTTCCTGAAGTTACAAGTCACTGTGACCGCGTCACCGTGATGAGAGATGGACAACATGTGTTCACGGGTGAGGCAAAAAAGCTTACGATCAATGATCTGGTGACACAGATGCTCGGAAAACCGTTTGAGGAAGAGTTTCCCAAGACAGAAGCACCGGTAGGAGAAGTGTTGCTGGAAGCAAGAGGACTTCGGCGTGGAGTCCGAGTCAAGGGTGTGGACCTATCTGTTCGTCGAGGCGAAGTGCTTGCTGTAGTAGGGCTTGTAGGTGCGGGGAAAACGGAATGTTCCCGCTTGTTGATTGGTGCAGATCGGTTGGAGAGTGGAGAGATTCGGCTTAACAATCGTGAACTTCGTCTTTCCCAACCTGCTGATGCTGCTGCTCTGGGAATTGTCTCCGTGCCTGAGGAACGGCGGAAACAGGGGATTTTGATTGAGGAAAACGTGGAGCGGAATTTGAGCCTGCCTTTGCTTGGACGTCTTAGTAGATTAGGTTTTGTAAGTCGAAAGCGAGAGCGTGAGAATGCGGAATCTTTAGTGCAGCAACTCGGTATCAAAACATCGTCAGTGCGACAGGAAGTGAAGTATTTAAGCGGTGGCAATCAACAAAAGGTGGCCATTGGCAAATGGCTGAATGCCGACGCAGACGTCTTTATCTTTGATGAGCCGACAAAAGGTGTGGATATCGGCGCCAAAAGTGACATTTTTCGCATCATTAACGAACTGGCTTTGGCGGGTAAAGCTGTTATCTATTTCACGTGTGAACTGGATGAAGGATTGGGCATTGGTGATCGGATTGCAGTCATGTGTGAAGGGACGATTGTAAAGGAATTCAAACGGGGCGAGACCAATCAAGAACAGCTGCTATACTACGCAAGCGGTGGACAAGAGGTGGAAGCATGAAGGATAAATCATTAGATTTCGCGTTCCGTTATGGCGCAATTATCGTTATTATTGGTGTTATAGCATTTTTCGGTATTAAATTGCCTTATTTCTTCACGTACAGTAACTTGACCGATATTTTGGGTTCAATCTCTATCGTGACATTTGTGGCGATTGGTGTTACCTTATCTCTCATTGTTGATGGATTTGATCTTTCGGTGGGGGCGACCGTCTCGCTGACTACTGTCGTTACCGCTTCATTAATGATTTGGTATCAGCAGCCGCTGGCAGTTGTCATTATCGTCCCACTGATTATTGGTGCTGTGATTGGTTGGCTTAATTCCTTGCTAATTGTGAAACTGCGTATCCCGGATCTACTCGCTACACTTGCCACGATGTACATTATCGGTGGAATTCACAAAACGTATGCTCAAGGGTACACGATCTATAACCATATGCAGTTTCCGGACGGAAGCAAGGCTGCCGGAGAGATGGACCCCACATTTCTGCAGCTTGGGCAGGGAAAATGGCTGGGAATGCCGATTTCGGTCATTCTATTGCTCATTGCGGTTATCGGTGTGCATATCTTTTTGACGTATACGAAGTATGGGCGCCAGATGTACGTTACGGGGGGCAATGAAGAAGCGGCACGCCTATCCGGTATCAAGGTGAAAAAGGTGCGTACACTCGCTTATGTAGCTGCTGGAGTGTTTGCTGCAATCGGCGGTATTATCTATGCATCCAAAGTAGGTTCAGGGCAAATTGATGCGGGTTCTCCGTTGTTAATGGAATCCGTAGCCGCGGTATTTGTCGGATTCTCCGTATTTGGTGCAGGTAAACCAAACGTGATCGGAACATTCATTGGTTCGGTTCTGATTGGTGTACTGGTGAACGGTTTGACTATGATGAATGTTCAATATTTCACGCATGATATTGTAAAAGGTGGGGTGCTCGTGCTTGCCCTGGCGGTTACATTTTACGTGTTAAACCGCAACCGCACTTGAAATTGTGTGCTGTCTGTATTAGTATAAAATTTGTTCGGCGTCTGAAACAACCTTTGTTTCAGGCGACATTCTGCCGGAAATGACTGTTGACCGCAGGCCGAGATTTCTGTTCATCACGCTCAAGATGTACGTAGATTTTTTGTGTATGAACGTATATTTCGCTATAAAACGGAAACACAGTATAACATTCAGGACATTGATTCAGGAGGTGAAAAAACAAATGAACAAATCAGACTTGATTACACACGTGTCCGAAGCTACTGAATTGTCCAAAAAGGATGTAACGAAAGCGGTTGATGCCGTATTCGAAGCAATCTCTGAGGCTCTTCAAAGCGGAGACAAAGTACAATTGGTTGGTTTTGGGAACTTCGAAGTTCGCGAGCGCTCTGCACGTAAAGGACGCAACCCGCAAACAGGTGAAGAAATCGAAATTCCTGCGAGCAAAATTCCTGCATTCAAACCAGGTAAAGCGCTCAAAGACGGAATTAAATAAGATTTCTACATATTCCATATGTCGACAAAAAGACCGTGACTTGTTCACGGCCTTTTCTTTTGTCCTTTAATCATTTTTCTTCCTGCCGTCTAGCGACTCCGGCTCATCCGGTTGCTGCGCATAGGCAATCAGAATCAGTTCTTCTCCAGTAGCTGCGGACAGATGCTGTTCAGTTTCTTTTAACTGGTGAATATGCTCGTCTGTCAGTGCTGCGGGAATGTACTTCATAGAGACTCTCCTTTCTGTGGCTGGATCACTTGTAGTATGACCTGGGAGTAACAGATTATTGCGCTCCATTCACATAAGGGCTGGTTGACAAATGAAACAATATTTATCATCATTAACGCTATTGAACTAGGAGAGGGGATGTGCGTGATGGATCATCCAACCGGCAGTGATTATATCGTAATTAAGGCGGAGGAGAACGGTGTTCAGGTGATCGGCTTAACCCGAGGTCAGGATACCCGCTTCCACCATACGGAGAAGCTGGATAAGGGAGAAGTCATGTTTGCCCAATTTACCAATCATACTTCCGCCATTAAAATCCGTGGAAAAGCCACGCTGATCACCAAGCATGGACAAATTCAGTCGGAATAATGAAAATTGCAGGCATAGCCTGCTTTTTTTCATTGTACAATGAGGTATGAGCCTTTACCGGACAGACTACACTAATAGGTAAGGGCAGGGAGGCATTTATGAAACCGCGGATGATCGTGACTGCTTCACTGCTGGCAACGGTTGCGGCGGTCCTTCTGCTTGTTGCCATACAAACCTTACATATGCGTACCTTGGGCGGTGAAAACGTACAACCCGTTTCTGCGGCGCAGCATCCCGTCCAGCTAACAGAAGACAATCTGGTGGACGTGCTGAGCACCATGAAATTATCGACACCCATTGCCAGGGTGGAGTGGAAACGATCCATTTTGACGCTTGATCTAAAGGTTACCGGAACCAGCACAAGTTACACCGAAATCTATGGTAATATGGCTGCTGTGGCAGATCTAGGATTTCGAAGTCTGGATAACGTGGAACAGGTGATGCTGCGTGTTATGGCAGAGGATGAATGGCTTCACAAAAGACATTTGTTGCTCGCTGCCGATTTTCGGCGTGGGGAATGGCCAATGTACGCGATCGAAACGCTTCGAGACTGGAATAGTCCGATCCTCTCGGACGAATTGAAGGACTGGTTTCACATGATGGAGACCGAACTTTGGAAGAAGCAATTCGAAATGTCAAGTCCGGGGTAATAGAATAGCATGATTCAGTGCGTGCCCGATAAACATATGCTATAATATATAAGATTGTAGTGCAGAAATGGTTTAACAATGCAAAGGCTCGGAGGCTGAGAATGAATTCATATCGCGTACCCCAACTAGCAAAGAAATATACGGATTACGACATGATTCGACAACATACGGAAATCCCATCATTTCCGGATAGCCGGGCTCGTCTGCTGCAGGTATTTGTGGGCCGCACAGACGAAAAGGTTCATGATGAGCTATACGCTCTCGCAACCTCGCTCGTTCAGTTGGCCATGGATACGCATGATCGAATCGATACGATATCCGGAGAGCGTAGAGAACTGGAGATGCGTTCACGCCAGCTGAACGTGCTTGCCGGGGATTATTTCAGTAGCCGTTTCTATCAGTTGCTTGCCCATGCAGGCAAAATTGAAATGATCGGTAAACTTAGTGGTGCTGTATCCGAAGTGAATGCACGCAAGATGACGCTGTATGAACGGATGAAAAAGCTTCTCGTTTCGGCTGAAGAATACTTGCGTGAAACAGTACAGCTGAAGATGCAGCTGTTTCTTTCTTTTACAGGCATGATCCGCGATAACGAAGCATCACTATGGAACGACCTGTTGGCCGAATTCAGCTACTGCGAGGCAATTATGGAAGAGCTGCATCGGATGAATGACGAACAGAACTTTTATCACAGTTATGCTTTCTGGCATATTTACGAGTATGGCAATGACGACGAGCGCAATACGCTGCGTCAGCCGGAGCCTGATACAAGAGCATGGAGTGGTATGGTGCATAAGTATCGAATCGGCGAGTTTTTGCTGGACAAGCTTCGTGAGTGTACACACCGTATACAACTGTTGCTGCAAGACGAGGAAGATCAACTGGGCCTGCAAGAAATTGATGCAATCCTGGAGCCTTACTTGACGTATTTGCAGCCTTCACATGCGGCAGTAAGGGAAGATTGAGGGGGAGACAACGAATGGGGAGCGGAGAGACCAAACCTAAAGAAGAATTTGTCCATTCTGTTTTTCAGAGTATAGCAGGTAAATATGACGTCATGAATGATATCCTGAGTTTCCGCAGACACAAGGCTTGGCGCAAATTTACGATGAAGAAAATGAATATGTCCAAAGGCGATACCGGTCTTGATTTGTGCTGCGGCACATGTGATTGGACGCTTGCGATGGCTGAAGCAAGTGAAACAGGTCACATGCATGGACTGGATTTCAGCAGCAACATGTTGGAGGTTGGACAAACCAAAGTTGACGCTGTAAATCGGCAAAAACAAATTACGTTGGTACAGGGCAATGCAATGTCACTTCCCTTTGAAGACAATTCATTCGATTATGTAACGATTGGATTTGGACTGCGCAATGTACCGGATCTTAGACAGGTTCTGTCGGAGATGAAGCGTGTAGTGAAACCGGGTGGCATGGTGGTGTGTCTGGAATTGTCCAAGCCGACATGGCAACCGTTTAAAGGTATTTATTATTTTTATTTTGAACAAGTATTACCCAATCTTGCCAAATTGTTTGCCAAACGTTATGAGCAGTATAAATGGCTGCCCGACTCACTTGCACTTTTTCCAGGAAGGAAGGAACTGGCCGACATTTTCGCTGAAACTGGATTGCAGCAAGTGCAGGCCTACCCTCTAACCGGAGGCGTCGCGGCACTGCATATTGGAACCAAGGAGAATCAGCATGTTTAGGAAAATTCGCATCTTTTTAGAAATGATCAAAATTGAACATACGCTTTTCGCTTTACCTTTTGCATTTATGGGAGCCATCCTCGGTTCCATGGTAGTGAATGATACATTCCCGACCTGGATGCAGATTATGTGGGTATTACTGGCTATGATTGGTGCAAGAAGTGCTGCTTTTGGCTTGAACCGCATGATTGACCAGGCCATAGACAAGAAAAATCCACGTACCGCGATGAGAGCAATTCCGGCCGGTTTGTTGAAAAACGGTGAGGTCGTTATTTTTATCATAGTATCATTTGTGCTCTTGTTCTGGGCCTCATCCAACCTTAACGTGTTATCCATGCAGCTGTTGCCGATAGCTGTATTTATGCTGGTTTTGTATTCATATACCAAACGTTTCACCTGGTTGTGCCACGTAGTGCTCGGTATGACCATTGGTCTGGCTCCACTTGGGGGTTGGGTAGCAGTAACGGGTACGATGGATTGGACAGCGATTGTGCTGTACGTTACGATTGTGTTCTGGACTGCAGGGTTCGATATCATCTATGCATGTCAGGATCTGGATTTTGATCAGGGCGAGGGCCTTCATTCCATACCTTCCCGTTTTGGTCTTAACAAATCATTGCAGATCGCAAAGTTCTTCCACGTGATTACAGCAATCGGTTTTCTTGCTTTGTTATTGTTGACCGATCTGAGCTGGTGGTATGGAGCCGGAATGCTGATAACTTATGGTATCCTCTTCTATGAACACTATATTGTATCGCCAAATGACATGAGCCGTGTACAAACAGCATTCTTTACGATGAACAGTGTGCTGAGTTTAGTGGTATTTACGTTTACCCTGATTGATTTGGCGGTGAAATAAAGATGCAGCAGCCGGACAATAAACGACTTGTTGTCGGAATTACCGGGGCCAGTGGAAGTATATATGGCATCAGATTAATTGAAACGCTGCTTGATCTGGAATACACTGTGCATCTGGTGATCTCCAATGCCGGGTGGCGTGTATTAAAAGAAGAAATGGACTGGGATGTTACGAATCGGGACCGTGTGCTGGAAGAAAAATTTGGCGGTCGTGCGGGTTCCCTAATCTATCATCCCGTTAGTGATATTGGTGCCTCCATCGCGAGTGGTTCTTTCCTGGCAGAAGGCATGATTATAATGCCATGCTCCATGGGTACTCTTTCATCCATTGCACAAGGGTCATCGGACAATCTGATGTCCCGGGCTGCTGATGTCATGATGAAAGAGGGAAGAACGCTGATTCTGGTGCCACGTGAGACGCCACTGCATGCAATTCATCTGGAAAACATGCTGAAACTCTCACGGCTTGGTGTCCGCATGATACCGGCCATGCCTGCTTTTTATTACAAACCCCAAACGATGGACGAGTTGATTCTGTTTCTAGTGGGTAAAGTGCTCGATAGTCTGCGCATCCCGCATCAACTGTTTACCAGGTGGGGAGAACCGGATGAACGGGGATAGCTTCTGAGCTTCCTGCAATTTTGAATCTGCTGACCGAATTGCAGGGGCAATTTGCTGTCCCCCAATCCCGGGGTATTGGTGAGCGCTGATGGTGATGTTTGGATGGAACCACAGCCTTGACCCATGCTCCGGCAACTTCTGTACTTATGTTTCAGAACAAGTCGCAGAGTTTAATTCCCGGATGTCGGCCTTGACATTCGAAGAAGATTAGTACGTCTCAGAAGAACACAAGCAGGAAAGGCAAGCCCTGGTTTTTCGTTATGCCTGCAGGCCCGACTTGCTGGAGGGGAAGGTAAGCATGGATTTATGGACTGACAATACGCTGACACGGGTGAACGAATGAAACTATTGGATATTTTCGGGTTGTTAAAAAAAGACATGGACTACATTGAAAAAGAGCTGTATCGCAGTGTTCAGGGAGAACAGAAACTGCTAAGCGAAACGTCACTTCACCTGCTCAAGGCAGGGGGTAAGCGTTTGCGTCCGGTATTTGTGTTACTCGGTGGGAAATTTGGTACATACGACATTGAACGTCTGAAGCTGGTAGCGGTTCCGTTGGAACTGATTCATTCGGCTTCTCTGGTTCACGATGATGTTATTGATAATGCGGCGACACGGAGAGGTAAACCAACGGTGAAGTCCAAATGGGATAATCGGATTGCCATGTACACCGGAGATTACATTTACGGCAAGGCGCTTGAAATGACTGCGGGCCTGTCCGATCCGGCTATACACCGTATTCTGGCCAAAGCGATGGTTCAGATGTCCATTGGTGAAATGGAGCAAATTCGGGACTTTTTCAACACGGGACAAAGTGTACGTAACTATCTCTTGCGAATTCGTCGCAAAACGGCGCTTCTTATTGCTGTCAGCTGCCAGCTGGGGGCGCTTGCTACTCGTGCGCCGGAACATGTATCTTCGTTGCTGTACACCTACGGTTACAACGTGGGTATGGCGTTCCAGATTCAAGACGATGTACTTGATCTGGTTGGCACCGAAAAGCAACTCGGCAAGCCTCCAGGCAGTGATATGAAGCAGGGGAATATTACGCTGCCTGTACTGTATGCATTGCAGGAACCTAATTTGCGTGAACCTTTGCTGAAGGAGATAGCCCGCGTTCAGCACGAGGAGGGACGGGCGAGTGCATCCGATGCAATTGGAATGATTCGCCAAAGTCAAGGAATTGCTAAAGCAGAAGCCCTGGCTGACCGATATATGAAGAAAGCGCTCGATGCTCTGGATCAACTGCCTAACATCAAGACCACCAAAAACTTGCGTGATATCGCTCATTTTGTGGTCAAACGTACGCATTAATATGTTTGAACATAGACTGCTATGGACGGGCATCTTTTCATGAATTCAGTTCCTCGTGTAGCTGTCTCACTCAAAAAATAACATTGATGTGATATTCCTCATTGGGAGGATTTGGACATGTATGTTACAATCAAAGGGATTGCGTTTACATAATGAAATAACTTTGAACCGTGAGTGAGGAGTGAGCCTATGGATCGTACATTTTTGATGGTGAAGCCGGATGGTGTGCAGCGTGGTTTGATAGGGCGTATCGTTAGCCGTCTGGAAGACAAAGGATTTAAGTTGGTGGCAGGCAAGCTGGTGCAGATGTCTGAAGATCAGGCCAAGCGCCATTATGCTGAACATGAGGGGAAACCGTTCTTCGATGATCTGGTTCGTTTTATCACATCTGGACCTGTATTTGCTATGGTCTGGGAAGGTGACGACATCGTGGCGCTTGCGCGCATCGTAATCGGGAAAACCAATGTGAAGGAAGCGGCTCCGGGTACAATTCGCGGAGATTTCGCCAGCCACACACCGCATAATCTGATTCATGGGGCGGATTCACCGGAAAGCGCCACTCGTGAAGCAGCGAACTTCTTTACTCCGGATGAGCTGGTAACGTACGACAAGAGCATCGCAGCCTGGTTGTAATTTTTTTAGCCAGAAGGGTGATACGATGCTGGAGCAGGAACAACTACTAGACCAGGATTACACCGGATTTATTCGGAAAATCAAAGAGAGCACAGGCATTGATCTTGCTCAATACAAGGAAGGCCAGATGAAAAGAAGGCTGACCACACTTCGTAACAAAAACGGATTTCATACGTTTTCTATCTTTTTTGATGCCATGCAGAAGGACAAGTCTCTGTTTTATGAGTTTCTGGATCGCATGACCATTAACGTCTCGGAATTTTGGCGTAACCCCAATCGCTGGGAAGTACTGCGGGATGAAATCCTGCCTGAGTTGCTGGGTCCGAAGCGTGGCGTTAAAGTGTGGAGTGCCGCTTGTTCCACAGGCGAAGAACCTTACACTTTGGCGATGATTCTGGACACGATGGGCATTCTTAAGGGAAGCTCCATTACGGCAAGTGACTTGGACGAAGGAGCTCTCGCTAAAGCCAAGGAAGGGCGTTATATGGAACGCTCGCTCAAAGATGTACCCAAGGAAACAGCAAATCGATACTTCAAGCAGGATGGCTTGGTGTACCGTATTGATGAACAACTGAAAAGTTCAGTCAAGTTCATGAAGCAAAATCTGTTACTCGATCGTTTTGACGAAGGATATGATCTGATTGTGTGCCGCAATGTCATGATCTATTTTACCGAGGAAGCCAAAAACCTGTTGTATCACAAGTTTGCAACAAGTTTGCGTCCAGGTGGTATTTTGTTCGTGGGCAGTACGGAACAGATTTTTTCCCCGGGGCAATATGGTCTGGAAACTGCGGAAACATTCTTTTATCGCAAAAAATAATTTCAATTATTTCATAACCGTCTGGCGTGCACATGTATATGTGTCCAGGCGGTTATTTGCATAATGAATGAATGAATGGATACTTCTCACAGTCGTTGACATCTCAATCAATTGTCAATCTAGTCCAATCCAGTTTAGGACAAGAAACGACCGGTTTTCTTGTCAAAGCCGGTCAGCTATACTATAATAAGCAAAGAAATTATGGGATTTTAGCAATGTGAAGTTTAACAGTTTAAAGGGGGAACGTATTATGAGTTTACGCTATTTAACCGCAGGGGAGACGCACGGACCCCAATTAACCGCAATTATTGAAGGATTGCCAAGCAATCTGAATATTGACTTTGAAGAGCTGAATTTTCAGCTTCACCGCCGCCAAAAGGGATATGGCCGTGGACGTCGCATGCAAATTGAGAAGGATCAGGCCAATTTCGTTGGTGGTATTCGTCACGGATATACAACAGGTGCTCCTGTAGCGTTGGTTGTTCAAAATAATGACTGGAAACACTGGCAGAATATTATGAATATTGAGCCGATTGAAGGCAGTGACGAAGAGAAACGTCGCGTTCATCGTCCACGTCCGGGACATGCTGATTTGAATGGCGGGCTCAAATATAACCTAAAAGATTTGCGTAATGTGCTGGAGCGTTCCAGTGCGCGTGAGACAACGGTACGTGTAGCATGTGGTGCTATTGCACGTCAATTCCTTGCTGAATTCGGAATCAAAGTAGCTGGACGTGTGTTGCGTATCGGAGAAATCGAAGCTCCTTATCAAGATCTGCCGATTGATGAACTGATCGAAGTGACAGAAGCTTCTTCCGTACGTGTAACTGATGCAGAAACCGAGAAGAAGATGGAAGCTTACATCGACCAGATCAAGCAGGAAGGCGACTCCATCGGTGGAATCGTGGAATGTATCGTTGAAGGTGTGCCTGTGGGTCTTGGTAGCCATGTACAGTATGACCGCAAACTGGATGCAAGGATTGCTCAGGGCGTGATGTCCATTAACGCATTCAAAGGTGTGGAAATTGGTATCGGGTTCGAAGCCGGAACGATTCGTGGTTCTCAGGTGCATGATGAAATCGTGCATAGTGAAGAGCGTGGTTACCACCGAGCTACCAACCGTTTGGGCGGATTCGAGGGCGGAATGACTAACGGTATGCCAGTAGTGGTACGTGGGGTTATGAAACCTATTCCTACGTTGTACAAACCGCTTCAAAGTGTGGATATCGATACAAAAGAAGCATTTACAGCTCAGGTTGAGCGTTCTGATGCATGTGCTGTTCCGGCAGCTAGTGTAGTAATGGAGCATGTGGTAGCCTGGGAAATTGCAAAAGCTTTCCTTGAGAAATTTGGCGGAGACTCCATGGAGGAAATCCGCGCGAACTTTGCCAACTACAATAATCAACTGGAGAATTACTAAGATGCGCCAGCTGACAGTGCAGTTGGAGGAGCGCTCATATCCAATCCTGATTGGCAGCGGCCTGTTGGCTCAAGCGCCTCAATATTTTGAGCAATATGGCTTAACCAAAAAAAGCCCCTTACTCATTATTACTGATGATCATGTGGCACCCAAATACTTGTCCGATCTGGAACAAACACTGCGTACGGCTGGTTTTACAGTCGTCTCCGCAGTTGTTCCATCTGGTGAAACATCGAAATCCCTTTCGGTATATCAGGCTATGATGACGGCCGCCATCGAAGGCAAACTGGATCGCAGTTCGGCAATTGTTGCTTTAGGCGGCGGTGTAGTAGGGGATCTGGCTGGTTTTGTTGCTGCTACATATATGCGTGGAATCAAGTTTGTACAGGTGCCTACGACGATCCTGGCGCATGACAGCAGTGTTGGCGGCAAAGTAGCTGTCAATCATCCGCTGGCTAAAAATATGATCGGTGCATTCCATCAGCCAGAGCTGGTGCTCTATGATGTGGATACTCTTCAAACCTTGCCGCCACGCGATGTCTCTGCTGGTTTGTCAGAGATGCTGAAGCACGGACTGATTCGGGACGAAGCTTTTGCATACTGGTGTGAGGAGCATGCGGATGAACTGCTTGCCCTTGATCCGGAGGCTTTGGGATATGGCTTGGAACGAGGCTGTGGTATCAAGGCAGAGATTGTATCGCGTGACGAACGTGAAAATGGAGAACGTGCATTGTTAAACCTGGGTCATACGATTGGTCATGCCATTGAAGCGATTGCCGGTTACGGCGAATTTCTGCATGGTGAAGCCATCTCGATTGGTATGGCGGGTTCGGCATTGCTCGGCGAAAAGTTGGGAGCCCCAGCAGGACTCTATGACGATACGGTTCGCATGTTGCGTTCATTGCGCCTGCCGGTGACGATGCCAAAACATTTGGATACGGATGCATTAATGGATGCAATGATGCACGACAAAAAGTTCCGTGAGGGCCATATGGTCTTCATTATTCCTGACCGGATCGGCGCTGCCAGAATTGTGAAGGATGTACCGGTATCGGCAGTACGCGACGTCATTGAAATGCTCAAGAAGGGAGATTAAAAGTGATGGTTACTCGGGGAATTCGCGGGGCTACTACGGTCACGCATAATAACGAAGAACATATTTTGAAAGAAACGGCTGTACTATTGCAGGAAATCGTGGATCGTAACGAGATTCAACCCGAAGATATTTGCAGTGTGTGGATTACGATGACTGGAGATCTGGATGCAGCTTTCCCAGCAAAGGCAATTCGCCAGTTGGATGGCTGGGAGCTTGTACCTTTGATGTGTGCGCTGGAAGTTCCGGTTGCAGGTGCCTTGCCACAGTGCATCCGTTTTATGGTACATGTTAACACTGCAAAAGGTCAGAATGAAATCAACCATGTGTATCTTAACGGTGCACAGTCTCTGCGTCCCGATTTGGCGGCACCTTCCAATTCGTAAGATTAGAGTGGTTGTCAAATCATTCTGAATGATGTATAGTGAGAACCAGTTGAGTAGAGTAGAGATTGAGCTGAGAGCAGCTGAGATGAGTGGAGTATATAGCAGAGTCCAGCGGGTGGTAACCGGAGTAACAGAAGCCGGTCAACTGATTCGCGGTACGTCGAGCTACGGAATTATTAGAAACAGGATGAAGGAATGCAAACGTGTCTAGCGACATCGTTTTGTTTAGGTATAACACGACCGATATCCTCTTGCATTTCATGAAAGAATGAGTGCTATGGGTGAGAATCAGTGTATGCCGGTACATTTCCTTTTTATTTGATGGATTTGTATTACATCCATACAACAGCCTGTGTGATAATTCGGTAAGTATGCATGTATAGGGACTTGTTATTTATGAAGCACCAACCTGTTGAAACAGCTTATAACCAAACCTCTACCTGATGGTAGAGGTTTTTTTGTTGTATATTGAATTGTTTCTTCTACCCATATAGGTTCAACTAAACTTTTTACACAAAAACGGAGAGGACAGAAATAACCTGAAGAAGCGGAGCGTTCGCCTTTATCACCGGATTTTCCCTTTAGAAAGGGAATCAAAAAATCTGGGGATAACAGCGATCGGAAGGTTGTTCTGTCATCGGAGTGCTCAGTGTAAACCTCTTTAGTTGAACTTATATAAATCTGAAAGGACGTGATCTGATGATAACGCCAAACGTTAATCAAGTACTGAAAATGTCGAATGAATATAATCTGATTCCGGTAGTCAAACGGATTCTGGCAGACATGGAGACCCCGATTCGGATTTTCCGCCGTTATGCTGACAACGACCGGGCATTTCTGCTGGAAAGTGTGGAGGGTGGAATTCAATGGGCGAGATATTCCTTCATCGGTACAGATCCGTTCCTGATGATCTCCGCCAAAAAAGGCCGGATCGTGGTAGAAGAAGCGGGCCAGATTCGAGAACTGCCAGGCAAGCCGATTGAAGAACTCAAAGCTCTGCTGCGTAAGTATCGCAGTCCGAAGGATGATGAACTGCCGCCATTTACAGGCGGGGCCATCGGTTTCTTTGGATACGATCTGCTGCAATATTATGAGAAGCTTCCGGCCCACGCGCTGGATGATCTGAAAATGGATGATATTCGCTTCATGTTCTGCGACCAGATTATCGTGTTTGACCATGTGAAGCAGCAGATGCTGCTTGTGGGCAATGTGCACGTGAAGGACGGTGCAACGGATGATGATATCCGTCAAGCTTATGCTTTAACTTCTGAGAAGCTGGAACAGGCGGCTGAACGCTTGCAGCAGCAAGGACCAGGGGAGAACTTGAACCCGCGTTCCATCCCAGGAGACGTGGAACTGGGGGATATTCGATCCAATCTCACGAAGGAACAGTTTATCGGGAATGTAGAGCAGGCCAAAGAGTACATTCGGGCAGGAGATATTTTTCAAGTGGTATTATCCCAACGTTTCCACATTGATACCGAAGTATCTCCGCTGCATGTATATCGCGTGCTTCGAACGTTGAATCCATCACCCTACATGTATTATCTGAAGATGGACGATGAAATTATTGTGGGGACTTCACCGGAAGCGTTGGTAAAAGTGGATGGAAACCGCGTAGAAACACGGCCGATTGCGGGTACACGTCCAAGAGGAGCTACGGAAGCAGAAGATCGTGCATTGGCGGCAGATCTGCTGCAGGACGAGAAGGAACGTGCGGAACATCTGATGCTTGTTGATCTGGGACGTAATGATCTGGGACGTGTGTCTAACTTTGGAAGTGTGAAATGTGACATGTTCATGGAAATTGAACGATATTCCCACGTCATGCACATGGTGTCCAACGTTACAGGTGAGCTTAGAGAAGACAAGGATTTCTTTGATGCATTTCTTTCGTGTTTGCCGGCGGGTACGGTATCCGGTGCGCCGAAGCTACGTGCGATGGAGATTATCGCGGAACTGGAAAAAGAAGCACGGGGTGCTTATGCAGGTGCTATCGGTTATCTTGGTTTCTCGGGCAACATGGACTCCTGTATTACAATCCGAACGATTATTTTCAAAAAGGGAAAAGCTTATGTGCAGGCTGGAGCCGGAATCGTATGGGATTCGGTGCCTGAGAATGAATATGAAGAAACAGTAAATAAAGCCAAAGCGTTACTTAAGGCGATTCGTACAGCAGAAGCGATGTTTCCTGCCAAAGAGAAGGATCACACCTTGAAACTTGCCAACGCCGATTATTTTGTTACCCCAGCCACGGCTGCACAAAACTGAGAGAGGAGAGACCGGAAATGAATATGAACCCAGTCATGAATGAAGAATCAGAGCGATTTGTAACTAAAGTTAGTCATGCGGAAGGAATGAAGAATGGCCTTGCCAAAATTTTGGAGGGCAGCCATCTGGAGCAGGCGGAAGCGCGTGACTTGATGTACTCCATCATGAGAGGTGAGGCCACTCCGGCTCAAATCGGAGGTTTGCTTATGGGCTTGCGGATGAAGGGGGAAACGGTGGATGAAATCACGGGGTTTGCCGAAGCCATGCGTGGACAGGGCGGACGGATCCTGACCGACGGCAATGGACTGCTGGACACCTGTGGAACAGGTGGTTCAGGTATTCATAAGTTCAACATTTCAACAGCATCGGCGATCATTGCTTCAGCAGTCTCTGTCCGGGTGGCGAAGCATGGAAATCGCTCTGCCTCAGGCAAGGCGGGCAGTGCGGATGTACTTGAAGCATTGGGCGTGAATATTCATCTGGACGGAGAGCAGGCGAGACAATGTCTCGATGAGATCGGAATCTGTTTTTGTTTTGCTCAGGTGTACCACCCTTCAATGAAACATGCTGCTGCGCCAAGAAAAGAGCTGGGTGTGCGTACGATCTTTAACATGCTCGGACCTCTAACCAATCCTGCGGGAGCGGATCGACAATTGCTTGGTTTATATGACCGCAGCCGGACACCGATGATCGCTGAAGTGCTGAATCGTCTGGGGCTGAAAAGAGCTTTGGTTGTAGCGAGTCATGATGGACTGGATGAAATCAGCATCTCCGCACCTACCCAGGTATCCGAGCTGCGTAATGGTGAAGTGCATACGTATGACATTGATCCACGTGATATGGGATTATCGTTACATCCGCTGGAATCGGTTCTTGGAGGAGATGCGGCTCAGAACGCCGAAATTATTAAAAGGATCTTCCAGGGAGAACGGAGCGCATACCGCGATGTCGTTCTGTTGAATGCCGGGGCGTGCATCTATGTATCCGGTCTAGCAAATACCATTGCAGAAGGTGTGTTGATGGCGACAGACGCTGTAGACTCCGGCAAGGCTGCCGGGAAGCTGGAACAGTTAATTCATACAACGGAGGCGTACAGTCATGTATCTTGATCGAATCGTAGCAACCAAACATAAAGAAGTTGAAGTTCTGGCACAAACATTTCAGATGGACGATGCGCTGAAAAAGATAGAGGCATTACCCAATACTCGTGGATTCGAACGTGCTCTATCAGAGAGACGTAACCGTAAGCTGGGTCTCATTGCCGAAGTGAAGAAGGCTTCTCCGTCCAAAGGACTGATTCGTCCTGATTTTCATCCAGTAGAAATTGCTTCCGCATACGAACGGGCAGGAGCGGATTGTATATCCGTATTGACCGACGTTTCTTATTTCCAGGGAAATAGCGAATACTTGCAGGCCATTCATGAAGCTGTGAACATACCGCTACTGCGCAAAGATTTTATTATAGATGAACGACAGATTGCCGAGGCAAGGCTGCTTGGCGCGGATGCCGTTTTGCTGATTGCGAGTATTCTGACACCCGAACAGATGCGTCAATATCTGACGTTTGCCAAAAGTCTGGGCCTTGATGCATTAATTGAAGTACATGACCGTGCTGAACTGGAGCAAGTACTCGATATTCCGCAGGCAACGCTTGTGGGCATCAACAACCGCAATCTGAAAACGTTCGAAACCAGTCTCAACACCACGTTGGATTTGATGAACTTGATTCCGGATGGTGTCACATTAATCAGTGAAAGTGGAATTGACGGCCCTCAGCCACTGGAATCTCTTATTGAGGCAGGTGTGCATGGTATCCTTGTTGGGGAGCATCTGATGCGTAAGGACGATGTTGAGGCAGCGGTATATGAACTGATGGGACCAAAAGCATGAATGCATTCAATCATGACGGCACAAACAGCAGAGACGTGGATCTGCGAACCCGGCCGGCAGCGGCTGTAAAAATATGTGGACTTCAGGACGTTGAAGTGCTAAAATCGATGATAAACTTGCCTGTGGATTACGTTGGTGTTGTTTTTGCCCCATCCCGTCGCCGTATTACGCCTGAACAGGGTGCCGAGCTAAGAACGGTTCTCTTGGACTGGACGATGTTTGATCGGCCGAAGCTGGCGGGTGTTTTCGTGAATCCTACGCTCGAAGAGCTGGAAAGCATCATGCAGATTTCAGGCCTGGATGTCATTCAGCTGCATGGACAGGAATCGCCGGAATTTTGTGAACAGGTGAAGCAGCACTTCGGTACCGAAGTGTTCAAGGCTTTCTCTTTTCCCAAGGATGAAACAGGTTCATTAGCTGACGATACTGCCTTATTGGCACTTGATCCATATAAAAATGTGGTGGACGCCATATTGCTCGATACGTTTGACCCGCTCTATGGAGGGGGCTCCGGTAAAACCTTTGCCTGGGAACGAATTCCTTTCTACGCCGAGTGGGCAAGAAAACATGGAATCGCGTTGTTCGTGGCAGGAGGTTTACAGCCGGATAATGTGCAACAACTGATACAGACATATGCACCGGACGGCGTCGATGTATCCAGCGGCGTAGAGTCCGAAGGTGTGAAGGATATTGCGAAAATTACAGCATTTGTAGAAAGGGTGAAGCAGGCATGACACATCAATTGCCGGATCAACACGGGCGTTTCGGTCCCTTCGGAGGCCGCTTTGTACCTGAGACACTAATGAACGCTCTGATCGAACTGGAGGAAGCGTATAGCCACTTCTCTGAAGACGAGGAATTCAACAAGGAACTGAATTACCTGTTAAGCGAGTATTCTGGCCGGGAAACACCTTTATACCATGCAGAGCAATTATCCCGCCGCTTGGGTGGACCTAAAATTTATCTGAAACGTGAAGACCTGAACCATACGGGAGCGCACAAGATCAATAACGCTATTGGACAGGGATTGCTGGCTAAGCGGATGGGAAAAAAGAAAGTCATCGCCGAAACAGGTGCAGGACAGCATGGCGTTGCCACCGCAACAGTTGCTGCATTGCTGGGGCTTGAATGTAAAGTGTTTATGGGTGAAGAAGATACGCAACGGCAACAGTTGAACGTATTTCGGATGAAGCTGCTTGGGGCGGAAGTCATTCCGGTGACATCTGGCACGCGCACATTGAAAGATGCAGGAAACGAGGCGCTCCGCTACTGGGTTAGTAATGTGGAAGATACCTTCTACGTGCTTGGATCGGTAGTCGGTCCTCATCCGTATCCAATGATGGTACGTAACTTCCAGCGAGTGATCGGTGATGAGACACGGCGCCAGATTCAGGAGATTGAAGGACGGTTGCCAGATGTGATTGTTGCAGCTGTAGGAGGCGGAAGTAATGCAATCGGTATGTTCTATCCGTTTATTGGCGATCAGGATGTGAAGCTTGTTGGAGTTGAAGCAGCAGGTAAAGGGGTGGACACCGAGTTCCATGCGGCTACGATGAGCAAAGGGACACACGGTGTATTCCAGGGTTCGATGAGTTATTTACTGCAAGATGAATATGGACAGGTTCAGCCAGCTCATTCCATTTCAGCGGGACTTGATTATCCGGGTGTTGGTCCCGAGCATTCCTATCTCAAAGATATTAAACGTGCAAAATATGTTCCGATTACGGACCAGGAGGCATTGGATGCCTTGCAGTTGCTGAGCCGAACAGAAGGCATTATTCCCGCTTTGGAGTCAGCTCATGCTGTTGCGCAGGTTGTCAAGCTTGCGCCTGAACTCAGCGCTGATGATATTGTTGTGATCTGTCTTTCCGGTCGTGGTGACAAAGACGTTGAATCCATTATGAAATACACAGGAGGGGACTTGGCATGAACCTGATGGACCAGACCTTCCAACAATTGAAAGAACAGAACCGGACAGCACTTATTCCATTCCTTACGGTTGGAGATCCAGATGTGGACACCACGGTGGAAATCATTAAGGAATTGGAACAGGCGGGGGCAGACATTTTGGAACTCGGTGTTCCCTATTCTGATCCGCTCGCAGATGGACCGGTAATCCAGCGAGCTTCCGAGCGTGCATTGAAAAGTCAGATCACGATTCGGACTTGTATGGAGACAGCAGCAAGAGCGCGTGCGGAGGGTGTGAAAATGCCTTTTGTCCTGTTCACCTACTATAATCCAGTATTACAGACGGGATTGGATGTATTTTTTGACGAGTTGGTCAAACATGAGATCAGCGGCATGATCATCCCGGATCTTCCGATTGAGGAAGCCGAGGATATGCGACGCCGTGCGGATGCTGCAGGTGTGCATTTGGTTCCGCTTGTAGCCCCTACGTCCAACGCGAGAATCGAGCGTATTGTCACGGGAGCACGTGGTTTCATCTATTGTGTCTCTTCTCTGGGTGTCACGGGAGAGAGAGCTTCCTTTTTCGATGGGGTAGAGAGCTTCATTGAAACTGTAAAGAGCCTGACAGATATTCCTGTCGCTGTTGGCTTCGGCATTTCCAGTCACGAGCAGGTAGCTCGTTTCTCCCGCATCTGTGATGGTGTTGTTGTTGGTAGTGCTATCGTTCGTCAGGTGGAAGAAGCTATACCTCTTCTTGGAAACCCGGATACGCGTCAGGCGGGACTGTTGCAAATTCGCAACTTTGTGGCACAATTAAAAGGATAGGGATTAAATGATGTTACATCCCCGGGGCATGCTCAGCACAGGCTGAGGCATGTCCATAACTATTTCAATAAAAGGAGGCGGTCGGGTTGAAACCGAAGTCCCAGATTGTCAATCTGCCTGTATATAAACCGGGCAAACCGATTGAAGAAGTGAAACGTGAACTGGGTTTGGAGCAAGTGATCAAGCTGGCCTCCAACGAAAATCCATATGGAAGTTCGCCTGCTGCACTTGAAGCGATCACCAGAGAGCTGGTCAATGTAAGCATATATCCGGATGGCAGTTCCACGGAACTGACTGAAGTGCTGGCGAAGCATCTGGGGGTAGAACGGGATAATCTGATCTTTGGTTGTGGATCGGATGAAATCATTGCGTTGATCACTCGTGCATTCTTCCTCCCGGGAGACGAGAACATCATGGCTGACCAGACGTTCTCTGTATACAAAAGTAACGCTGACATCGAGGGTGCTGTCAGCATTGAAGTGCCACTTAAAGATGGAACTCATGACCTAACTTCCATGCTGGCACAAATCAATGATAAGACCAAAGCAGTCTGGGTATGTAACCCCAATAATCCAACGGGTACAATTATCTCTGAGCAGGAATTGACGGCATTTATGGATCGTGTACCTTCTCACGTCATGGTTGTGCTGGATGAAGCCTATTATGAATTCGTAACGGATGAGGCGTATCCACAAAGTGTCTCTATGATTGAGCGTTATCCTAACTTGGTCATTTTGCGGACATTCTCCAAAATCTACGGCCTGGCTTCATTGCGTATTGGATACGGTATTGCACGCCCGGAAGTGATCGATCTGATCAACCGCGTGCGTGAGCCGTTTAATACTTCACGATTCGGTCAGGCTGCGGCGAAAGCTGCACTTGAGGATCAGGCTTTTGTCCAAGAATGTGCGGAGCGTAATGCAGTAGAACGAGCGTATTTGCAAAATGAGTTCACACGGTTAGAACTGCCGTTTTTCCCTTCGCAGGGTAACTTCATCATGGTTGATCTGGAGATGCCTTCTGCAACGGCATTTCAGTCGCTATTGAAACAAGGCATTATTGTTCGTCCTGGATTCCATGTATATCCAACATACATTCGTGTGTCCGTAGGAACATCAGAACAGAACCGTGCGTTTGTCACGGCACTGGAGAACACGCTGGCTGAGAAGGCGGTAGCACGCCCTTAAATCTGGCGATGAAAAGAGTGAGGACCCATGAAACTAAAAATTGCAATGATCGGTGTAGGGCTCATCGGCGGTTCATTGGCGCTTTGCTTCAAAGGCAAGCCTGGTGTAACGGTGATGGGCTATGCCCACCTGCCTGAACTGAAGGACAAGTACATAGCGAGTGGTGTAGTGGATGATGCTACGCTCTCTCTGGAGGAAGCGGTACAGGATGCCGACTTTATTTTTTTGTGCGTACCTGTTGGGCTGCTCGAATCCTATTTTGGACAATTGGCCAAGCTTCCCTTGAAAAAGGGATGTATTATTACGGATGTAGGAAGCACAAAGGCGTCCATCGCAGCCTGTGCTGAGCATGTCCGCATGAGTGACGCATACTTTATCGGCGGGCATCCGATGGCCGGATCTGAGCGTGCAGGTGTAGATGCAGCCTCGGCAGTATTATTCGAGAATGCATACTATGTCTTGACCCCTTCAGAATATGTACCTGAGGAAGCTTATGACAGGTTATCTGATCTTCTTGCGTATACACGTGCCCAGATTGTACGTGTAGAGCCGCTGCTGCACGATGACATTGTGGGGGCGATTAGTCACTTGCCACATGTTATTGCAGTTGCGCTGGTGAACCAGGTGCGCGAATATAATGAATCGAACCCTTTGTATAAAATGCTAGCTGCAGGCGGTTTCCGGGATATTACTCGGATTGCCTCCAGTGATGCCATTGTATGGAGAGATATTCTGCTGAGCAACCGTGAGGTGCTGTTGGGCTTGCTGAAGGACTGGAACGGCCAGATGACGGCTTTCACCGAAATGCTGGAGCAACAAAATGGTGAGGGCATTGAGGAGGCGTTTCGTCAGGCACGCGAGTTCCGCAGTGTGCTGCCAGAACGACGGAAAGGCATGATCTCGTCGTTGTTTGATCTGTATACGGATGTACAGGATGCACCGGGGATGATCGGCAAGATTGCCACCGAGCTTGGGGCGAATGATATTAACTTAAGCAACATGGAGATTATTGAGAACCGGGTCGATGTACCGGGCATTATGCGTTTGTCGTTCCGGCAAGAAGAAGAGATGGAACGGGCCAAAACGTTGCTGGATTCCCTAGGGTATCAAGTGTGGATTTAGGTTTTTAGAAGGGGGCGAAGGCCCTCTTTCTTTGTGTTGAAAACTAACTGTTACAGGACATGTTCTAAAAAAGGACAAAAAAAAGACCGCTTACATAAGCGGCCATTGCTCACGTGGAGCAATACAGTTATTGGATAGGAGTGGAGAGAAACCATACTGTACTTTTATTATATGTATCCGTTTTCATTTTGTCAACACTTTGAGTAAAATTGTTTGAATTAATTATAACATTCGTAAATTAAGGAAATATAATCCTTGCATCAAAGTGGAATAGATCTTCATTAGGAACTGAAATTTTGAATTAATTCTTTATTCACACAAACTTTTTGAGGCCTTCGTTCGTCCAATATAAGAGTGGCTTCACAAAAGGGATCAAATTGAAGTCATGGACGAGAAAATGGCCGCATAATAATGACTGGTCGGGCTTCAATGGAAGCCATGGATTTGCCAGGACGATGCAGACCGTTGTACAATAAATACTGTTAATGTAGAAACGTTGGGGAAATTGCCATTACATAGGGGAATTTGGCGGGAAGGCCTGTTTTGGCGCTGAACGCTGTTTTATGCGGTGAAAACCGCAACTTTTTTGTGCCTGTTCGGTAATACATGGATAGAGTCGAACGGGGAGAAGCACATGGATGGGCGAGGAGGGGTCGCACTCAAATGACGGATTCCCAGTTGATTCGAGAGATCAAGGAAGGTAACCTGGAGTTATATTCCGAGCTGATGAGTCGTTATCAGCGTAAAATACTGGCTTTCGTATATCATATGTTGAAAAGTTCTAATATGGAGCTGCTTGCGGAAGATCTCTGTTCTGAGACTTTCTATAAGGCGTTCCGCAGTCTGCACTCATTCCGAGAGGTGGATGCCTCATTCTCAACCTGGTTATATACCATTGCGAGAAATACGGTACTGAGTGAGCTTCGCAAACAGCGTAGTGGGAGTGTTCCACTTGAAGAGAGCGGTATTGTACCTGTTGCTCCTTCTGAGAATGCGCCAGAGCATGCTGTATTGCGCAGTGAGCGGGTGATGCTGGTTAGGGATGCAATTAACAATTTACCGGAGAAGCAGCGTTCTGCCATTATACTCCGAGAGTATGATCAACTAGATTACCAGGAGATTGCAAATATTCTTGGGCAGAGCGTCAGTTCTGTAAAATCGTTATTGTTCAGAGCAAGGTCAAGCGTAAAAACTCAATTGGAACCTTATTTCTTCGAACCGGTCTACGAGCCATATGAAGGGATGAAGAACAGATGAATTGCAATGAAGCCCAGGAACTGTTTGCACTGGTCTGGGACTTGCCGGAAGCTCATCCTCAGCGAATTGCATTTCATGCTCATCTCGCTGGTTGTGAAGATTGCTCGCAGCAATTTGAGGTGTGGGAAGAAGCTCAAATTCTGATGCACAGCATACCGGTCCCAGTGACAGAACAACAAGCAGAGAAAGTGAACCGTAATGTTATGGACCGGATCTATGCGGAGTCTCCATGGCTACTGCCGGAAGAGGCAAAGGTTAATCGTTTCTCTGCTGTAATCCGCAAGCATATGTCTTTGTGGATTGCTGCGTTCCTGGCAATTTTTTTATGCAGCTTTCTGTACATGGCGATGTTTAAGCCAGACGTATCAGAAGCTGAGCAGACCAACGTGGTCTCTACGGGCATTTTGGAGACAGGAGTAGCGGGCAGTGAGCCTTCTTCCTCCGGATTGTACAAGTACAACATGACGGGAGCGGACAGAGGCAGTATTATTGAGCCCTTCGTTGTGAGCATGGGCCCAGCGTATCCTCAGTACTGGATGGCGTTGTCGCTGCTTGCAATAGGTATGGCTCTGTTCTCTCTTGGACGGATGCATCGTACAACGAACAAACGCAAACAAGGTGCACGTGCTTAGGTAAGGCTTTCGTTCACCGTATAGAGAAATGAGGGATGAGATGCGGATCGGGCTTATTCGTCACGGTCTAACCGACTGGAATGCGGCAGGACGTATTCAGGGACAGACAGACATACCTCTGAATGCAGAAGGTCGTGAGCAAGCTGAGCGTCTGGGTAGACGTTTGCTTACCGAAGAGTATCGCTGGGACCACATCATTACGAGCGGGCTGTCTAGGGCTCAGGAGACGGGAGAGATTATCTCCGGGCTATTGAATGTTCCTTTACTGGAGCCAGATGCACGCTTGAAGGAGCGTGCCTTTGGTCAGATTGAAGGTCTGACGTCCGAAGAGCGTGTTGCTCGCTGGGGCGCTTCCTGGGAGACGCTTGATTTGGGGCAGGAACAGATTGCTGATATTCAGACACGTGCATTGGGCTTTCTGGAGGATTTATGGGAGGCTCATCAGGACCAAAATGTGCTGATTGTCTCCCATGGCGCTTTTTTAGCCAATCTGCTATCAGCTTTGTATAAAGACCGCTATACGGAACGAATTGGAAACCTGTCGCTTACGATCCTGGAGAAGGAACGTGAAGATTGGAGACCATTGCTTTATAACTGTACAAGACACCTTTCATTGGATCTGGCAAAACAACCTGAGTAATTAACTCAGGTTGTTTTTTTTGCGTTATAGCAATTTATAACTGTCATTCTATATGATTTTGAACCTCTCATTCTTCTTCTGAGCGGGCAACTTCGGGCATAGTATGGTTAAAACATAAAAGATTTGCAAAAAAGAGGTTTAGATCATGGGAATTCCGTCAACGATATTTACAAAACCAAACTACTCCAGGCCCCGAATCAACAGCCAAAAAGTAGTCAAGGGCGAGGCGATGGACCCATGAATCTAGCGGATATGCTTACTTTTGCCGATATCGGCCAGCTTAATCGAATAGCAGACTATTACCAGTGCGAGTGTAAGCCCAATTCCAAACATGAACTCATCCAGAGTATTCTCACTACATTGGGCAGCAGACCTTTTTTTGAGCAGCAGGTTCGTGAACTAAACCAGGTAGATCTGCGATTTTTGAACAACTTGCTGTTTGATGCCCGTCAATACTTCGGTATGGAGGAACTTGTCGCCATTGCTCGTCAATCGATGGATAAAAAAGATAGCGAGGCTGGAGCCAGTCCACGTGATCTTATCGTACGCTTCACGAAGAGTGGATGGTTGTTCAATGGCACAACTCAACAGACCAGGTATCTGTATCAGGTACCCCAGGATTTGCAATTGAGATTTCGGGATGTGTTATCCACTCACCTGAAAGCCGGCATTGCACAGACGAGCGAGCCTCCCGTTTACCGGGATGAATACCATCTACTCGCAGATGATCTGAAACTGTTTCTACAATTTGTCCAGCAGCATGAAATAGCACTAAACGCAGAAGGCATGATGTATCGTCGTTCTCAGCAGCAGATCATGGAGCATTTGCATGTAAGTGAGGCGCTGGTGGGTAAGGCTGGATGGAGATTCGGTTACGGTCGTTCGTTCAAAGACTACCCCGACCGATTTGCGTTCATCTATGACTACGCTTTTCATCATCGTCTGGTCCGCGAGGAGCAGGGCTCGCTGAAATTGTCACCTTCCGGTGAAGACAAGCTGGGGGCAGAGAAAACAGCTGAGATGATACAGCTATTTCGGTTTTGGTTAAGACTTTATAAAGGTGCTATTCCCAATCTGTCCTCCATTGTGTACTGGACAGGGGAATGTGCAGCTAGCTGGTCCACAGCAGAGTCTTTGTTCCGACAGATTGGTCCCTACATTCAGCCGTTCTATTATGACACTGCAGAGACGATTTATGACAACAGGATACTCAAAATGATGCTGCATCTAGGCATGCTTCGTATTGGAGAGCATGCAGATGGGCGAACAGTACAAATGACAGCATGGGGTTCACGCCTTGCGTCATCCTGTCGCTCGCTATCCGGGGATATTACCCCCGTTATGTTTGACAAGTGAAGGACAAGTTGCTAAAATCACTCCCAAATTAAGGAGTGATACTTATGATAATTCCATACAAAGGTATGCAACCACAGTTACACCCTTCGGTATATATGGCTGAAGGCGCCAAACTAATAGGTGATCTGACAATGGGTGAAGAATCTACGATCTGGTTCAATGCTGTGCTGCGCGCCGATCTGGCACCCATTGTGATTGGACGGCGCTGTAATATACAGGATAATGCTGTTGGACACGTCAACACGGATCAACCTTTGATTTTGGACGACGATGTATCGGTAGGGCATTCTGCGATTATCCATGGATGTCGTATCGGAACAGGTTCGCTGATTGGTATGGGCGCTATCCTTCTCAATGGAGCCGAAATTGGTGAATATACGCTGATCGGGGCCGGTTCTGTTGTTACTGAAAATACTAAAATTCCGCCCTATACCCTTGCTTTGGGCACACCAGCCAAAGTGATACGTGAGTTGACTGATGCAGATCTTGAGCGGATGTCGAGAACTACACTAGGTTATGTTGCCAAAGGAAAGGAGTATAGGAGCTCTTAAATCCGTTTTGGAGGTGCATCCTATTGGATAAAATGAAAGTTACGTATGAAGTCATGTTGGGGCTGGCTGCTGAGATGGTGTGGGACGACGCGCTTCGTAAACAGCGCAGCGAGAAGCTGTATATGGAAATCGATAATGCATTGGCTACCGGAGACGAAGTAGCTTTCCGGAATCTGACGGATGAACTGAAGGCCATAAACTGATGAGCATGTAAAAATAAATATATAACACAGGAAATGCGTGAAACACGCATTTCTTTTTTGCGTTCACGACCATTCCTGCACGGAAAAAGTATCAATCTCTGGATTTATAATATAAGCTCATATATAATATGGGAATAAAATGGATAGAGAGGGGAATTAGGGAATTGAAATTCAGTGAGATGACTCAAGACAGCTGGGCGGAACTGCAACTCTATCTGGATACATGCCTTATTCCATATACAGCCCTAACGGGCAAGCAGTCTCCAGTTGAAGCAACTGAAGCGTTGGAGCGGCTTAGAGATTTTTTGGATCTAGTGGAGATTCCGTTTAAAGGGCGTATCATGACTTACCCTGCATTCCATTATGCGTGTCCGGATATGTCAATGGCATTAAATACCTTATCCGAACAACTCAAATCTTCCGGTTTCAAATATGTGGTTATAATGTCATCTGATGGTGTGATGGAACAGACCCAAATTACTTCTGCAGATTTGGTATTAAGTCGTTCTGTTTTAATTCAAGAGGTTGGAGAAGAAGGGATTTCGCGTTTTGTCGGGGAAAAAATCCGTGAGTTATGGAAAAGATGACCTACCTGTGACAAATGTGACAATTTACCAACACTTTTTTAATAACGCTTACAAATGAACCTTAAAAATGTGTGACAAATTCTTGACGGTGTTCTAGGGCTACTATATGATTATGTATGTTCTAGTAAGTCGTGGAATTTCTGATAATGAAAACGATTAAGAGAGTTGGCTGAAAAAGGGGGTTGGAGACAGTATGAGCAGTGAGCATGACCAGCACGAAGCTTCGATGAAATTGCCAAGCCGCATGGAAATGTCACGCAGGCAGTTTTTGACGTACACGCTTGGTGGAGCTACAGCCTACATGGCCGCCGGTGCAATACTTCCCATGGTCCGTTTTGCGGTGGACCCGATTTTGCAGCACAAGGGAGAAGGCACCTCTGTCAAAGTAGCGGAAATCAGCAAAATTACGAATGAACCTCAAGAATTTACGTTTGAAGTGAAACAGCAAGACGGTTGGTATTTGAGCAATGCTTCGTTAATCGCCTGGATCAGGAAAGATGAACAGGGCAAAATCTATGCGCTTTCACCCATTTGTAAACATTTGGGATGTACCGTAGGTTGGAACAGTGATAAGCAGTATCCCGACGAATATCATTGTCCGTGCCATGGTGCGCATTATACCAAAGAAGGCAAGAATCTTGCCGTAGCCCCGAAGCCGCTGGATGAGTATGTGGTTAAGGAAGATCAGGGTTGGGTTTATCTGGGCGACATTGTTCCGAACACCCGAGTCAAATAGGAGGCGTGAACGCAGATGTTTAAAAATGTCTATGACTGGATTGACGAGCGTCTCGATATCACGCCAATTTGGAGGGACGTTGCGGATCATGAAGTTCCAGAGCACGTAAACCCGGCTCATCACTTTTCCGCATTCGTGTACTGCTTTGGTGGATTGACGTTCTTTATCACTGTTATTCAAATTTTGTCAGGGATGTTCCTGACCATGTATTATGTGCCTGATATTATTAATGCTTACGCCAGTGTCGAGTATTTGCAGACCAAAGTAGCCTTCGGCCAAATTGTACGCGGGATGCACCATTGGGGAGCCAGTTTGGTTATCGTTATGATGTTCTTACATACGATGCGTGTATTCTTTACCGGCTCTTACAAAGCACCACGTGAGATGAACTGGGTTGTCGGCATGCTGATCTTTTTTGTCATGCTGGGTCTCGGGCTTACCGGGTACCTGTTGCCTTGGGATAACAAAGCATACTTTGCAACCAAGGTTACTCTAGAGATTGCGAATACGGTTCCTTGGCTGGGGCCGATCATTAAGGAATTCCTGCAAGGCGGAACTATTGTAGGTGCGCAGACGTTAACACGGTTCTTTGCCCTGCACGTCTTCTTCCTTCCGGCTGTGCTTCTGGTGCTTCTGGTCGGTCACTTTATTATGATCCGCAGACAGGGCATTTCGGGACCACTATAATCTGAGAAGGGAGGAATCGACATGGCTCACGGACACAAGTCAGATGACCAGGAAAAGATTATCTTCGTCGGGGACTCACGCGTCCGTAAAGGCGCGGGGTTTATAACTCCACCGGATTACACGGCGTATCCCGGCAAATCAGAGGCTTTTATTCCTAACTTCTTGCTGAAGGAATGGATGGTTGGTGTTGTTGTACTGGTTGGTATTCTGGTATTAACGATTTCGGAACCTGCACCATTGGGCTATCCGGCCAATCCAAGTGCATCGGTTATCCCGATGCCAGACTGGTACTTCCTTTTTCTGTATCAGTATTTGAAATACCCATATGCCTCAGGTGATTATGTCCTGCTCGGGGTACTTGGAGTCAGTGGAGTTGCTTTCGGCGCTTTATTACTCGCTCCTTTTCTCGATACAGGCAAGGAGCGGCGTTTCTACAAACGTCCGATTGCATCATCACTTATGATTCTATCGGTGATGGCCGTTTTCTACCTGACCAATGTTGCATGGACACACTACTCGCATGAGTTGGAAGCAAGCGGCCAGAAGCCGGAACATATTCAGCGTGAAGAAGAAGCGCGTGAGAAACACGCGCAGGGTCTGCCTACCTCCAATGCGGCAGGTCAAAAAGAAGAAGTGGCGATCGTTGAGAAGGATGACCCTGCAATGGAAACCTTCAAAAAGGCCGGATGTATCGGATGTCATGCGGCTGATATGAAGGGAGCAGGAGGACCTTCGCTTCGGGGTGTGGGCGACAAACACAGCCAGGAAGAAATCCTGACGATTATCAAAGAAGGATATAACAGTATGCCTGCTCAGTACGACAACGCCATTGCTCAAGGGCTGACAGATGATGACATTAATCACCTGGCAGAATGGCTTGCGAAACAGAAGGCAGAACAGTAAAATCGAAATAAGCAATGAAACCTGATCGTTTATGCGGTCAGGTTTTTTTGAGGCGTTTTTCGCAAAACCTATCTTTGGAACGCAGAACACATATGATGGAAGGGGCAGAGAATGTGGCTTTATCGTATTTTTGGAGCCGGGAATTTCTAACGAACCGTTATTTCCTGTGGCTTCTTTTTTGGTGTAATGCATTAGGAACAGTATATGGATACATATGGTACGGGGATCAATTGGAATATACGCTGGCACAGCAACCACTATGGCAAATTGTGTTTGTGCCGGACAGTCCGACGGCGAGTCTGTTTTTTACACTATCCTTGTTGTGGATTTTGTACAAGCCGAAATCGATGCTTCTGAATCAGATTGGACATGTCATACAGGCGCTTGCTGTGGTTACTTCGGTAAAATACGGTGTTTGGGCAGTCTCCATCATTTTTGCAGGCTGGATGCAGGGGGGCGCACAGAACTGGCAGGATTGGATGTTAATTGCGTCGCATAGCGCCATGGCTATTGAGGCTCTGCTGTATGTGCGGTTCTTTGGGTTCCGTTGGGGTGCTCTAGTAATCGCTGCATTATGGACGCTGTTAAACGATACGATGGATTATACTTATGACATCTTCCCTTGGCTGCCCGCATCGCTGATGGACCATCTGGATGGTGTACGCAACTTCACCGTTGGACTGACGCTTGTGAGCATTCTCTGTGCATGGCTTGCATTGAGACAGGCCAAACGGACCTGATTTCCTAATGTAAGCTTGTTCTAAGGAACTCCGGCCCGCCATACATTGATGGTGGGAGGGATGTCCATGAAGAGAACGTTCAGGATCAAAACTGGATTTATGGTGGTGTCGTTCATGACTCTACTGTTCTGGACGAACTTGTCATACAGCGTATCAGCGGAAAGTACAGGTGCGAACGGAAATACAGATCAGCAAGTATTAGCCAAAAATTCAATTCAGCAATTAAATGAAGAAGCGGCCCTGCTGTATCGACATGCCTTGGAGAATGATATTGAAGAGGTTAGAGGCAGTATTTTGCGAATCAGTAAAGGTCTGGAGCATATATCCTTTGAGGGTCAGACGACAGTAGAAGGCATTCATGCCCTATCCGAGACCATTGTTGAAGTGAAAGAAGCTGCGGTCAGGGTGAAAAGTGATGATGCATCTCTGCAGCAGGCCTCTGCCAAACTTCGACTTGCGGCAGACAGTCTTGCGAACCCGGCCAAACCTTTATGGCTCCAGTATTATAAAATCGTAAAAAATGATATTGATGCGCTATCAACCGCGGCAGATCAACAGTTAAGTTCGGCAATAATAGCAAGCCGCTACGCCTTGCTGGAGGAGCATTACGAGACGATCCGGCCTGCGGCGATGATCCGCCGTGAACCTTACCAGATCGCCCAACTGGACGCCTGGTTGTCTCATACCAAGGGTCTGACTGCGGCCAAGCAGACTGACATCGCACAATTGAAGAGTATGGTAACCCACGGTGAAGAGTTGGTGAACCAGTTGTTTGGTCGGGAAAAGGACGAAAGTGCCTTCGTACCGTTTGTTCAGGGGCCCAATCGCAGGGCAGCCGGATTGCTCATTACTTCCATAATCATAGCAACGCTAAGTTATGCGGGTTATCGTAAATATCGGGCACAGCAACAAGGGATTTTTCCTTTTCGGCGTTAAGCCATTACTGTTATCACGATATGACAAAGACCTCTTTCTACAAGGCAGGCCATTCCGTGGCCTTCTCTTGGGGAGAGAGGTTTTCTTTTTTGTAGAAGTAAAAGGTCAACTTTCCTTAAACCCTTCTCCATGTACATCATGCACATCGCTAATAATAACAAATGCTCTAGGATCAACCGAACGCACAATCGTCTGCAAACGTCGGAATTCCTGCCTGGAGATGACACAGTAAGCAACATGTTTGGCCTGCTTCGAATATGCACCAATGGCGGGAATGAGCGTTACACCGCGGTCCATATCACGGGTAATCAAATCTGCAATCTCAGGTGCATGGTCACTGATAATCATAAATGCGCGAGCCGAATAGGCTCCTTCCTGAATGAAGTCGATCACTTTAGAAGCGATAAACACAGCTACAAGGGTATACAGTATTTTTTCTTTGGGGATGTAGACGAGGGAGATACCAATAATGATGAAATCGATACCTAATAGTACACGTCCCATACTCCAGCCATATTTTCGATTAAGAATGCGGGCAATGATGTCAGAGCCACCTGTCGTTCCACCCCAGCGGAATACGATGCCAAGCCCTGCTCCCAATGTAACTCCAGCGTAAAGTGCTGCAAGTAAAAGATCATTCTGGGTATGCAGCGGTTCAATCCAACCAAGATGAATCATTTTTTCAAATAACCACAGGAACACCGTAAGTGCTCCTATGCCCACGCCTGTATAGATCATCTGTCTGCCGCCCAAAATCTTAAGCCCCACCAGAAAGAGTGGAATATTAACAACCAAGGTTGTAAGCGAAGGAGAGATGTTGAATGCATAATTTAGCAGGACCGTAATCCCGGTTACGCCGCCTTCCATGAGCTGGTTGGGGATGATGAAGTACAGAAGTCCAAAGGCATATAATGCCGTACCCAATAGGATGGGGAGAATCAATTTGAATTGAACCCAGGTTTTGGAAGTGCTCATAAGTTCCCTCTCCATTTTACAAATTAGAATGAGAAAGCAATCATTCCCATCTTAGTATACCTGTTTATCGATTCTTTAAAAATGATTTGTCGTTTATGATGGTGGAAGTGAATCTAAATAACTGATATATTAGGAACAAATACGACACAATTTCAAAAGGAGAATCCGTTCTCATGGAGAAAAGCATTGCAGAAATGCAGCGTGAGGTTGATCTGTATATTTCCCAGTTCAAAGAAGGATACTTCAGCCCGCTGGCCATGCTCGCCCGTATGTCTGAAGAGGTGGGAGAGCTTGCAAGGGAAGTGAATCACGAGTTCGGTGAAAAACCGAAAAAATCTTCCGAAGCAGACAATTCCATTGAGCTTGAGCTCGGTGACATTTTATTTATCACGATTTGTTTTGCTAATTCTCTCGGGATCGACCTGGCAGAGGCGCACGACAAAGTCATGCATAAATTTAACACACGCGATGCAAATCGGTGGACGCCAAAAAACACCGATTAGGCGTAGATTACATATGCTGTACCATCACCTCAATGAGGGAGGGACAGCTTGGATGATGAAACCGGAAGAGTATATGCAGCATGCGTACCGCTGTATTTTGCAAAATGATTTTGAGCAGGCGATTCGTTGGTTCGAATCTGCCATTGATGCTCACCCGGAACATGCGGAGCTCTATTATCGTTGTTCCATTACACATGCCCGCAGTCAACACTTGGCTCCAGCGCTTGAATATGCGCGTAAGGCTGTTGAACTGTCACAGGGGATAGAGGAATATGTTTTGCATTTACAGACCCTAGAAGCCAAACAGATAAGCCTTCAGGCCAAGGTGTTGCTTGAGCAGGCAGGAGACGGAACGCATGAACGATATGTGCAGGCGGCCGATCTGCTGAAACAGGCGGTTAAACTTGACCCGTTATATGTGGAAGCGCATATCATGCTTGCTCTTGCTTACAGCGATCTGAATGAGTTCGACCTTGCAACCCGTTCCGTTCGTGACGCATTGTTGCTGGACCCGCAGAATGATCAACTGCATCTATTGTTACAGGAAATTAAGCAGCGTATGAAATCCATTCAATAAGATGCCATTTCATAACGGGATGGAAATCATTTGAACTGGATTCAACCAAATGAACCAACATAGTGAGGAGATGCAGTCAAGATGAGTGAAGTAATAAGAGTTGCCGTAATCGGAGCGGCTGGCCGGATGGGCCGTGAAGTAGTGAAACTGGTGCTTCAAGATCCTGAACTGGAGCTCGCCGCAGCGGTCAACCGCTCCGGAGTAGGCACGGATGCCGGAACACTTGTCGGTCTACCCGAATGTGGGGTGCTTTTGACCGATGATATCGAGATGGCTTTTGCAGAGACTAAACCGCAGGTTATGGTGGACTTCACAGTCCCTCAATATGCCTTTGCCCATACAGAAATTGCCATTCGTCACGGAGTAAGACCTGTTATGGGTGTTACCGGCTTTACGCCGGAGCAGATCGAACAGCTGGACAAGCAGTGTCAGGACAAAGGCATTGGAGGGTTGATTGCCCCGAACTTCTCAATCGGTGCTATTCTGATGATGAGATTTGCCGCACAGGCTGCCAAACATATGCCGAATGTGGAGATCATCGAATATCACGGGGATCAGAAGCTGGATGCTCCTTCGGGTACAGCAATCAAAACAGCCGAGCTAATTGCAGCAAACCGCGAGGAACTTCGTCAGGGTAATCCGAATGAAGAAGAGACGATCGAAGGATCGCGTGGCGGATATTATAATGGATTCCGAATTCATAGCGTACGGTTGCCGGGAGTGTTCGCCCAGCAGGAAGTGGTATTTGGAGACTTTGGCCAATCCCTCAAAATTCGTCATGACTCCTATGAACGTGCAGGTTATATGCCTGGTGTTAAGATTGGTGTACAGAAGGTTATGGAATATACAGGACTTATCTACGGATTTGATCACTTTATCGACTAAAAGAGGTAGTTCAAAAATTCAACTTTTGAACACACACTAAAAGGAGATTGTCATGTTGAAAATTGCATTTATTGCCCATGATCGCAAAAAAGAAGAGATGGTTAACTTCGTGACAGCCTACGAAAATGTATTTACAGACCATCAACTATACTCGACAGGTACAACAGGTCTTCGCATTATGGAAGGAACCTCTTTACAGATCCATCGGTTTGAATCCGGTCCACTGGGCGGGGATCAACAGATCGGAGCCTTGGTTGCGCAAAATGAGATGGATTTGATTATTTTTCTACGTGATCCATTGATGGCACAGCCTCATGAACCAGATATTAACGCTTTGCTGCGTTTGTGCGATGTACAGGGGATTCCGCTTGCTACGAATATTGCAACTGCAGAGATTCTCGTTAAAGCGCTCGATCGCGGTGATTTTGGCTGGAGAGAGCTTGTACATAAATACAAGCCTGAGGGTAGATTGAATTCGGGTGATGCTCAATGAGTTTGGACATTCTCATATTTGGTGCACACGCGGATGATGCAGAGATTGGGATGGCAGGAACGATTGCCAAACATACTGCAGCTGGACTGAAAGTAGGCGTGTGTGATCTGACCCGGGCGGAGATGTCTTCCAACGGGACGGTAGAGCGCAGAGCCGAGGAAGCGGAGCAAGCCTCCCGCGTCCTCGGTCTTTCGTGTCGAAGCAATCTCGGTTTGCCTGATCGGGGGCTGTATATTACTCCAGAACACATCGAGGCTGTGACTGCCGAGATACGGCGTCATGCCCCTCGAATCGTGTTTGCGCCATATTGGGAGGATCGTCACCCGGATCATGTGATGTGCAGCAAACTGGTGCAGGAGGCTGTCTTTAATGCCAAGCTTAGAAACTATATGCCGGACATGCCCGCAGTTCAGGTGAAAGAATTGTATTTTTACTTTATTAACGATATCGGACCAACGGATTTGATTGTGGATATTACGGAACACTATGAGCAGAAGGAAAATTCATTGCTCAGTTATCGATCTCAGTTCGAATTGGGAGAAGGCGCAGTTGCCACTCCACTGACTCAAGGATATATTGAACGTGTGAAAGCTCGGGATTCTTTGCTCGGACAGCGGAGCCTTATTCCATTTGCAGAAGGATTCGCTAGCATTACACCTTATGTAGTTCATCAATTTGGCCAAGCGGCCAAGTCATAAAACGATCGAACTTGCTCGTATAAATCATTTATCAATTGCATTTCCGTTGCATTACATCAACCTGCACACGCGGGAGATTAAAGGAGCGTCCACCGGATGGATCAAAAGCTAAAAATTGGTATTACCTGTTATCCGTCCCTCGGAGGGTCTGGCGTTGTCGCAACGGAGCTGGGCAAATTGCTTGCCGAACAGGGTCACCAGGTTCACTTTATTGCTAATAGTATCCCGTTTAGACTGGGTAAATTCCAGAAAAATATTTTTTATCATGAAGTTGAGGTCAACGATTACTACGTCTTCCGTTATCCACCGTATGACCTGTCATTGGCCACGAAAATGGCGCAAGTAGCCAAAGCACAGCAACTGGATCTGCTACATGTACATTATGCAGTTCCACATGCGGTGTGTGCCTTTTTGGCAAAACAAATGGTTGGTGAGGACTTAAAGGTGGTTACAACGTTACACGGAACAGATATTACTGTGCTGGCGCAGGATGAGTCGTTGAAGGATTTGATTCGACTTGCCATCAACGAGAGTGATGCGGTTACGGCCGTATCTCAGGATTTGATTCGTGAAACGGTTGAGTTGCTGGATATAAGACGTCCAATCGATCTGACCTATAACTTTATTGATAAAAGAATTTATTATCCACGTGATGCAGCAAGTCTGCGTAGAGACTTCGCAGCACCTCACGAAAAAATACTGATGCATATCTCCAACTTCCGTCCTGTGAAGAGAACACAGGATGTGGTAGAAGTGTTCCGTCAAGTACAGGAGCGAGTACCTGCCAAGCTGTTATTTGTTGGAGAAGGACCGGACTTGCCGAAGATTCAATGGAAGATTAATGAGCTTGGACTGAATGACAAGGTTCATTTCCTAGGTAAGCAGGATGATATTGCTCAAGTCATTTCGATGGCTGATGTGCTTATGCTGCCGTCTGAGAAGGAAAGCTTTGGATTGGTAGCACTCGAAGCCATGGCTTGTGGTGTACCTACTATTGGATCACAGGCAGGGGGTATTCCTGAACTGGTATTGCACGGCAAGACCGGATTTTTGTCTCCAATTGGCGACACGCAATCGATGGCGGAGAACACGATTCGTTTGTTGACTGACGACCGTTTGACAGCAGACTTCAGAGAGGCATGTTTGAGACGGGCCCATCATGATTTCTGTAATGATGCCATTCGGCATGAATATGAACAAATATACTACCGGGTGCTGGGACGTGAAGTTCCGAATCTGAAGCCGGTTTGTGGCTGATTGTCAGATAGGATTGTTCCATCTTGGAAATATATCTGTGTAAGCCACACCAAGCAACACGTAGTTATGGGGTGAGAGTAAGTGGTTCAATGGACACAGGTAGATCATGAAATGGCAAGACAAAGTGAACAGGTACTGCGAACATTAAATGAAACAGGGTACGAAGCTTATTGGGTCGGTGGTTGTGTGCGTGATGAACTGCTGGAACGTAGCGTGGATGATATGGATATCACCACGTCCGCTTCTCCCGAGCAAGTCATGGAACTGTTCGCGGATTGTATTCCTACGGGCCTCCAGCATGGAACGGTTACTGTACGTTCAGGAGGTTTTTACTTTGAAGTTACAACTTTTCGCACTGAATCTGAATATAAGGATAATCGAAGACCCACTGCCGTTCAATTTGTGCAGGATGTCAAAGAAGATTTGCAGCGGCGTGACTTCACAATGAATGCTCTCGCTATGGATCGTGACGGTAATATCGTTGATCCTTTTGGTGGACAATCGGATATTCAGGATGGACGGGTCAGGTGTGTGGGATCGGCGGCAGAACGGTTTGGAGAAGATGCGCTGCGGATGCTTCGCTGTGTTCGTTTTGCTTCAGTATTTGATTTCAAAATTGCCTACAACACCTGGAAGGGGTTAGTTCGACAAAAGGATCTGCTACAACATATCGCCATGGAAAGAGTACGTACCGAAATGGTGAAAATGATGGCAGGCCCCCATCCACTGCGCGGTCTGGAATTGCTGTTTCGTAGCCAGGCACTGGAGCATGTGAAGGCACCAATCTCCATGGAGCGATTCAATAAAGCCCTCATGTCCAATATGGAACAATTGAACCAAGAAAACGTTCTATTGCGCTGGTCCATTGTGCTGATTGCAGGCCATTATACCAGGGATGAAGCAGATGCTTTACTTCGAAAATGGACGTTTTCTAATGACGATCGTTCCCGCATTAATGGAGTTCTCCAGGTCGAACAGTTGATCCAGACTGTCGTACAAGAGCAGAAGGATGAAGAGACACTTCGATCAGAATGGATCGTAACTGTGCTGTCTGGAGGACGTCAGGCAACAGAGGACTGGCTCATCATCCAACAACTGCTACCAACTGGTTGGAGGGATCAAGAGGTTCTGCACGAAGAACAGATCGTATTAATACAATCACGAGGTGCAGCATGGAGTCAATCCATGAAGGTGAATGAACTGAAAGATCTGCATATTACGGGTGAGAACGTTTTGCAGTTACTTGGACGCAAGGGCGGACCATGGCTGGGACAACTAATGAAGCATCTCTTAAGAGAGACTGCGATTGGAAATATAGCGAATCAGCATGACATGCTGACCAACGAAGTAAAGCGGGTGGCTGCAGATGACAAAGCATGAGGAACTGTTACATATGTTACTGAATGCCGAAGGAGAGTTTGTGTCTGGTGAAGAGATTAGTCGCAACCTTTCCATTAGCCGAACGGCCGTGTGGAAGCACGTAAACAAACTGCGTGACATGGGTTATGAGTTTGAGGCCGTATCTCGCAAAGGGTATCGCTTGATCACGAAACCGGACAGTATCGATGCCACAGCGCTTCAGCTGGCATTGGAAACGACGGTGTTTGGTCGGAAGGCAATCATTCTGAATTCCACGTTGTCCACCCAAGGTGATGTTCAGCACATGGCTGAACAGGGGCAGGGCGAAGGGGCAGTGGTGCTGGCAGAAGAACAAACAGGTGGACGAGGCCGCTTTGGACGTAAATGGTTCTCACCACCTGGACGAGGCATCTGGATGAGTGTTCTAATGCGTCCGGAGCTTGCCCTGCAAAATACACCACAGCTTACGTTATTAACGGGTGTGGCGGTGTGTCGTGCCATTCGATCATATACAGGTGCTGATGCTGGGATCAAATGGCCTAACGATCTTTTGATTGATGGTCGTAAAGTATGCGGAATTCTACTTGAATCAACCGTCGAAGACCACGAATTACGCTACTGTATCGCAGGCATAGGCGTGGATGTGAACTTCGATCCTAAGGATTATCCCGAGGATCTGATAACAATCGCAACTTCGCTTAAGATGGAGACCGGACAAACCATAGACCGAACCAAACTTGCAGCGGCCATTCTCTCGGAATTGGAGCGTTTGTATTTTTTGTATCAAAAGGAAGGGTTCGGTGTGATCTCTTCGCTCTGGGAAGCTTTGTCCGTATCCATGAATCGTGAAATTAAGGTGGCTAATCCGCAGGGTATCATCGAAGGTACTGCCATTGGCCTTGATCCTTCTGGTGCATTGATTTTGGAGAAGAAAAACGGTGAGCGAGTATCGGTTTACTCCGGTGAAGTTTCATTGGTAAATTAAACAATTTGTCGAATTTACACCGTAAAAATGAACTTAAGACGTGAACTTTGGGCAGAACTTTGGTATACTGTGTTCGTGAGGCGATATCGGCTAATGCAGACCGAATTGCACTCCGGCAATAGTATGCTTTGTTCTGCTTCAAAATGTTGCAGTGACAAGGCAAGAATGGTAGTAAAGTGAGTTGTTGGATTCTGCTCTGAGCCGAAGAGGACCGAGACAGAAGGGACGATCGCAAGTGACTCTTTTTTGACTTTTCGGGACTTTTTAGTGGAAACTAAAAGGTTTTTTTGTTGCGTTTAAATTGAAAAGATGAGAGGAGCCATAACGAAAATGGCAAACAAACAAGCATTGAATATTGTGAAAATGAAAAAATATAAGCAGGACGGCGTGCCGCTTAGCATGATTACAGCTTACGATTATCCGACAGCCCAATTGGCCGAGGAAGCGGGTATCGATCTAATTCTGGTTGGTGATTCACTGGGAAACGTGGTATTGGGTTATAACTCCACCTTGCCTGTTACGATCGAAGATATGGTGTACCATACACGCTCTGTAGTACGTGGTGCGGGAAATACGTTTATCGTGGCTGATATGCCCTTCATGACGTATCATGGTAGCTTGGATGAGACGCTTAAAGGTGTCCGTCGCCTGATGCAGGAAGGTCATGCACAAGCGGTCAAGATGGAGGGCGGTCTTGAAATCGCGGATACGGTAAAAGCGGTTGTGCAAGCCGGTGTACCTGTACTTGGACATATCGGACTTACACCGCAATCCGTGAATCAAATTGGCGGTTATCGTATTCAGGGCAAGGATGCTGCTGATGCCAAACGGCTGATGGACGAAGCCAAGGCGCTTGAAGCAGCTGGCGCTTTCGGCATTGTACTCGAACTGGTCACGGAAGAAGTGGCAAGAGCGATCTCGGAGGAATTGTCTATTCCTACGATTGGCATTGGCGCAGGTAGAGGGTGTGATGGTCAGGTACTGGTATTCCATGATGTGGTTCAGTATGCTTCCCCATACACGCCAAAACGCTTTGTCAAATCGTATGGAGACGTAGGTACATTGATTCGCAACAGCATCGAGTCCTATGTGAAAGAAGTCAAGGATCGCTCGTTCCCGGCACAGGAGCATGTATTTACCGCTGCTGACGGCGTTCTGGATCAATTGTACGGACATCGCAAAGAAAAGGTGGAGACCAACGTATGAAAGTGATACGGACAATCGCAGAATTAAGACAAGAGCTTAGCCTGAAACGTCAGTCGATTCAGTCCAGACAGTCCGTTGTAGGACTCGTGCCTACGATGGGATTTCTTCATGAAGGCCATGCAAGTTTGATGCAAGCGGCCAAACAACAGAGTGATATCGTGGTTTTGAGCATATTTGTAAACCCAATTCAATTCGGTCCGAATGAAGACTTTGACAGTTACCCTAGGGATGAAGCTAGAGATGTGGAAACTGCACGAGCAAAAGGGGTGGATATCGTATTTATTCCCTCTGTTGAAGAGATGTATCCACAGCCTACACAAACGACCGTATCGGTTTCCCGCTTAACGGATCGCTTGTGCGGTGCTTCTCGTCCAGGGCATTTTGACGGAGTGACTACGGTCGTGTCAAAGCTCTTTAACATTGTACAACCGCAGCGTGCATTTTTTGGCATGAAGGACGCACAGCAGGTAGCTGTGATCCAGCAGATGGTTAACGATTTGAACATGGCGGTTGAGATTGTGCCTTGTCCTATCGTTCGTGAAAGTGATGGCTTGGCGCTTAGTTCGCGCAACGTGTACCTCAGCACAGAACAGCGTAAGGAAGCTCTTGTTCTGTCCAAGGCTCTGCGTGAGGCACAGGAAGCTGTAGATGCAGGGACGGCAATGACAGCAGCGGATATCCGCGTTATATTGCGTGAGAACATTGAACGTTCACCAATGGCCGTGATTGATTATGCTGAAATTCAGGCTTTTCCAAGTCTTGAGCCACTTTTGGATCAGGAAAAAGTTCATGGTCGTGACGATCTGTTGATCGCACTTGCAGTAAAATTCGGCAAAACAAGATTGATTGACAATATAAGGCTGCAAAAATCGGAGGTACTGTCCCATGTTTAGAACACTAATGAAATCCAAAATTCACCGGGCAACCGTTACGGAAGCAAACCTGAACTATGTGGGTAGCATTACCATAGATGAAGATCTAATGGAAACTTCCGATCTAATGGAAAATGAGAAAGTGCAAATTGTGAATAACAACAATGGTGCACGTCTGGAAACCTATGTCATTCCAGGCCCACGTGGAAGTGGAGTTATCTGTTTGAATGGAGCAGCAGCTCGCCTGGTACAGCCTGGAGATACCGTCATTATCATTTCATATGCAATGATGTCTCAAGAAGAGGCAAATAATCACAAGCCTACCGTTGTATTTGTGGATGGACAGAACAAACCTGTGCAAACGATGAAACACGAAGTTCATGCGACGATTATGTAATCGACTGGTAAGGGGAATGAAATCGACCCATTCTACAAAAAATGAGTACAGGTCACTGCACTAATCCATTTTTTCAAGGGTGGGGATGCATCGATGTTCCAGCATGTTTTCGCAGAAATGAACGACATGTTAGATGAAATTATCAAGCGCTACCCTTCTGCTGAAGGCCTAAGCAAACAGGAATTGCTGCAAAAGTGGAATTTGCTGAAGCGGATGAGTGACGGGATGATTGATGAGTGGCTGATGTTTGAAGAAAAAATGAGCCAGGTGAGGGAAAGGGAACTGGATAAGCCTGCTTCCCTTGAACCTGAACAGGAAGCTGTTACCGCACTGCCAGAACTGCATTTGGAGTGTTTCAGTCGCGGTCAGGGATATTTCAAACTGCAAATGTACCCGCAGGCGATTATGCAATTTTCTAGGGTTGTGACCGACTATCCGGAAAGTGCATTGACTCGTTTTTACCTGGCTCTTGCTCATCTCAACCTGGAACAAACCGAGGAAGCAGGAATACACTTGCAGCGGATCATGCATCTGAACGGTTCGCCGAGATTGAAAGGGTTGGTATGTAACGTCCTGGGCTGTATCGAGGCCAAGCTCGCGAATCCTGAAGGTGCATGTTCATTATTTGCGCAGGCGCTTCAGTATGACCCATCGTTGACCGAACCGCTGTATAACATGGAAGCTTGTCGTTTAAACAGCGGAAAATTGCAATATGCAAATCAGCTGACTGCCTTAAATTAGGGCTATTCGGCGGCATTAAGACGGTGTTCCCTCCTCTGGCATAGCGGCGGGGACACCGCCTTTTTTGTCAGTTAATTTTCAAACGCCCTTTTTTTTGCTATGCTGTAACATAGACTGGAATGGAAGGGACCGTACATTGCAATGAAATTTGCCGTATTGGATTTCGAAACAACCGGCACGCAGTCCGACGGTGAGATTATACAGGCCGGACTTGCCATCATAGATCATGACTACAGCATAACTCAAATATATAGTTCTTATGTGAACCCAGGTGTACCGATTCCTCCGTTTATTACGGGGTTAACTGGTATTACCGATGAAGATGTGGCGGATGCTCCCTCATTGGAAGAGATGATGATGGAGATGGTTCCGCTGCTTGATGATGTGGTTCTTGTTGGACACAATGTTGCTTTTGATTTTCATTTTCTTCAAAATGCACTCGATCGATGCGGTTATCTGCCATTTACCGGACGGATCCTGGATACGATTGATTTCCTGAAGATCTCGTTCCCGTCACTGGGCTCTTATCAACTCGGTTATGTGTCTTCGGAATTCGGATTTCAGCATGACCGTCCTCATCAGGCAGACAGTGATGCTCTTGCAACAGCTTTTGTATTACTGAAGTGTCTCGATGAGCTGCGTGCATTGCCTCTAATCACGATTCAGCGCCTCAGTGACCTGTTTGCACCGGAAGACAGTGACTTGGGTTGGTTCTTCGATGGAATGCGTTCTGAGAAGGAAGCAGAGCCTATTCAGGATCTGGATGGTCATACGTATTACCGCCAGCTTGCCCTGAACGTGAGTGACTGGACCGATATAGGCTCACCACGTGATGAGCGAGAGGGTAATCCGCTGGAAGGCGTGAGTTTTGAGCAGTTTATGGATCAGGTTAGAGATAACCTGAAGGAGACGCTGGACCATTATGAGGAGCGTGAGGCGCAAACTCAAATGTTCAGCAGTGTACGACAAGCTTTGGATGAGGAGAAACATCTCTTAATCGAAGCTGGGACAGGTACGGGCAAATCACTTGGTTATTTGCTGCCTGCCATCTATGAAAGTGTAAAACAGGAACAGAAAGTGATGGTCAGCACACATACCATCAACCTGCAGGAGCAATTGAGAGAGCGGGATATTCCTATGCTGACCCAAGTGGTTCCGTTCCCGTTCAAGGCAGCGGTGTTCAAAGGACGTGGGCACTATCTGTGTCTGCGTAAGTTTGAGCATAAAATCAATAAACGTGAATTTGCTACACCGAAAGAGGATTATTTTACAGCGGCTCAGATGATTGTCTGGCTTACTCAGACGGAGACTGGAGACGACGAGGAGCTTAATCTAAGCGGGCGCGGAGGAGACTTCTGGGAGACGGTACAAAGTGAGTCTGAGTCCTGTCTTGGACGTTCCTGTCCTTGGTTCCGCAAATGTTTCTATCACCGGGCCAAACATGAAGCCGGGCTTTCCGATATCGTCATTACGAATCATTCGAAATTGTTTACGGATGTCAAAGCAGCACATCAGCTGCTGCCAGCCTACGAAAGTCTCGTCATTGATGAAGCACATCATCTGGAGGACGTAGCAGGTAAGCACCTTGGTCTTCATATGAAATATTTCACGTTGGTTCATACACTGACCCGACTATTTAAAGATAGCCGAAATGGCCAACTGCCTATGCTGCGTTCTCAATTGTCGGGTCATGAAAATTCGGTACAGTGGGGCTCCATGATTGATCAGATGTTCCCGCTTGCTGTCGAAGTTAAAGAGATGTGGGATCGACTAAGCGATGCATTGTTCGGACTGCTGCCTGAACGCAGCGATGCTTCTCCAGGCGAGACAGGACAATTCTCACTTAGACTGAAGTCTTCACAAAAACCAGCCAAATGGCAGGAATTGCAGGACGCTGAAAACCAAATTTATGTCACCCTAGGCGATTTGATTCGTAAAGGCGACAAGCTGCTGCTTGAAGTGAAAGAAGATCAGGACGATTATCAGTCCGATAGTCTGATTACGGATATCTCAGGTCTGCTCAAGGATTTGGCAACGATTAAGGATAATCTGCGTTTCTTCATGCGGATGGATGATGCCAATACCGTGTACTGGATGGAGGCCAGCGGCCAGTTCCGCAGTAAATCACTGCAACTCTATGCTGTTCCTGTCGATGTCAGTGCACAATTGAAGGATATGTTCTTTGATAAAAAGAAAAGCGTTGTGCTTACATCGGCTACGCTCTCCGTTGACAAGTCATTTCAATTCATGATCGAACAGCTGGGTTTGCAGGAAGCTGCCGACAATAACCGTCTGTTAACGTCGATGCTACCTTCACCGTTCAATTATCGAGAACAGGCGCTGCTTGTCATTCCGCGTGATTTCCCAAGCGTGAAGGGCAGTGTAGGCGATGCCCACTTTGTGGATATGCTCGTGCACTCGCTTGCGGAAACGGCTATTGCGACTCGTGGACGCATGATGGTGTTGTTCACCTCCTACCGCATGCTGCGACAGGTCTATGACCCGCTTAAGGAGGCCTTGTCAGGCAACGATATCTCTTTGCTTGGGCAAGGGGTGGACAGCGGCAGCCGTTCCAAGCTTACACGTCGGTTCCAAGATGCTAAAGCAACGGTGCTACTTGGCACAAGCAGCTTTTGGGAAGGCGTGGACATTCCGGGAGAGGCTCTGACCTGCCTTGCAATTGTCAGACTGCCGTTCCAGCCACCGAATCATCCATTAGTGGAAGCGAAGAGCGAGCTTTTGCAGCAGCAGAAGAAAAACCCGTTTATGAAGCTATCCGTGCCACAAGCCGTCATCCGTTTCAAACAGGGATTTGGCAGACTGGTTCGTACAGGCAAAGACAGAGGCATTGTGATTGTATACGATACACGCGTTATTGAAGCGTATTATGGCAAGTACTTTTTATATTCATTACCTGGTCCCAAAATGGAGCACATGCTTACAGAGCAGATAGTTCCACGCATTTCGGAATGGCTCGAGAGACCAACCGAAGAGCAACAATAACAGATACGCTCTGTAGCTTCCATTATTGCAAGACGCCAGTGATTGGCGGTAAAATTGAGTAATATCATGTATTCGTTTCATGGATATGCGAGTAAAGCGATTAAAGCAATTATCCATTATATAACAAGGAGCATCCTGTTTAATTCAGTAATCATTTTGCATCGTTTTAGACAGGGTGCTCATCTTTTCATCTATCTATCGTGGCCTTGGTAAGGGGGAGCAATGAATGAAATCAGATAAAATTTCGGAAGCCGTGGTGCGTAGATTACCTGTTTACTTGCGTTATTTGAATGAACTGCATCAGCGGGAAGTCAATACGGTTTCTTCACAAGAACTTGGACTGAGGCTGGATTTGAATCCGGCCCAGATTCGTAAAGACTTGGCTTACTTTGGTGACTTTGGTCGTAAAGGGATTGGATATGACGTTTCATATCTCATTGAGAAAATCCGCCATATTTTAAAAATAGACCAGCAGATCAATGTAGCTCTTGTCGGAGCAGGTAATTTGGGACATGCCTTGTCCAATTACAATGCCTATCTCAAAGACAACATGAAGATCGTCGCTGTATTTGATGCCTACGGTCCGAAAATTGGGAGTCAAATCAACAGTTTGACGGTACAACCGATGAATGAATTAACGGATTCGGTCAAAAAAGATAACATTCGTATAGGTATTATCACGGTTCCGGATACGGAAGCCCAAAATGTTGCAGATCAGCTGATTGAGTCAGGAATTGAAGCGATTCTGAACTTTGCGCCAACGATCCTGAAGACCCCGCCGCATATTCGCATTCATCATGCTGATTTTACGACGGATCTACTTAGCCTGGCTTATTACTTGGAGAATGGAAAGGACGACGAGGAAGATGACGACAAATAGATGGGTAATTCACAACGGCAAATTTGCCGTGAGTGAAGGTACGAATTGGAACGTGGTTCAAGGTCTTATGGTTGTTGAGAATGACAAGATTGTGCATATTGGTGAGACATTGCCGGAAGGAGACGAAAGCCTGACAAAGGTGGACGGAAAAGGACTGTTCTTCTTGCCGGGTCTGATCAATACGCATGGTCACGCGGCCATGTCGCTCCTCAGAGGCCATGGAGACGATCTGGCGTTACAAGTATGGTTGCAGGAGAAAATGTGGCCAATGGAAGCCAAAATGACGTCTGAAGACGTATATTGGGGCACATCACTTTCCGTGCTTGAAATGTTGAAGGGTGGAACAACAGCTTTCCTAGATATGTATGATCATATGGATCAGGTTGCGAAAGTGGTGGAACAATCCGGCGTTCGGGCTGCTCTGGCACGTGGGGTAATCGGGCTTTGCTCAGAAGAAGAACAACTGCGCAAGCTCGAAGAGTCCGCAGCATTTGCCCGTCAATGGAATGGACAAGCAGACGGAAGAATTACAACCGTAATCTCTCCGCACGCCCCTTACACTTGCCCTCCGGATTACATAGAGAAGCTGGTACAGGTTGCTCATGATCTGAATCTGCCTTTGCATACGCATATGTCTGAAACGCTTCGCGAAGTGGAACAGAACGTGGCTGATTACGGACTGCGTCCAGTCGCACATCTGGAGAAGCTAGGATTTTTTTCCCGTCCATCTCTGGTTGCACATGCGGTACATCTGAATGATGAAGAGATCGAGATTCTCGCAAAGCATGATGTAGCAGTTTCCCACAATCCAGGCAGTAACCTGAAATTGGCTTCGGGTGTTGCGCGTGTGCCTGATCTGTTGAAAGCAGGCGTGACTGTGTCTCTGGGAACAGACGGACCAGCCAGTAACAATAACCTGGATATGTTTGAAGAGATGAGATTGGCTGCGTTGATTCACAAAGGTGTGTCCGGTGACCCTACTGCAGTGCCGGCAGGGGAAGCGCTTCTGCTTGGAACTTCGTATGGTGCTAAATCCATATTCCTGAACAATACAGGCGCTCTGCAAGTTGGCATGAAGGCTGACTTCATCGCGTTGAACATCGAACAGGCCCATTTCTATCCGCATACGGATCTGATTTCCCATACGGTCTACTCGGCTTCGGCCAAAGATGTGGAGCATGTGTGGGTGGATGGTAAACAAGTGGTTAAACATGGCGAATGTCTTACGATGGATGAAGAGCGCATTCTGCGTGAGTCTCAGCTGGCATTTGACAGTTTGCTTGCCCGTTAATTACAAGGACAGCATCGTCATAGGGAAAGGAAGTTCGGCTTTTGAAGAAAAAAAAGAAGTGGATATGGATTTCGCTGCTGCTCCTGGTTCTGATTCTGTTTGGACTTCAGCGTTATTATGTCTATGTTACCCAGGATCAGCGCAAGGAAGAGGCGTTGGCCATACAGGCGGCCCAGGAACAGCTGGGGATTACGTCCCACGAAGAGCTGCGTAAGTATGTCTGGGGGCAGAAAGACGGCGGAGACAACATATACTGGACCCTGATTGGCAAAAATAAGGATAACCAGGATGTCATGGTGTGGATCAAGTTTGATGAGAATAACAAACCCGTGACGGGAACCAATGCAGTACACGGTGAACTGTTAAAGAACGGCATGAATGAAGCTCAGATTCGAAATCGGTTCAGCTCTGAAGTTCCCGGTGGGGAGATCAAACGAATCATGCCAGGCGTTGTGAATGGAATCTATGTATGGCAAGTGTATTATAATGATGATACTCACAACTATTATCGGTTTTACCGCTTCAGTAACGGGGAACAGGTGGATCTGGTCTATACGATCCCAAATAGCTAGAATTAGCATAAATACTATCGTCCAAAAGAATACATTAAAGAACCGGCAGACGGAAACCCGACTGGTCCGGTTCTTTGGCGTACTTTGTTGATCATTTTGGATTTGAATAGTTAAAATTAATAATTTATTCATATTTTCGCCTTAGATATTGTATATACGATGTGATATACTCAAATATGTATTCAAGGATACATCATACACAAATAAATCCTGTTAGGCACATCACAGGACATTACGTACACATATTCATATTCTTGCCTACAAGTTATAGGATGGGCCAAAATTTAGGAGGGGTAACTCACTTGAAGATAAAAGTATTGCCTATTGCTCTGACTGCCGTCATTTCAGCCGTTGTGTTGTTTGGAGGTTGGTTTGTGTATCGTCATGTGGCTGTGCAAAGCCCAATTGAAAAAATGGTTACCCAGTACGATGGAGTCAATGATGTTCAATTAACTATTAACCGCAATGATGTACAGTTGAAACTCGATCTGCAGCCGGATGTTGATCTGGGCAGGTTGGTACAATATATTCACAAAGAAGGACAAACCTTGATTGGCACTCGTTCGTTGAAGCTGGATGTCGTGGATCATTCCAACGAAGCATTAGAGAGCTGGTGGGGAAGCGCGATGTTTACCGTAGCACAAGCGATGGAGAACAAGCAATACACCGAAATTACACCGACCTTGTCTAAAATGGCTACAAATGGGATCAAGGTAAATACAGCCATGGATGACAATAATGTATATGTCAGTCTCAGAGATGGAGATGCCAGTAAGTTTATTATTCTGCCGCGTGTGCCCGGTCAGATAGGAGTGTGGCCTAATGCCTAAATGGACGAAAGAAATTGCCATTGGATTTGTACCCGTATTAATTATCTTTCTCGCTTTTATCGGTGTAAACATGATTCCCATTCTGATCGCTGTAATGCTTGTGGGAGCTCTGCTGCTCATGATGCAAATGCGGGGTGGGATTACGGTGGGGGCAGGTCAGGAACGTAAACGCAAGAAAAAAGGCCCTTCCAAGCTGACTTTTGAAGAAATCGGTGGTCAGGAGAGTGCCAAGCAGGAACTGCGGGAAGCGCTTGATTTTCTCATTCGACATGAAGAAATTCAGAAGTTTGGTATTCGTCCTTTGAAAGGTATACTGCTTACTGGCCCTCCAGGAACAGGTAAAACCTTGATGGCCAAAGCTGCTGCTCATTATACCGACTCTGTTTTTGTAGCTGCTTCAGGCAGTGAGTTTGTTGAGATGTATGTTGGTGTAGGTGCAGGCAGAATACGTGATTTGTTCCGTGATGCAAGAACTCGCGCCGCTAAAGAAAATAAGGAAAATGCCATTATATTTATTGATGAAATTGATGTGATCGGTGGAAAACGCGAAGGTGGACAACAGCGTGAATATGATCAGACGCTGAATCAGCTGTTGACGGAAATGGATGGCATATACTCTTCCGAAACACCACGTATACTCGTGATCGCCGCTACGAACCGAAAAGAAATGCTGGATAGCGCACTGACGCGTCCAGGTCGTTTTGACCGTCATATTCAGGTAGACTTGCCGGATAAGAAAGGCAGAAAACACATACTGGAGCTGCATGCAGTTAATAAACCTCTTTTGGAAGGGGTCAGCCTTGATAAGACAGCAGAAGAATCCTATGGTTTCTCTGGAGCGCAGCTGGAAAGCGTGATGAACGAAGCAGCAATTTATGCGATGAGAGACGGGCTGCTCAACATTGAACAGCGTCATCTGTCCCTTGCGATTGATAAAGTAATGATGGGTGAGAAGACAGACCGCGAATCCAGCGTGGAAGAGAAGAAAAGAGTGGCTATTCATGAGTTGGGACATGCCATCATGGCTGAACTGGTTCGTCCTGGCAGTGTGAGTCAGGTTGCACTTAGCCCTCGTGGACAGGCCTTGGGTTATGTACGTCATAACCCGCAACAAGAGCAATTTCTGTACACGAAGCGCTTTCTTGAAGAGCAAATCATGATTGCCCTCGGAGGTGCAGCAGCGGAGGAAATGTATTACGGTGGACGTAGTACAGGATCGCGTAATGACTTTGAACAAGCAACGAATGTAGTACAGACGATGATGGCTTCCGGGCTCACGACGTTGGGTATTGTTAACATGGATATGGTAACTACAGAAGAATTGATGCGGGAGAATAAATTAATCCTGCAAGACCTGATGGAACAGACCAAACGATTGCTTGAAGAACAGCGGACAATTTTCGACAATTCCCTCGACACGTTGCTCAGGGAAGAAGTATTGTCTGGCGATCAATTTCGTTGTCAATTTCGTGACAGCGCCCTTCTACCGGCATAATTTATTTATGTCGGTTATTTTTTTTTACATTTCAGTCGTGCTAAGATATTATTATATGTTGGGTCGAAATTTGTAATTTTCGGCGAACAGGGTACAATAGAGAAATAGAGAACCGAAAGGATGGAGCAGAACCATGTTTTTCAAAAAGATAGGAGTTGTCGGCGGCGGCACGATGGGGCAAGGTATTTCCCAGATGCTTGCAGCCAAAGGACTTGATGTGCTTCTGGTGGAACACACAACGGAGAAGCTGGATCATGCGTATAACATGATTGAGACGAACCTTGATAAACAACTGGAGAAATGGGCCATTACGAAGGCTGAGAAGAAATTGATTCTCTCCCGTATTACCAAAGTTGCTCATCTGGCTGAACTCGGAACTTGCGATATGGTCATTGAGACTATTTCTGAAGATCTGGAAGCGAAAAAAGCGGTATTCAGTCAACTTGACCAAGTTTGCCCAAGCAACGTAATTCTTGCAAGTAATACATCCACGCTGAGTTTGACTGAGCTTGCAAGCTCAACCAAATACCCAGAGCGTGTTATTGGTATGCACTTTATTCACCCGGTTTCCCGGGTTGATCTTGTAGAGATTATTCGTGGTCTGAAAACATCCGATAGCACTTTTGCAGAAACTAGACGTTTTGTGGAAGAAGTAGCGGACAAAAAAGGCGTTATGATCTATGAATCACCTGGATTTGTTACGTCCAGACTGATCTGTCTTCTGATCAACGAAGCGCTGCATGTACTGCAGGAAGGTGTCGCTTCCGCTGAAGATATTGATGACGCTATGCGTATCGGATACAATTTTCAGCACGGACCGCTTGAGATGGCAGACCGTTTCGGATTGGATTCGGTAGAAGCTGCACTCGAAAGAATGTTCCGTGAATTCGGTGAATTGAAATATCGTCCTTCCACAGTTCTGAAGAAAATGGTGCGTGCAGGACACCTGGGTGTTAAAACAGGCGAAGGATTCTTCAAGTACGACAAGGATGGTGACCGGCTGTGAAAGTACTCGTAATTAATGCGGGGAGTTCCTCGCTCAAATATCAATTGTATAACATGACGGATGAATCCGTATTGGCAAAAGGTCTGGTAGAGCGGATCGGTATGGACTCTTCCATTCTGACTCATAAACCAACGGGCCGCGAGGATGTTACGGAAGTTAGCGAAATTCTCGAACATACTACAGCGATTCGTAAAGTTATTGACATCCTGACAGATAAAGAAAACGGTGTGCTTGGTTCCGTTGATGAAATTCAGGCAGTTGGACATCGTGTGGTTCATGGTGGTGAAGCATTTAAGGAATCGACATTGGTTGATGATGCTGCCAAAGCAGAAATCCGCCGTCTGTTCGATCTGGCTCCACTTCATAACCCTGCAGCAATGATGGGTATTCGTGCGGCTGAATCCAATATGCCAGGAGTACCACAGGTAATGGTCTTTGATACGGCTTTCCATCAAACGATGCCGGAAAAAGCATATCTGTATGCTATTCCACGTGTGCTTTATAAAAAGTATAAAGTGCGTCGTTATGGAGCACATGGTACTTCCCATGATTACGTAAGCAAGGCAGCAGCTGAATATCTGGATCGTCCATTGGAAGATCTGAAGATCATCACATGCCATGTTGGTAATGGTGGTAGTGTAACGGCTGTACAGGGCGGCGTATCCGTGGACACGTCCATGGGCATGACTCCACTCGAAGGATTGATGATGGGAACACGTAGTGGTGACCTGGATCCGGCAATTGTACCTTATGTTATGAACAAGGAAGAACTGAGCGTGAGCGAAGTAAACTCCATGTTGAATAAACATAGTGGACTTCTTGCAATCTCCGGCATCAGCAGCGACATGCGTGAAATCACGGAAGGTATGGAAGCTGGCGATGCTAACTCCACGCTTGCATTCGAGATGTACGAATACCGTTTGCGTAAATACATCGGTTCTTATGCAGCAGCAATGAACGGTGTAGACGTGATCGTATTTACGGCTGGTGTAGGTGAAAACTCCGTTGTTCTTCGCCAAAAAGTATGTGAGCAACTCACGTACCTGGGTGTTGAACTGGATGAAGCGCTGAATGCAATTCGCTCTGGAGAGCCACGCCGCATCACAACAGCGAATTCCAAAGTGGACGTTCTTGTAGTTCCTACGAACGAAGAATTGGTGATTGCAAGAGATACACACCGAATCGTATTGAATTCTCTGTAATCTAATTGTAAAGTGAATATAGCATGACAAGGAAGTGCAGGGGACAGGCATATGCCTGCCCGCTGCATTTTCAAATTCAGGATTCCAAGGAGAGATATGGGCATGAGTACGGATTGTGTAATTCGTAATGTGAGTGAGCATGTGGGCGAGACTGTTAAAATCGGCGCCTGGATTAACAACAAACGTTCCAGCGGCAAAATTCAATTTTTGCAACTGCGTGATGGAACCGGATATATTCAAGGGGTAGTGGTTAAGAGTGAAGTTAGCGAAGATATCTGGAATGCTGCGAAGAGCTTGACTCAAGAAAGTTCATTGTATGTAACAGGTATTATCCGTGAAGAACCGCGTAGTGCATCCGGTTATGAGATGACAGTTACTGGCGTGGAAATTATCCATCTGACTGAAAACTATCCAATTACTCCGAAAGAGCATGGGGTAGACTTCCTGATGGATCATCGCCATCTGTGGCTGCGTTCGACAAAACAACGTGCGATTATGGTTATTCGTGCGGAGATCATCCGCGCTGTTCAGCAGTTCTTTGATGGTAACGGATTCACTCAGGTTGATCCTCCGATTCTTACACCTTCATCTGCTGAAGGAACGACGAACTTGTTCCACATCAAATACTTTGATGAAGATGCCTATCTGACACAAAGTGGACAGTTGTATATGGAAGCTGCAGCAATGGCGCTGGGCAAAGTGTACTCCTTCGGTCCTACGTTCCGTGCTGAAAAATCCAAAACACGTCGTCACCTGATTGAGTTCTGGATGATTGAGCCGGAAATGGCGTTTGTGGATCACGAGGAAAGCCTGCGAGTGCAAGAGAAGTTTATTGCTCACGTGGTTCAAACGGTTCTGAAAAACTGCCGTGCTGAACTGGAGTCCATCGGACGTGATGTATCCAAGCTTGAAAAAATTGTAGCTCCATTCCCGCGCATTACGTATGATGAAGCGATTGAATTCCTGAATGGACAAGGCTTCGATATTCCTTGGGGAGAGGACTTTGGTGCTCCACACGAAACAGCGATTGCCGAGAAATACGAAACACCGGTCTTTATTACCCATTATCCGGCTGGAATCAAGGCATTCTACATGAAACCTGATCCAAATCGTCCTGAAGTGGTTCTCTGTGCAGATATGATTGCACCCGAAGGATACGGAGAGATCATTGGCGGTTCCCAGCGTATTGATGATCCGGAACTGATGCAGCAGCGCTTTGATGAGCATCAATTGTCGGAAGAGGCATATCAGTGGTATCTGGACTTACGTAAATACGGATCGGTTCCTCACTCCGGCTTCGGTCTGGGATTGGAGCGGACGGTAGCATGGATCTGTGGATTGGATCACGTACGTGAAACAATTGCATTCCCACGTATGCTCTATCGTCTGTATCCTTAATGCTTAACCGCGAGTCCATGGAAGAAACCGGCTCCAAAGCCTGGTTGAATGGAGCAGCTTACGGTATGGCATCAGGGACAGCGCAGCTCCCATATGCTTTATTGCGCTATTATCATCAGCTGGGGTTAAGTGACGCAGAGGTACTTCTGCTGATTCAATTGTTTGGATTCCGGCAAGTTGAATTCAATGAGTTCCCAACGCTTGAAGAGCTTGCTACCCGTATGGGTCTTGCTCCTGAAGGCATCGCCAGAATGCTGCAACGTCTTATGAGAGACGGGTACATTCACATTGACGAGCATCGGGATGAAGAGCGTGATATTCAGTATGAACGTTATGATCTGCATGGATTATATGCGAAGCTTGCAGGATGTACAGCAGAGGAGTTGGCCGTTGCTCGTAAACAGCAGCAGGACAATAATGCATTACGCCCGGATTCGAACAGTGTTCAAAAAGAAGAGGAAGAGCGAAATATGTTCTCTATTTTTGAAAAAGAATTTGGCCGCCCGCTTTCCCCGATGGAATGCGAGACTATATCCAGTTGGCTGGATCAGGATCGCTATCAGGAGGAACTGATTCTCATGGCATTGAAGGAAGCGGTGTTTGCTGGTAAAGTGCATTTCCGCTATATCGACCGAATTCTGCTGGAATGGAGCCGTAACCGCGTGAAGAATGTGCAGGATGCCAAGGCATATACGCAGCGGTTTCGTAACGGTGGACGTTAACACCAATGTTAGATTATGCAACAACTTCATTCAGAATAAACAAAAACAGGCCAGAATTTATTCTGTGCCTGTTTTTTTAGATTATAGAGATGTTCAATAAGATACGTTAAGTTAATTCCCGGTGGAACTGACTTTTCAGGCAATGTATAACCTTTTTATAAAAAAATGAATGAATACGCAGGGGTCAACAAACAAGTTGTCGTCTATTGTAGTGGAGAGGAGGGGAGAGTTATTGATGAAGCGCGCTTAATCGAACAAATCCGTCAAGGCGATACATCCCAGATGCGTTTGTTGATCGAAAAGTACAGCCAGCATGTATACCATGTGGCCTACTCCGTATTGCGGAACGATCATGATGCACAGGATGCAGCGCAGGAGGCGTTCATTCAGATGGTCAAATCTCTCCCCGATTACCGATCCGAAGGTTTCAAAACGTGGTTAACCCGAATTACCTTTCACAAAGCAATTGATGCCAAACGCAAGCTGGGCAGACGAAGCGCTGAGGATCTGGGCGGAGAAGAAAAAATAATGAACATGCCCGGTCGCGAAGAAGATGTTCTTGCCCGCCTCGTGCGTGAAGAGCGTCAGGAGAAGTTGCGCGAGCGTATCAATCAGCTGCCTGCCCAGCACAGGGACATTATAACTGCGTATTACTTAAGCGAAAAAAATTATGAGCAGATTGCCCGTGATGCACAGGTGGCAGTGAAGACCGTGGAGTCCCGTCTATATCGTGCCCGGCAGTGGATTCGAAATCATTGGAAGGAGGATGAGTGGCGTGAGGAATAAAAGGATGTATACCGTCCAGGAATGGACTGATTATATTGAAGGCCGAATGACTGCAAACCAGGCAAGTTTGATGGAACAGGTGCTGATGGACGTTCCGGAAGCAATGGACAACTATCTCGAAGCACTCGGCATTCATCGGGAGCTGCCACAACTGAAGGACCCGGTAGGCTTCGCCGATTCGGTCATGAATCAAATCACGGAAATGCAATCCTCCAAGCCAAAGCGCAAATCGCGTTCTGGACGAAGACGTCTCTGGCTGGATCACAAAGTGTTTCATTATGCTGTAGCGGCTTGTCTGACGTTAATCTTCCTCTCCTCGGGACTGTTTGACAAGGTAGCCCCTTATCATAAGTTCCAGGAAGGTGAGAACAGGGGGTCATTTACGGAAAAATGGACGGAGGCAGCCACATCATGGCTGGATCACTTCAAGCCTGGACCATAAATTGTTTCGTATTGCCTGAAAAGAAAGGATGAAGACTGTGCAATCAGATCGTAACAAATTACTTGCATTCTTATTAAACCTGATTCCGGGTCTGGGTTTTCTCTATTGGGGTCGGCCTGTCAGAGCTGTAATCTATCCATTACTCTTTTTTGGGACAGCTGTTGGTTCGTTTATGCTGGCAATTCTGGTGAGTGAGAGAGAGTTAATGATTCTTGGGGCTTTGGGGACCATATTCTTCTGGTGTGTCAGCATGCTGGATATGATTATCGTTCTGCTACGTGCCCCATCGCCTAATGATGCCCGATACCATGGATATGGCGCACATTACAGTGGACCGCATCAGGGAGCATACACTGGTCAGGAAGGTCATCTGGGACAGATGGAGATGGACATGGACATGGAGGGAATACATCAGCATCAGAACGGTGAGTATGGCGTGCCTGCGGCTCCTTATGGTCAACCCATGTATCAAAAAGGCAGTGAAAGCGAACGATTCTTCACGATTCTGCTTTCCTTTGTTCCAGGTCTGGGACATCTTCATCTCGGACTGTTACATCGCGGTTTATCATTCCTTATCGCGTTCTTCGGTTCATTTGCCATGATGGTTTTTGTAGCTTCTATTACGAATGAATCCGTATTTCTGATGTTCTTGCTCATTCTGCCTGTCATCTGGGTTTACTGCATGTTTGATGCGGTCCAGCATGTGCATCGCAAGCAGGCCGGTGAGGTATTGCAGGATCGTACGTTGTTCGAGGAGCTGGAGATGGGCAGGGCTTCTGGACGGCGAAGCAAAGTGCTGGCAACCCTGTTATCAGCCTTTCCGGGTGCGGGTCATCTGTATCTGGGACTGCAAAAAAGAGGCATGCAACTCATGTTCCTGTTTCTCGGCAGTATCTACGTTCTGGACCTGCTTCATTTATCGGTGTTCCTGTTCATGATTCCGTTGATCTGGTTCTACAGCTTCTTTGACGGACTTCAGTGTTCAAGCCGGTATGGCCGCGAACCGTTGACAGATCAACCTATTTTCAAGGATTGGGCTCGTCACCAGCGCCTGATTGGATTCGGAATTGCTGCATTGGGATTGTACTATCTGTTTATCCGCTTGGTCATTCCACAGCTGAATGAGATGTTCCCGGATGCATTTATGACGTACGAGATTCGTTCGTATGTGAACACCGTCATTGTGTCCTTGCTGCTCATTTTTGGCGGTCTGAAGCTGTTGTTTGGCAAGCAGAGGGGGACGGGTATCTCTAGTGCGGCTCATCGAAATGATGAGGGAGCGGACAGTCTCTTTTTATTCAAGGATCGGGACGATCGTCTGTAGAGCTTTACTTAGTTGAACTAAAGAATAGTTACACTGACACTACGATGATAGAGTAACCTTCCAATCGCTACAATTTCCCAAACATAAAAAAACACGCCGAGGACTATGTATATTAGCCTTGGCGTGTTTTTGGTTTTGCAGCTTTTATTTCGAATAAATGATTGCTATTTCGTAGCACCCTTCAGCAGAAGTTGACGGTACATCACTTCGAACAGGAACTCGAACGCTTCCAGATGACGTTTCGCTTCAAAAGCATCTTTGCCCCAGGCATAAATACCGTGATTACGCAGCAAAATTCCTGGTACGTTGGCATCAAGTACACCTGGCACCAATTCAGCGATGGATGGAATATCAGCGAAGTTAGGCAGGACCGGTACACGAATCTCCGCATTTTCTTCCCAGATGTTGAAAGCCTTGATCAATTCGATGCCTTGAATCGGTACGTGTCCATCTGCTCCAAAGAATTCACTGATCAGGTTGTTAAATACGGTATGCACATGGAACACCGCGCCACAGCCGGTTAAACGATAGATTTCGCAGTGAATCAACGTTTCAGCGCTCGGTTTCAGGGTTGTGGTCTCAATGGCTTTACCATGCTTGTCCACAAACAGAAAGTCTTCCGGTGTACGGAGAGATTTGTCTTTGCCTGATGCAGTAACTGCAAAGTAGAATTGCTCCGGGTCGAAGTCGCCCACACGCATCGACAGGTTGCCACTTGTACCAGGGAACCAGTTACGGCTGGCAAACAGCGCTTTGATATCAGCCAGCTCTTCGAGGACCTGGCGTTTATGTTCCAATGTAATCTTTTCAAAACCCATTTTTACAGCACTCCTTGTGTTTGCTTCTGTTTCATATCTTCCATAATATCGTAGAAGGTTGTGAATGGGACATGATCCACACCCAGCTCTATACACTTATCCGTCAGGATAGAACGGGAGTAGACAAGATCAGCGATTTTGGCACCTTCAAAATCCGTTAGACTGTCTCCAATGAGGATACGATTATATTGTTCTTCCGGGAATGTACGAATAACCGTCGTTTTACACATGCCGCATCCGTTCTCACAAGGAGGCTGACATGGATTAGGCCATTCAATACGTATAAATTCATCTGTGAAATCTGCCCCATTGCAATAAACGTGATCCTGTGGAATATCGAATGGAGCGAGCAAAGGCTCGATAAAAAAGTCCATTCCGCCGCTGGTGACATTGAATTCAATGCCCTCGTCCCGAACGTATGCAAGAAATTCGCTGAACCCTTCTCGGATGCCAGCCTGACCAAGTACAAATTCCACAATCTCATCTTTCTGCGAAGAAGGCAACAGAGCGAACATCGCTCCCACACCTTCGCGGAGCGAAACTCGCTGTTCAATCGTGTCTTTCATAATTGCTTCAATACCTTCGGGTTTAAAATGTTTCATAATTGCTACAATATTGTCCGAAAGGGTGATCGTGCCATCGAAATCACAGAAAATGACCGTTTTTTTATCACTTCTCATCGTTCGCCACCCCACAGATCCAGTGCACTTTTCAGTTCGGGATGTTCGACTGCATACTCTGCCAGTGGAATGGAACGCTGGGCTGCCTCGATAGCCTGCAAGAATGCCCGTCCGCCTGCCTCAGTGCCCATGGGATGTCCATGAATACCTCCGCCGGCATTAACGATGACATCGGTGCCGAAGTCACGCAGAATAAGCGGTACAAGCCCTGGATGTATACCAGCCGAAGGCACAGGCATGCTGGTTCTGACCGGAAGCTCAGGTGACAGCAATTGTTCTGTAATGGCCATATTCTCTTCCTTCGGCATTGTCACCGATCCGTAAGGGGAAGGGAAGAGCACCAGATCCGCTCCGGCAAGTCGCATCAGCTGTCCCAGCAGGACGGAAGCTGAGATACCATAGTGTGGTGAAGGATACAGTGCACCTGCAAGCGCAGGATGAGCCATGATTGGCACGTTGATGTCTGGATCACTGCTTAGTTCGTGCAGCACGTCATATCCGTAAGACAAGACATTGAACAACAGCGCATTTGCTCCTGCACCTATCGCACGTTCAGCCTGTTGTTTCAGGCGTGATGTAGGTCCAGTCAAATTCGCGGCATAAAGAAGTTTCTTACCCGTCTCCTTGCGTGCCTGTTCCGCAGCTTTCATGCAGACCTCGACTCTTTTCTCAATCGGAGTCAGTTTGTTCTCAAACAGAATTTCATCGTCTTTAATCAAGTCTACTCCACCAAGAGCCTGGCGAATAAACTGTTCCTTCAATTCGTCTGCATCCAGTCCAATAACTGATTTAAAGATACTCATTAACAATGGACGATCATGTACACCTAGCAGATCACGAACACCGTTCAGTCCAAACTTGGGACCGGGGAATGCGCTGAGGAAGCCGTCTGAGAATCCAAGCCGTGTCAGTTTGATGCGTCCATCCATTGAGATTTTGCCAAAGACCGTCACGAGCAGGGCAGGAATATCACGGCTGAAATTTACATCCGGATAACCAATGGTAATATCAGCGTAACGCTCACCTGGGGCCATGCCCTCAGCTTCATGCACCTCAACGCTGATGACCTCACCCAGATGTTTCTGCATCGCCTCACGCTTGGCCTGAGGCAATTCGGTCCAACTGCCAACAGTCATGCCGACAGCAATGGACTCAGCCTTCTTGCGGAAGTCTGCACGATCATCATGCAGACGATATGTGGCTGTGCACATAGTATTCATTTTAAATCTCCTTCCAAAGCAGCTCCCATCTCCCGTGAGCGCTCTGCACAGCGGTTGACGGCTGCGATTACATTTTCAAAGAAATCTCCCTCGTCCAGCGTTTTTAGTGCTGCCTGGGTTGCACCTCCCGGGGAGGTCACATCACTACGGAGTTTCATTGGCTCTAGGCCAGTCTGTTGTACCATGCGAGAAGCACCCAGCACGGTCTGAACAGTCAGATCGCGGGATTGTTGGCTGGACAAGCCGCCACGAATACCTGCGGCAATCATGGCCTCCATCAAATAGTATACATAAGCCGGACCACTTCCGGAAATACCTGTGAGCACTTCGAGTTTATCTTCAGGCACAATGGTCACGATTCCGACAGCTTCGAACATCGTCATGACTGTACTGCGCTGTTCATCCGTAATCTCTTCAGAGAAGGCAAGTCCGGTTGCTCCAAGCCCGATTGTACTGGACGTATTCGGCATGGTGCGGGCGATCGGTTGCTTGAGTCCCAGCAGGGATTGCATCGTACGGATCGATAATCCGGCAATAACGGAGACGATTAATTGATCCGGAGACAGGAGCGGCCCAAGTTGACGCAGCGCTGCGGCAGCATCCTTCGGTTTCATGCAGAGTACAATAACGGGAGAAGCGGCGAGATGATCCAGCGATTGTGCAGCAGTTCCGGTATGCACGGCATAACGGGTGCTTAGCTCCTCCTGACGTTTCTGGTTGCTGCGGTTCAGCATCGTAATATCCTGAGGACGAACGACAAGGCGGGAAATTAGTCCGCGCACGATGGCTTCAGCCATCGCACCTGCTCCGTGAAAAGTAATCTTTTGTTGTAATAACGTCTGTTGTTCTTGACTCATAATTATCGTTCCTCCTATATAACTGTAGCTGCGATATTATTGCCGGATTTGTCCATTTCCAGTGATACGGTATTTGGTTGACGTTAATGCAGGCAGACCCATCGGTCCACGAGCATGCAGCTTCTGGGTACTGATCCCAATTTCGGCTCCATAACCGAATTCAAAACCGTCTGTGAAACGTGTGGAAGCATTATGGTATACAGCAGCTGCATCTACATCATGTAAAAAACGTTCTGCATTGATGGTATCCTTGGTGACGATGCACTCTGAATGCTTTGTGCCATAACGGGCAATATGCTCCATCGCTTCATCCAGGTTCTGAACTACACGAATATTTAAAATATAATCATTGTACTCTGTCGCAAAATCTTCTTCCGTCACAGGAAGGGCAGAGGGAACGAGACGGCGAACCATGTCACAACCCTTCAACAGGACATTCGCTTCACGGAGTTGTTCAGCCATAGCCGGCAGATGCTCCTCCGCGTATACAGCGTGCAGCAACAAGGTTTCCATGGAGTTGCATACCGATGGACGCTGTGCCTTGGCATTAACTGCAATCTCCACAGCCATAACCGGATCAGCAGATTCATCCACATAGGTATGGCAGATACCTGCGCCGGTTTCGATCACAGGCACTGTTGCATTGGCGACCACATTGCGGATTAGTGAGGCTCCGCCGCGTGGGATGATGACATCGAGCAGTCCATTTAACTTGAGCATTTCGTCCACGGAAGAGCGGTCTGCATCCTCCACAAGCTGCAAGGCGTCCGCGGGCATGTCTGTTGTTGCCAGTGCCTGATGCAATACCTCCACAATTTTGCGGTTGGAGGAGAGGGCCGAGGAGCCGCCTCGTAGCAGTACAGCGTTGCCTGTTTTGAGGCATAGTCCGGCGGCATCTACTGTAACATTTGGACGTGCCTCGTAGATGATGCCGATCAGACCGATGGGCACTCTCAATTTTTCAACATGCAATCCGTTTGGACGAGTGAACGTCTCCAGCACTTCGCCGACAGGGTCCTGCAACTCCACGATCTGACGCAGTCCTTCTGCGATACCGGCGATACGCTCCTTATTTAAAGCGAGGCGATCCAGCATCGATTCTGGCGTACCTTGCTGTTTGCCACGTTCCAGATCGTCAGCGTTTGCTACTATAATGGAATCCGATTGGGCAATCAATGCGTCCGCCATGACCAGCAGGGCGTTATTTTTTTGTTCTGTGCTCAGTCGATTCAGCTGTGGAACCACGGCTTGAGCCTTGCTCGCTTTTTCCCTGACTTCACTCATCATAAATTCCTCCCATATATAAAGTGGAAACAAAAGAATATTTAATAGCTGTATCATATGATCCTGAGAAGTACACTCGGTAGGATTAGAGGTTTTCTATTTTAACGTAATCCACTCGTCCCGATGAATAACCTCAAGTCGATGGATGCTGTTCAACTGCTTCATTACTTCGCCACTTGGCAGTCCTGCAATGAGCCGTAGCTGGTCATCATCATAATTGACGATACCACGACCGAGCAAGGTTTCATCCATACCCAGCACCTCTACAACATCTCCGGCATGGAAGGTACCCAGCACACGTTTGACGCCTACAGGCAGGAGACTATGACCACCATGGACGAGTGCTTCTTCGGCACCATTATCCACAACGACGGTACCGAGCGGAGTAGACATGAAGCCAAGCCATTGCTTTTTACGAGAGAGCGCGGCAAGGCGAGTCTCGAAATACGTTCCTTTTCCAGTGCCATCAACCGCTTTTTGCATATCTCCAGGTTCCTTCACACTTCCCACAAAGACAGGCACGCCTCCACGCGTTGCCACTTTGGCTGCATCTACCTTGGATCGCATGCCGCCTGTACCTACGGATGATCCAGAACCACCAGCATAGGCGTAAATTTCTGCCGTAATTTCGGGGATACGGTCATAACGAAACGCAGACGGATCTTTTCGTGGATCGGCCGTGTACAGACCGTTGGTATCTGTAAGAATGACCAGATGCTGTGCCTTGACCAGATTCGCTACCAGAGCTGACAGGAGATCGTTATCTCCGAACTTTAATTCATCGACAGATACGGTATCATTCTCGTTAAAGATCGGAATGACGCGCTGTTTGAGCAGTTCTTCTACCGTCATGCCCGCATTGCCCATACGTTTCCGGCTGTGAAAGTCGGTACGGGTGAGCAGAATTTGTGCTGTAGTAACGCGGTGCGCTGCAAAAGCCTGTTGATATGCCTGCATCAACAAAGCTTGCCCAACAGCCGCTGCAGCTTGTTTTTCATGCAACTGCTTGGGACGCTGAGGGTAACCGATCTCCCGGAATCCGGCAGCTACCGCTCCCGAAGTGACCAGAAGAACCTCATGGCCCTGTTCGGCCAAGGCAGCAATTTCTCCGGCAAAAAAAGTAATGGCACTTCGATCAAGCCCGCCTTCTTCCGTAGTAAGCGAACTGCTTCCGATCTTAACTACAATACGTGAGGTCATGTTTTCACTTCCTTAAACAATATTAATGATTGACCCTGGAGCAGACCGTTGGGTACAAAAAAAACTCCCGCCCTTTTAGTTAAAAAGGACGAAAGTTCGTTACTTCCGCGGTACCACCTTTATTGATGATTGGATCATCCGGCTTCATGCCCTGTAACAGAAGGCACTGTCCTGTGCATCACAGGCCGCTCAGGGGTAGGTTTCGGAGAGAAGCCGCGGTAAATTCTTGCAGCCCGATGGAATTTACTCTCTGGGCGCGGCTGATCCTCTCGTACTGGTCCCGTCATCACGTTTCGTTCAATATTTCCTTATAACATACCATGGAAACTTGGCAGATGCAAAGGGGTTATACACCTGTAAATTACTTGAATAAATTCAACTTGCCAATCCGCTCCGCTGCTTCCCTTAATCGATCTTCATCACTTAGCAGTCCTGCGCGCACATAGCCCTCACCATGTGAACCAAAACCGATACCCGGTGCTACCGCGACTTTTGCTTCACGTAGTAACACGTCGGCAAATGAAGCAGAAGTAAAGCCCGCAGGTACAGGCAGCCAGCTAAAGAAGGAACCTCCCGGTTTAGGGGCCTGCCAGCCGATGGATGAGAGTGCATCATAGAAAGCATCGCGACGTGATTCATAACGTGCAACCAGTGAAGTGACACATTCCTGGGAAGATGTCAGTGCCGCAGCAGCAGCGGCCTGGATGCCTCCGAAGAGACTCACGTAGATATGATCCTGCAGCAGATTGATTTTGGAGATGATCTCCGCATTGCCCAGAGCAAATCCGACGCGCCAACCCGCCATATTGTAGGTTTTGGATAACGTGTAGAACTCAATGCCCACTTCTTTGGCACCTGTTGCCTGCAAAAAGCTTACTGGACGATGTCCATCGAATCCAATTGCACCATAGGCGAAGTCGCTGGCTACGACGATTTTATTTTGAATGGCGAACTCTACCGTATCTTCATAGAAGGAAAGCGGGGCGGTTGCCGATGTTGGATTGTTGGGATAGTTCAGGAACATCAGCTTGGCCTTCTCCCGATCCTCGGTAGAGATTGCTTCATAATCAGGCAGGAATGCATTGGACTCTAGCAGTGGCATAAAAGACATGTGCGCTTTCGCCAGTGCCACACCGGACCAATAATCCGGATAACCTGGATCAGGTACGAGACATACGTCGCCAGGATTGAGCAATACTTGAGGCAACTGGACCAAGCCCGTTTTTCCACCAAATAAAATAGCAACTTCCGTTTCGGGATCCAGGTCCACGTTGTAATCTTCCTTGTAACGCTTCGCAACGGCTTCCTTCAGGAAAGCATGCCCGCTAAAAGGAGAATATTTGTGATAGAGCGGGTTCTCCGCCGACTCCTGCAATGTTTTAACAATGTGGGGTGGTGTAGGTGTATCCGGGTTACCCTGACCCAGGTTAATCACGTCGTGACCACTTGCGATTTCGCGGTTTACATTTTGAACAAGGGTAGCAAAAAATTGTGTAGGAAGCTGTGTCATTACATCGGATGTAGGTATGGTAAAGGCTGAACGACTCGATGATTTAGATTGATTAGTCATGCTATACATCACTCCGGTTATTAAAGATGGCAATATAGTACTCATTAATTTATCACGTCAATCCCGAGCTGTATAGGGGGAAAACACTTCATGAATACTTGAATGGAGCCTATATTTGTGTTTTTGTACAAAACTGAAATGAGAGATTTCGTTTTGTCCATTGAGATTAGGGTAAAGCCTGTTTTATGATAATACTCGATAATGATAATCAATATCATTGATAAATATGGACGAAGCACTTATTAGGGGGAGAAATAGAAATGAAAAAGGGTATACGAAATACGGCAGTATTATTGACGGTTACATGGTTGTCCATTCTTCTGCTGGCTTGCGGAAATCAGGCTTCAACTCCATCTGGAACGGATGATTCCAAAACGGTTAATGAAACACAGACAGATGGGGATCAGTCCAAGCAGGAACAGACGGCATCCGCGGATAACAGTGAGGGTGAAACCCGGATGTTCAAGGACTGGACAGGCCATGAAGTTGAGGTTCCGGTTACGCCAAAACGCGTGATTTATCATGGTGAAGTTACAGGGGATTTGCTAGCGCTGGGCGTTGTACCTGTAGGTATTCTTCGTCAGGATGGAACGGTATATGATGATCAGGTAGCCCAAGCGGAAGATGTGGGTTTCCCGATGAGTGTTGAAAAGGCGCTTACCTTGAATCCTGATCTGATCATTTTCTCAAATAGTGATCAGGCACAATATGATCAAATCTCGAAGGTTGCGCCAACGGTTACCTTTGATTCATTTGCTTCACTGGACGACCGCATGCGTACTCTTGGCGATCTGTTGAACAAAAAGCCGGAAGCGGAAGCTTGGATCACGGCCCATCAAAAAGCAACGGAAGAGATGTGGAAGCAGCTTCATGAGAATGGACTGAAAGAAGGGGAAACGGCTTCGGTATTCACCATGTATCCTGGTAATCGACTGTTTGTAATGGCCGGAGCAGGATTGCCACAGTTGTTATATGGAGCCGATGGCATGAAGCCAACCGCGGAAATTCAGAAAGTATTAGATGAAGGAATGGGCTTTGCAGAGATTTCTACTGAAAAGCTGCCCGAAATAGCGGGTGATCGCGTATTTATACTGAATCCAGTAACGGATGATGCGAAGCAGTCCACCAAAGAATTGCTGGATAGCCCGATCTGGAAGAACTTGCCCGCTGTAAAAGAAGGAAAAGTATATCGCTTTGATCTGGTTAAGGCTTCAAGTGATGCAACTTCAAGAGAATGGCTTTTGAAAGAGTTACCGAAACAGATGATTAAATAGTCGTTTATGGATTGATAAATCATAATATTTTACTGGAACAAGAACGAAAATGCCGACTAAAAAAGAGCCTTCAACATTTCGTTGAAAGCTCTTTTTTTTGCTGATTACAGCCAGATCTGGATTAATGACAAAAGCTCGCTTATAATCAGTTCATACAGATTTAATGATAATCATTCTCATTTTAAAGAACGAGGTGAACCACCATGCAGGCTTTAAATGCCGATGCGAGAGGGTTGTATTTTTCAGCATTCATGTTTCGGCTGGATCATCTGGAACAACGAATTGAACAACCAGAACAGGTGATGCTGGAAGTGGCATGCGATAAACATACATTTTTGATCTGCGAAGAAGGGGAAGGTCGCTTATACATAGGATATGAACAGTTTCCTTTTACCACCGGATGTGTTTACCCGCTTTCTCCGGGCGAGGGGTACCAAATTGAACATGGAAACCGAATGGAATTAAAATATATGGTGATATCATTTGATGTTATTCATGTATTGACAGGAGATCCGGAACAGTATACGCGCCCTGTATTCGAACATAGAAATCAATTGAACGGCTATCCTTATGCCCCGTTAAGTGGACTGTTGGAGCAATTGTATGCCATTCGTGATTATCAAACAGATGCCGAATATATCCATTTGAATGCACAGTTTCAGAGATGGATGGAGATGATCATCACCCGGTACACTTCTCCAAAAACGGAGCAGAGCATGGAATCCAGACTACACAGCACGATTCAGTATGTAGAAGACCATTACGCTGAAGAAATCACAGTAACGAAACTGGCACGTCTTGCGGCTATCCGACCCGTGCAATATACAACCTTGTTCAGACAATTAACCGGCCACAAGCCGCTTGATTATGTGAACCATGTACGAATTAAACATGCTAAGGATTGGCTGCGCAAATCCGATGAACCGCTTCGGGATATAGCAACCCGGGTGGGCTTTAAGGACGAGTATTATTTTAGCAGGCGTTTTCGTCAAATGACCGGATTATCGCCTCGTCAATATGACCGATCTATTCAGCAACAAACACTGGTTCAGGATTGGTTGGGTCATGATGTGAATATTCCGGCACGACCGGAGCGAATTATGTTTTATGGTGATTCCGGTGGAGATCTGCGAGTGCTGGGTATTGGTCTGTTAGGAGATCAGGCATATGATGCGGTTGCCCCGGTTAATGTGGAAGAGGCAGTCCGGATGAGACCAGACCTGATCATTTTCGATAGCACTAACGAACAGCAATATGAGCAATTTTCCCGAATTGCACCCACACTGGCATACAACTCTCACGCAACGCTGGAAGATCGGATTTGCAGGGTGGGAAGCTGGTTTGGCAAGCAATCAGAGGCTGGACAATGGCTCTCCTCCTATCAGCAACGTATGGAAAAGATGTGGATGAAGATTCATGCTTCAATTGAACCGGGGGAAACGGCGTCCGTATTCACGTATCATCGGGGTGCACGATTGTTTGTCATGGGTAATATTGGTCTGGCCTCGCTCTTGTATCATCCGATGGGGTTCAGACCCGTTACGAAAGTGAAGGAGGCGCTTGCCGCGGGCAGAGCGTATAAGGAAATTTCGTCAGAAGCGATTCGTCAGTATGCCGGTGATCATATATTTGTCTTGCTTCCTGAAGAGGTTATTGCAAGGCAGGCCACAGAGAAGTTGATGCAGAGTCCAAGCTGGCTGGCACTTCCAGCCGTGCAGAAGGGGCAAGTGTACGGAGTAGAGGAGACAACATGGAATTTGGGCGATGCGCTGACGAGCAACCGTTTGTTAACATTGCTGCCCGAGTTATTATGTAGGAGTTCAGAACGAAAACAGGTTGCAGATGTTTGAATGATCAAGCTATGATTACAGGTATTACGGTTCAGAGGAGTGCTGGTTATGACAGAACAACAACAAGGGGAAATGCGTGTGGCCCTGATTCAGGGCGATATTCAGCTCGGAGACCCTGAGGCCAACCATAAACATATGCAGTCTTTGCTCGAACGAGCGCTAGAACAGGTTCCCGACCTGGGATTGGCTGTGCTGCCCGAGATGTGGAATACGGGCTATGCTTTGGAACAAATTCATGAGCTTGCTGACCCGGAGGGCCAGAAATCAAGAGAGTGGCTCGCGGCTTTTGCCCAAAAACATCGAATCTCCATCGTTGGCGGTTCCATTGCGGAGAAACGTAATGGCCAAATTTACAATACAATGTACGCCTATAACAGTGAAGGAAATCAGGTGACACGTTACGATAAATTGCATTTATTCCGTCTGATGGATGAAGAGAAGTATTTGCAGCCTGGTGCAGAACCGGAAATATTCGAATTGGAAAATGGCCTCACCGCTGGAGCTTCGATCTGCTACGATATCCGTTTCCCTGAGCTTGCTCGAACCCTTGCCTTGAACGGAGCCAAAGCATTAATTGTCCCCGCTGAATGGCCGAACCCGCGCTTGCATCATTGGCGCACACTGCTTACAGCAAGGGCCATCGAAAATCAGATGTACGTTATTGCCTGCAATCGTGTAGGGAAAAGCGGAGACACCGAATTTTTCGGGCATTCCCTCATTATTGATCCTTGGGGTGAAATTGTGGCTGAAGGTGGAGAAGGAGAAGAGATCGTGACCGGAGTTATCCGTCCTTCGCTTGTGGATGAGGTTCGTGGCCGTATCCCGGTATTCGAAGACCGTAGACCTAGCATTTATTTTGGCAGCAAATAAAAATCTGCAATTTTCCAATAAAGTGTTTATTCATCCGGGAGGCGGGTAATGATAACTATCCCGTCACCAAGGAGGATGATCAATCAATGGACAACCATGTGAAAGATACGCTCAGGAGACTGGAACAGGAAAACACTAGGGTAGATCACTTGAGGCCATTCTTAGAGAATGGGGCAGGAGGGCTATCACCACCTGAACAATCTGTTCAGGACGAAGGCCGCCTTGTGAATCAACAGAACAGGCTGACAAGTGAACGTAATTTGCGAAAATAAACCGCCAAACTTTAAATTCTCATATGTACGTTTTTACGTTAACAATTCAATGATGATATCAGCAACATTGTACTGTAACGATGATGTACTGCTAATACCATGTAAGAACTTTATCCTGCGGATGCGGGAGACGAGTATAGAACAAAGGCTTGGCCCTTATGGGTCAAGCCTTTGTTTATTTTATTGCCATGTATGGCGGGCTGTTTCGCTGACCGTCCAATTATTCTCCTTGAGAGAGCTCGGCTACGGTTTGTTGAAACGTATGAATGAATGCCTCCGCGGCTTTGGAGAGAACCCGTCCTTGGCGGTATGCAACGACAAGGGTACGACTGGGCGTTGGCTCAGCTAGCGGTACATAAATAGGAACAAATTCACTGCGGGGCGCACGGGCAATAAAGCGCGGAACCAGTGTAATCCCCATACCTGTAGCCACCAGTGACTGCACCGTCTCAATATTTGTACTCTCAAAAACCACATTGGGGTCAAACCCAGCTTCCTCACACAGATCAAATGTAAGTTTGCGGAAGCCTTGTCCTTTCTTCAGCACAACAAAGGGTTCATCTCGAAGCTCTTCCATCCGTACTGGAATCGGATGCTCTGGATCTCCTCTGCGTGCCAGAGGGTGATTTGGGGGAACAGCCAGATCAATTCGCTCTTCACCTATCGTTACATAAGATAGACTTGGCTCCTGCAATGGGAGGGAGAGCAGGCTTAAGTCAGCCTTGCCACTGGCCGTCAACTTTTCAAGCGTCAGCCCGGAGTCTTCCAGCAAGGTTACTTCAATCTCGGGATAGGCCTGTTGAAAAGCGGGAAGCACATGCGGAAGCAGGTGGGAGCCAGTGATCGGCATGCTGCCTACAACGACTTTACCTTTACGCAGCTGGGAAATGTCCGACATTTCCTGTCTGAGCAGCTCGACTGCATCAATAATTTTTTGAGCCTGCTCTACAAAAGTCACCCCTGCATGGGTCAACTCCACAGTGCTGGTATTACGCTGAAATAACAGTACACCCAGTTCCTTTTCAAGTTTGGATAGCTGCTGACTTAAAGAAGGCTGGGCAATGTGCAGCTTCTCGGCTGCCCGGGAGAAATTCCGTTCTGCCGCGATTTGCAGCGTATATTGAAGTTGTCTGAATTCCATATGCACACTTCATTCCTTTCGTTATGCCATCATTATATCACTACAAATAAGAAATGATTAGTTTAACTGAAACGCTTAAACTGCTTAAAAGAGTTAATACAACACAGGCAAAACTATAACAAAAAGAAACTCCCTCAAGGGGGTGAAAAGCGTGAAGTCCAATTCTGCAACGAGCATTAAAAAAAACCTATTGGGAGTCAATTGGACTCAAGATCATATTTATCTGAGTGATTTAAGTCAATTTGATAAGCAAATGGCTCCGAAATCCATTCATTAATTTTTTCTTAGCAGTAAATCTTAACTTATGAAGACGTTAACGGATGTAAATTCATCTGGCTAACGTCTTTTTCATTGAACAGTCAGGAATAAATACTTGCACTTACTTAAGTTTTACTTATAATAACTTGCGAAAATTAAAAATAAAACTTATACTTACTTAAAAGGAGGTGCATGTATTGTGTATCAAGAGGAAAGATTGTTAAAAATACTCGAATACTTGAAACATCACCAATCGATGAGTGTTACAGATATATGTACGCTGTTTGAAGTATCAAGGGATACTGCACGAAGGGATATTGTTAGATTAGTACAAGAAGGCGTTGTGATTCGAACTCATGGGGGGCTATCGTTACCTGAGTTACAGAAAGAAATGCTGTCTTATCAGGATCGTTTGATTGATGAATCCGAGAGTAAGAAAAAAATAGGGAAGTTTGGGGCAAAACTTATCCAAGACCATGAGACTGTGATTTTAGACGTATCAACCACGGTGCAATTTGTAGCGGAACAAATTAGCGCAAAAAATTGCACGGTGGTCACGCACTCGATTGATAACGTAGGGATCTTGTCCAATCGAGAGGATCTTCAAATCTATATTCTCGGTGGTTACTTGAATGTAAAGCACCGCTTTTTATATGGTTCTTCCATTATCGATAAACTAAGTGAAATTCGTGCTGATAAAGCCTTCATCGGAGCATCGGCGATCCGGTCTGATGGACTTTATTATCCATATGAAGAAGATGCCCGGGTAAAGAAAGAAATGGCCAGAAGATCTGATCAGGTTATCGTAGTAGCCGATCATACAAAATTTATTGGCAAATCTATTCATCGGCTGGACTTTGATTTCGTTGACATTTTAGTCACAAATCAGGAACTCCCGAGTGAGATCAGAGAAGTTCTGGATCAGAAGAACATCACTGTTATTGAGTGTCAGGAAGAAAATGAAGAGGTTCGAAAGCAAGACTGATAACCATCGGGAAGAGGAGGGTTTTTATGGATTATATTTTGCATAATGTACAAATGGCACTTCGCAACCGTATCGTTCCATCAGCCAATGTGTGGATTTCTGAAGGGAAAATCATGAGGGTAGACACAGGTGATCTTCCTACGCTAGAAGGGGAGTATGAACGGATTGATGGGAGAGGACATTTGCTAGTACCTGGGATGATAGATGTTCATATCCACGGTGCCAATGGCTTTGATATGATGGACGGTACTGAAGAGAGTATTCAAGAAGTTTCACGCCAATGTGCTTTAACGGGGTGTACCTCATTTCTGGCTACATCTGTTAGTTCTACGATGGAGGATCTTCTGGAAATGATTCGTAGTGTCAAGCGTGTAATAGGACAAGAAGTGGGAGCAAAGATCGCAGGGATTCACTTAGAGGGACCGTATCTGAACCCGAAGCGAAAAGGAATGCAGAATGAAAAGTATTTGCGGCATCCCAACATAGAAGAAATGAAGATCATTTTCCAGGAAGCAGGGTCACTCATTAAGATGGTTACTATTGCTCCCGAGCTGCCGGGAGGAATGGACTTGATTTCCTTTTTGAAAGAACAGGGAGTAGTTATAGCGATCGCTCATTCGGATGCCACATATGAGGAAGCCAAACAAGCCTTTGCATCAGGTGCGAGTCATGTGACGCATTGTTTTAATGGCATGCGGCCGATCCATCATCGAGATCCGGGTCTAATCGTGGCTGCTTTTGAAGAGAAACATGTAAGTCTTCAAGCTATTGTGGATAATGTCCATCTGCATCCTGCTATTATTCGACTGATTCATAACCTGAAAGGACCGGAAGGAATGGTCTTGATCACAGATGCTTTACAAGCAATGGGTATGGGCGATGGGAATTATCTATTTGGAGGCCATCATGTCACGGTTTCGGGTGGCATTGCAAGACTAGAGGATGGAACACTGGCCTCCAGTACAGTTACCATGAATGAAGCCTTACGTTATACTGTCGAAACCGGAATTCCCTTGATAGATGCCGTACAGATGGCTTCAAATACGCCGGCCAATATTCTTGGATTTCAACAAAAGGGGGAAATTTCCTCTGGTTTCGATGCCGACCTGGTCCTATTGGATGATGAATTTCAGGTTCTCTGGACGATGGTGGGCGGTCAAATTCTATAAATCACTATTATTTGCGATTCCACAGAGAAAGCCCATTAGATAAGTCTAGTGGGCTTTACATAAATAAACCCAAGAACCCCTTTTTTATAAGGGGTTCTTGGGTTGGGAAACGAAATTTCGACTTGAATTGGGATGAGGAAAGTGAGTGATTGTAATGGATGGATCCGCTAACGTATTGCCTTACAGAATCCATTGCCGATTTTGAAGAATTGGGCATTTTATTTTCTTTAATGATTGGTATTTCAGTGATTTTGCTATTAAGATTTAAATTGTTTGCGGAAGCAGAGTGGCGAGATGCCCATCACTAATTTGAAGGTTCTTCCAAAATGGGAAGTGTTATCAAACCCAACCATTCCCGCAATTTCAGTAACATTAAAAGAAGAGCCCACCAGCAAATCACGAGCTTCTTTAATACGGATGTTATTGATATATTCAATGAAGCTGAACCCGGTGGATTCTTTAAAAGTTCGGCAAAGGTAGGAAGAGCTTATGTCGAATTGCCGTGAAATCTCACAGAGCTTAAGCGGTTCCATATAATGTTGATTTACATAATTAACGATGTCTAGGACTTTCTTGTGTGTACGATTGGATTCCACCAATGGAGCGACAAGGCTGTCCAATAGTTTACGGTTAAGATAGAGGAGCAACTCTACCAATAATATTTGTTGATATTGTTCATACCCGCGGGCTTGCTTTTTCCCTTCCTGGATCATCTTCTGAAAAAGCTGTTCGATGAAATGCTGATCCTTTCCGGTCATCTTCAAAGCACGGTAATCACTTTTGAACAATTCGAGCAGATCCTCACATTGACCGCGGGTGCAGAATTGCTGCAGGAATTCTTTCTTAAAAAGCAGTGTAACTCGTTCATACATATTGCAGCCGGAATTAACCAGTTTGTGCCTTTCGTGAATATCCATAAATAGCAGTGTTCCGCCCGCAACCTGGTAGGTTCTATCGCCTATATAATAATAAAAATCCCCGGATATTAAATACAGAATCTCATAAGCATCATGATAGTGTCTTGAAGGCATGCTGGTGTATACCTGTTTCTTGCGGCTGACATCAAAAAGAGCAGACTCATAAAATACCGGCTTCATTCAGCACCTCCTAAGAGGATTGTAGACTTGATCTAAGGTTCATAGCAATATATGTATGAAAATTTAATAATTACAAGAAAATACGTGCTGTATAGTTAATTTTTCTGAGATAAGCTTGAGTGGAATTTATTAATCGTTAAAAAAGGAGGGGGGCGAATAGGTTTGGGGATAGGGTTCCTATTTCTAAAAGTTAAAGCGCTTATACTATTCAATTAAGGGAGAGATTGCGGTGCTTAATTCAACGAACAGTAAGGTTTTCAAGAAGATGAAATTTTCATTGATGCTCCTGCTCAGTTTTTCAATGATTTTTTCTTATGGCTCTCTGTCCAATACGTCTCAACAGAAAAGTTATGCGGCAGGGAACCCTAATTCTAATTTCTCCCCTGCAACACTTCAATTCTTACGTACCAACACAGGTCTGGATGGTGAGCAGTGGAACAATATTATGATGCTTGTCAACAAACCGGAGCAGGACGATCTGAACTGGACCAAGTTTTACGGATATTGTGAAGATATTGATGATAACCGCGGATATACGATTGGAATATTCGGTGCGACTACAGGCGGCTCAAATGATACCGGTCCCGACGGTCCGGATCTGTTCAAGGAATATGACGCTGCCAAAGGCGCGAGTAATCCTTCGGTTAAGGGAGCATTGGCCCGGATCGGTGTCAAGGGTTCGATGAAAGGGAAGATCCTCGAAATCAATGAAAGCGAAAAGAGTTTCTGCAAAAAAATCGGCAATTTGCAAAATGATCCCGAGTGGAGAGAGGCTATGTGGAAAACGTTCTACAATGTTTATATTAAGTACAGTGTGGATCAGGCCCGCAAACGCGGCTTTAACTCGGCATTAACGATTGGTTCCTTCGTGGACGCAGCGCTGAACCATGGAGCGACCGGCGGTTCTGAGACCCTTCAAGGGCTTTTGGGTAAATCAGGAAGCAGCACGGATGAGAAGACTTTCATGACCACATTCTATAAAGAACGGACCAAGATTGTGGATACGAATGACTACAACTCTCCGCCTAACGGAAAGAATCGTGTGAAGCAGTGGAGCAATTTGCTGAACATGGGAGAAACAGACCTGAAGGGCGCAGATTCGGCAGTACTTCAAGTTACCAACTGGAAACTCCAATAATAGGAGGGAGATGAGGCGAATGGACAACAACCAATCTTATCTCAAGAACAGATTCTCCAAGGTAATTAGTCTATTGGTTATAGGTTTGCTGCTTGTCATGGAACTGACCGGTTTTGTCTCAGCAGGAAGGGAAGGAAATGAGGAAGATCTTGCAAGTGAAGCAACTGCAGTTGAGGAAACGATTGCCCAGTGGATTTTTAAAGACAAAGGTGAGAACGGAGTATTTCCGGCTACCGGCGGGATATATCAAACAGCTTCATCCATTCGTGATGTAGGAACAAATACGGATGCATACACCTATGAGTCAGGTGAGAACAGCGTACGCAACCAGGGCTGGCATGAAGGAACGGGCATTAAGTACTGGCTTGCCACGGTTTCGACCAAAGGTTTCGAAGGTATCGACCTCTCTTCACAGCAAACATCTTCAAGTACAGGACCTAGGGATTTTAAGGTGCAATACAGTACGAATCAGCAACAATGGACAGATGTTTCGGGCGGCAAAATGGTTCTTGCCCAGAACAATTTTAATTGTTCCAATAATTCCTGCAAATTAACGAACCTCGCATTGCCTGCGGAAACAAACAATCAAGATGTACTCTATATCCGCTGGGTGGTAAACTCTGCGAAAAGCGTAAGCGGGGGAACGGTGTCCAGCTCAGGTTCAAGCAGAATCAAAGATGTGGTAATTAAAGGAACACGCATCAGCGGCGAACCAGGGAACACTCCCACACTTGAGGTAAATAAAACTCCCGCTTCAGGGGCTTCAGATGTTTCCCTTAACGCAGAGATTACAGTGAAGTTTAATAAAGCCATTAGTCTCGTTAGTGGTCATCAAGTTGTAATCACAGAAAATAATGTCCCTCTTACCAACATCTCTGCCTCGCCCCTCGGTCAAGACACGGTTAAAGTCAGCCATCCTAATTTTACTGCCGGCAAAACTTACAAGGTGACCATCCCTAAAGAACTTGTTAAGGGGACTGGGGACGGCCGGACACCGGACAACGATATTACTTGGAGCTTTAAGACGAAGTCTCCGGATACCGGCAACAAAACACCAACGCTGCTGAATATGACTTTTAATGGGGACCCCAAGACAAGTATCGCTTTTGACTGGTATACGGCCGAAACCGTAAGAAGTACAGTAGTGCAAGTAGTGGAGGCCTCCAAAGCCGGAGGAAGCGAATTCCCAGAACAGCTGGCAACTTCTTATGAGGGTAGTTCAACAATTATTGAAACCTTAATGACGTTAGGAGACAGAAGTTCCAAGAAGTATAAGAAGTTCGCCAGCCACAAGGTTATTGCAACCGGTCTTAAGCCTGGAACCAAGTATATGTATCGCGCCGGTAACGGTGATGTGGACGGCTGGAGCGAGACGGGTTCTTTTACCACAGACAAGGCGGATAATCAGGATTTCCATTTCCTCTATGTAACCGACACCCAAGGCTCAAGTAAATCCAATTTCGATCTGTGGCAGGATACTTTTAAGAGAGCTATTGAGAAAACGGTAGATCCAAAGTTTGTTCTTCTTACAGGGGATCTAACGGATGACGGTGATCTGGAGCAGCTGTGGCAGTGGTTCTTGGGTGTGCCGAAAAAAGAATTTGCCAATGTACCATTTGCGCCGATAATCGGCAACCATGAGATCGAGGATTATCCGAATAATAATTTTTATAACCATTTTAATCTTCCAAAAGATGTGGGGACTGGTGCTCATGACGGGTCGGTATATGCTTTCGAATACGGCGATGCCCTGTTTATGCAAATCAATTCCCAGTACGAAGGGGAGGTCAAGCCGTACAAAGCGGATATTCAGTTCACGAAGCAATTGGAATGGATGCGGAATCAGGTGGCAAGGACCGACAAGAAGTGGAAATTCGTCTCTATGCATAAGGGAGCTTATTCTTCAGGAGATAATGCTTCGGCAGAAAGCGAACGTGTAGAATTTTACCGGAAATATCTGATTCCTGTATTTGATGAGCTGGGTGTGGATATGGTGTTTGAGGGACATGACCATATGTATATGAGATCTTTTCAAATGCTGAACAACGTTCCGATTAAGAATGTCATTACCGATGAGCATGGAAATGTGCTGAATCCCAAAGGGACCGTGTATCTAATGGGGAACTCGGCCGCTTCGAAATTCTATGCTCTTAATCCAGACGCAGACACGTTTTTTGCAGCAAAAAACGATCAGCCCAATAAGAAAATGTTCCTGGATGTTTCCATTACAAGCGACGTGCTGAAAGTTACATCCTACACAGCAGTTAAAGATAAACCTCTTGCCGTCTATGATGCTTACAGTATTAAACGGACGGACGGCAAACCAGGCATAGTCGAAAATCCAAGCGCAGTAAGACAGTCAGCGAACCGTGCAGTTCTTTCGTGGAAAGCGCCAGCAACTAGCTCTGAGCCGGTGCGAGGTTACCGGATTTACGAGAAGAATGATAAAGTCAGCACGAATTGGAGCTTGTATGTGCCGGCGGTCAGCGGTCAGACAAGTTACAGCTATACTTTAAACGGCATAGATTCTGCCAAAGCCTACAATTTCGTTATTAAAGCAGTGGGGACAAGAAGTAATTCACTTCCAGCAGAGGCAGGAATGCAATGAATGGATAGATGTGGGGAATACGGGAGGTAGCGATCGTACTTTTTTTCAAGACCTCAATCTGCTGATCCGTTGTCTCATTTATTTCATTCGGTTATTCATACGTCGTTTGTACTGTGTGTGGACGGGACCGTCTAGAGCTGGTGAGAATTAGTCATCGCAGCCCTGGCATCAGGGCTGCTTTTTTTCTATTTAATATAAAAAGCATTGACAGCGAAGAAGCTGGAACGTAGTATAAGACTTATATGATAATGATAATTGTTATCAATTGAAACCTCTGCATAGAGCAGTGGTTTATTTGCTTTTCCCTCATTATAGGTTAAACCTATTACATCTATAGATATTATATCTTGGAACAATGAAGGACAGGGTGATATATTTATGTCATTCAAGAGCTTCACTTTTAAAGAAACTACTGAGGCTCTTCCAAGGACCGAACTTATGATGAGGTGAAAATGATGAGTAAAAAAACGATGTTTGAGAAAATTTGGGAAAACCACGTGATTCATCAAGAAGAAGGCAAACCAAGCATTTTGTATATCGATCTGCATCTGGTGCATGAAGTGACATCCCCACAGGCGTTTGAAGGTCTGCGTCTGAGTGGTCGTAAAGTTCGTCGCCCTGAGTTGACGTTCGCAACAATGGATCACAACGTTCCAACGAAAGATCGTTTTAACATTACGGATCCAATCTCCAAACAACAAATCGACACACTTTCACAAAACTGCCGTGACTTCGGCGTAAAACTGTATGACCTGGATACCATCGATCAAGGTGTTGTACACGTTATGGGTCCTGAGCTCGGCCTGACTCATCCAGGTAAAACGATTGTATGTGGCGACAGCCACACGTCCACACACGGTGCATTTGGCGCACTCGCATTCGGGATCGGAACGAGTGAAGTAGAGCATGTTATGGCAACCCAATGTTTGCAGCAAGCCAAAGCCAAAACGATGGAAGTTCGTTTTGTCGGCAAACGTAACCCGGGTGTAACGGCGAAGGATATGATTCTCGCAGTCATCGCCAAATACGGTACAGACTTTGCTACTGGATATGTTATTGAATATACAGGTGAATCGATCCGTGAACTGAGCATGGAAGAGCGTATGACCGTCTGCAACATGTCCATCGAAGGTGGAGCAAGAGCGGGCATGATTGCTCCTGATGAAACAACTTTTGAATATCTGCGTGGACGTGAATACGTACCTGCCGATGGCCAATTCGATGAAGCGGTTGCTGCCTGGAAAGAGCTTGTAACCGACGAAGGTGCTGAATTCGACCATGTGGTTGAAATCGATGTGGAATCATTGATTCCGCAAGTGACTTGGGGTACTAGCCCAGGTATGGGAACCGACATTTCTTCGAAAGTTCCTGTCCCGGCTGAACTGCCAACTGAAAACGAACGTAAAGCAGCTGAAAAAGCGCTTGAATATATGGGCTTGGAACCTGGAACACCAATCTCCGAAATTCCAATTGATTATGTATTTATCGGTTCATGCACGAATGGACGGATTGAAGATTTGCGTGCTGCTGCACAGGTAGCCAAAGGTCACACCGTATCCAGTAATGTTACAGCGATCGTTGTACCAGGCTCGGGACGTGTTAAAATTCAGGCGGAAAAAGAAGGTCTGGATAAAGTGTTCACTGAGGCTGGATTTGAATGGCGTGATGCAGGATGCAGTATGTGTCTGGCAATGAACCCGGACGTATTGAAACCCGGACAACGTTGTGCTTCGACATCCAACCGTAACTTTGAAGGGCGTCAGGGACGTGGAGGACGTACTCACCTCGTATCTCCTGCAATGGCGGCTGCAGCAGCGGTTAAGGGACACTTCGTTGACGTACGTGACTGGAATTTCAAAACGGAAGCAGCTATCTAACAACGAACGGATTGAAGGGAGAACGAATGATATGGAAGAATTCAAAACACTGCAAGGCATCGTTGCACCGGTAGACCGGGTCAATGTAGATACAGATGCAATCATTCCAAAACAATTTTTGAAACGGATCGAACGGACCGGATTTGGACAATTTTTGTTCTACGAATGGCGTTTTGACGAAGAGGGTAACAACAATCCTTCTTTTGAAATGAATAAACCTCGCTACGAAGGGGCATCCATTCTGATCTCACGGGCCAACTTTGGTTGTGGATCTTCTCGTGAGCACGCACCATGGGCCATTATGGACTACGGTTTCCGTTGTGTAATTGCACCATCGTATGCGGATATCTTCTATAATAACTGTTTCAAAAACGGGATCTTGCCGATCAAACTTTCCGAAGAGCAGGTTGAAGATCTGTTCCAGCGTACAGCTACACATGAAGGCTATGAGATGAATGTGAATCTGGAAAACAAAACGATTACAGATGCATACGGACTGCATATTGATTTTGATCTGGATGAGCATCGTCGCCAATTCCTGTTGCAAGGATTGGACGATATTGGTCTCACGCTTCAACATGATGACGAAATAGGGGCTTATGAACAACGCCACGCGGCAAAGCTGTTTGGACAAACGGCCTCAGTCTAATCTTTCATCTGTAATTTGTATTTCAAACCTCCAATCGTGCAGGGAACTTCACCATTCCTTGGACCGAATTGGAGGTTTTTTTGCATTTGGCAATGATGCAATTATGTTTTCGAGTTATAGGATATTCCGACTAAATATGACAACGTTGTAACCGGATGAAGTGACAATATCTGATAAACTGATTAGTAGATTATGGAAGGGTAGATAGAGTCGAGTGTTGCATCACTGCGAATCAGGTCGAAGGTTCAAAAGACAAACAGAATGGTGGTTGATGTATGAAGAAATGGTCGGCAGCAGTCTTTGTTTTTCTGTTCCTCTGTTTATTTCCTGTCATGGCAAATGCCGATTCGTCTCCCTCGATTGTGCTGGACGGTGTGACCATTAACCAGCAGTCGGGAGCTCCAGCCGAGAATACTGGCAAAACCGTGATGGTGCCCATTCGGATCGTCTCTGAAAACCTCGGTTATCAGGTGAAATGGGAGAAAGCCACTCAGACTGTTCGTATTCTCAAAGGTAACAGCAGTATCCAGATGACGGCAGGCGAAGATGCGGCCACCGTGAATGGAAATCGGGTGAGTCTCGATTCTCCGCCTCTAATTAAACAGGGGACTACACTGGTTCCGCTACGTTTTGTCGGTGAAGGCATGGGTCTTCAGGTGGGATGGGACAATGGAACCAAGACAGTAAGCCTATCAAGTATTCCTCCTGTAGCAGGTACCGAAGGTGAAAATGACCCAGTGGAGGCTCCTGAACCAGAAGGTCTGTCTGAGCTTCAAAGTATCAGCTTCGGCGGGGATCGTTTAATCTTGGCGACGAACGGGAAAATCACACCGAAGGTTTCCAGTCTCAGCGGACCTGATCGTATCATCGTAGATCTGCCCGGCACCACATTTGCTAAGGAGTTCATCCAGGGACAGGCTTCCAATCCGGATGGCAGCGGAACTCTTCTGGTTACGGATTCATCGCTGGTTTCCAAGGTGCGATATGCAATGTTCAGCCAAACGCCTTCAACGGTGCGTGTGGTCCTTGATCTGAGTCAGGTGGCGACTGCCAAATGGTCACTGGGCGAGAACAACGTGTTGCTTGTTGACCTTGCGGCGAGTAATGGAGAACCAACAAGTCAGCCTGCTGTGCCAACCAATGATGGCAAAAAGGTTGTCATTATTGATCCAGGACATGGTGGACGACAGTCAGGGGCCGTCAGTGTGACAGGTGCCTATGAGAAGGACTTTAATTTGGCTGTGGGACTCAAAGTTCAGGCACTTCTGCAACAACATACGGAGATTCAGACGGTGATTACAAGGCAGGATGATACGGAATTATCCCTGCAGCAGCGTGTAGATATTGCCCAGCTGAATCAGGCGGATATTTTTGTGTCGATCCATGGAAACAAGTTTACAACTCCTGTTCCTAATGGAATTGAAACGTTGTACAGTCGTAAAGATAGCAAGGATTTGGCCGATGTTTTGCATAAGCATGTGTTGCAGATTACAGGATTTAAGGATCGGGGAGTCAAAACGGCAAGTCTGCATGTAACCCGTGAAACGACGATGCCCGCAGTTCTGATTGAACTTGGATTTCTGAGTAATCCAGCTGATGAAGCAATGATGCTGACTGAAGATTATCAGAACAAATGTGCACAGGCCATCGTAGACGGAATTGTAGAATATTTGGGTCTTTAATGTGTGTTGTGCGCAAATATGAAGGTCAGGGTAGTCCGTTGTTTCGAGATGCATAATTGATAATTAAGGAAAAATTCAGACAATAAAATGTAGAAAAAGCTTGATTTGACAACGTTTTTTTTCTGTTATGTTGGAATATATTCGCAACTTTTGAGAGTACGAGGCGTCTAATAGGTGTCTGGTAATGCCTCAGTGGTCAGTCGGAGCTGAAGGTTCACAACATGCGGCAAAAAAATATGAGAATGGTAGGGGTGAAGGATGAAGAAGTTCGGTTTTTTGGTACTGTTATTTGTCTTTGGGCTCGTTTTCCCGGGCTATAGTCATGCAGCAGCAGATACGCACATTATCCTAGATGGGAAAGAAATTGTGCAGCCTACGGATGCCAAAGCGGAAATCATCAATAGCAGCGTGATGGTTCCGATTAGGGTTATTTCGGAGAGCCTGGGATATGGTGTGGACTGGAAACAGGCAACAAGCACCGTGACTATTAGCAAAGACAACACTGCCATGCAGATGATTGTTGGACAGAAGACGGCAACGGTGAACGGCAGTAACGTGAACCTGGATGCCCCGCCACTCGTGAAAAATGGAACCACACTTGTGCCTTTAAGGTTCATTGGTGAGCAAATGGGTCTTAAGGTGGGTTGGAACAATACAACGAAGACGGTAACATTAGTTACCCAGAATTCAGGTTCCGGAAACGGGACAACCACTCCTCCGAACTCTGGTAATGATGGTGGAGGATCGGATCAGGATGGTCTTGTACTGGTGAACGGCATCAGCTTCAGTGACAACCGCTTTTTGATTGCAACAAGTGGAAATACGAAGCCGAACGTCTTCACGATGACAGGACCGGATCGAATCGTTATAGACTTGCCAAATACCGCATTCGCTGACTCTTTTAGTGAAGGACAAGCTTTGGACAGCAACCAGAATGGACAGCTTGTCGTGAGTGGATATCCGGATGTGTCGAAGATTCGTTATTCCTTGTACAGCAATAGTCCTTCTACTCTTCGTTTTGTCATTGATCTGAGCAATGCCAAAGGTTATGACGTGCAAAGTGACTCAGGTCTGGTTATGATTGATCTGAACAAAGAAGGCACTACAACACCGCAACCTCCTGTTGGAAACAACGGCAAAAAAGTTGTTGTTGTAGACGCTGGACATGGTAATCAGGACCCGGGAGCCATCGGTGTAACCGGCAAGAAGGAAAAAGACTTCAATCTGGCAATGGCTCTGAAAGTGGAAGCATTGCTGAAAAAAGAATCTAACATTGACGTTGTGCTGACGCGCAGCGATGATACATTTTTGGCTTTGAGTGAACGAGTAAAGATCGCAGAAAAATTGAAGGCGGATATCTTTATTTCGATTCATGCGAACAGTGGGTCTGCAGCGGCAAACGGTGTGGAGACGTATTACACCCGTTCGAATAGCAAGGCATTGGCTACGGTGATGCACAAGTATCTCTTGCAATCATCTGGTCTGAAGGACCGCGGAGTAAAAACGGCAAGTCTCCACGTAACCCGTGAAACAACGATGCCGGCTGTTTTGCTGGAAGCCGGTTTCCTGAGCAACAAGAGCGATGAAGCCGCATTGTTCACTGAAAGTTTCCAGAACAGTGTAGCCAAAGGGATTGTTGCAGGGATCAAGGAGTATCTGGGAATTAAATAAGGGTTCAACCCTTATGATCAGGAGGCGGAGTTAGAATGAACAAAAAATTATGGATTGCAGCGCTGCTGGTAACGGTTATGACAGTTGCTGCTGGATGTGGAAGCAAGCCAACAGCTGCTCCAGCTCCAAATCAGACTCAAGGTGCGGGAACAGAGAATAATGCGCCTGAGGATCAGAATGAGACGGATATTACTGAACCTGTAACTGTGGATCCGGAGGATACAACAACAACGACACCGGATAACACTGAAGGCACTACGGAGGGTACAACGACTCCATCGAGTGGAACTACTTCAGAGAAACCTGGAACTTCCGAAAGTAATGAGAAGAAGACCATTGAAGTGTACTACACAGATCTAGAAGAGTTGGAATTGCACAAAGCATCGGCAGATATTTCTTACGCTTCGGATGAAGCCAAGTACAAGGCTGCGTTTGCGGCGCTACAACAAAGCAAGGACGACAAACTCGTTCCGCTTTGGGCGAAAGAAATTGAATTGAAATCTGTTCAGTTTAAAGATGGCGCGCTTACCCTGGATATTCACATGCCGGATACAGCACGTCTTGGTGCAGGTGGCGAAGTGTTTGCCATTGATGCTTTGAAGCAAACATTCTTCCAGTTTGATGAAGTCAAATCACTTGATTTGCTGGTAGATGGCCAGCAATCCGAGAGTTTGATGGGCCATGTGGATCTTGAGCATCCAATGACACGATCCGAATAGGTTGTACAGCATGTTGTTTTACCGTGAATCTGCGGAATATCGGCCGTTTTACATGAGAGAGGGGAATCACAGGTGACTTTTAAATATAACAATCCATCACACTCTAAAAAAGTAGTTTCAGCCGTGCTTGCAGGCATGATGGCCCTTAGCGCTGGCGGAGCTGCCATGGCAGCAGAATCAACAGATACGGGGCAAGGCCAGACTGCAACTGTAAGCAATACAGCTGCACCAACCGGTTTGTTCAGTGATATCAAGGTCGGATATTGGGCTGAGAAACATGTGTACAAACTGGCCTATCAAGGCATTCTTCTCGGTAACAACGGCCTGTTCCGTCCAGGAGACGCGGTAACACAGCAGGAAGCTGTGACGATGGCGATCCGTTTTATGAACAAGGAGAACCAGTTGAACGACAGCACGGCTACGGCATTACCGACAAATATGGAAGTGGGAAACTATTTCAAGCCATATGTCGCTTTGGCGCTTCAACTGGGACTGATAGATAAAACCGAAGAATCTACTGTGGATGTATCCAAAACATCCTGGGGGCAGAAGCAGGCATCACGTGAATGGATTACAAAATTGCTGATTCGTTCGTTGAACAAAGATGCTGAAGCGAAAGCACAAAACAATCAATCTACCGGATTTGCAGATAATGATAGCATTTCCGAAAGTGGCAAAGGGTACATCAATCTGGCTGTAAGTTTGGATCTGGCCAAAGGTGTAGAAGGCAACAAGTTTAACCCAACGGGCTCTGTAACTCGTGCCCAACTTGCTACATTCTTTAGCCGCGGCGAAACGTTAACGGATACGAAGTATGCGAACACATTCACGGGTTATGTAACTGGAATAAAAGATGGGCAGATTACGCTTGTTGTGGACGGAAAAGCTGTTAACTTCGCAGTGAACAGCAGTACGCCTTACTTTACAAAAGACAGTGAATCCCGTGCATCGTCTGCGGATGTGAAGCTGTATACAAAAGTTCAGATTGTAGGTACTACCGGTACGGCTTCCTATGTCGAAGTGGTCGATGCTACGCCGCAGGTAGAAAGCGTTGAAGGTACGTTTGCTCGTTCATTATCAGGTAATAAAATTGGCTTGTTTGTAGGCGAGAATTATGAAACGTACGGCTATGATGAGGCAACAGCATTTATGGATCAAAATGGAAATGCAATCAAACTGTCTGATATTACAGCAGATAGCACCATTGAAGTACAACGTGAGACGTTCTCGGCTGACAAAAAGACAGTTGTTATTCGTGTGAAGTCCGGTATTGTCAACAAAAGTGATAGTGGTGTCGTTGCTGAAGTAACGACTTCTGCCAAAACGGTTAAGCTTACCAATGCAGCCGGAACTACAGAGCAATACACGTATAACGATAATCTGATCATTCGATATCAGGACCGAATCCTTTCCTTGGCTGAGCTCAAAGCGGGAAGTGCAGTGAAGTATACGGTGAAAGACAGCATCCTGCAAACGATCGAATTGTCGCAAGGTGTAGAGCAGTCTTTACGCGGTACACTGGTGGAGATCGGTGGTAACCAGTCCACACTGACGTTTAAACGTGAAGGTGGATCGCTGGAAGCGAAGCTGCTGGTAGAAAAGCCTGAAGTAGTCATCAACGGAATCCAGGATGCAACGCTGAATGATCTGATTACGGACGCAACCAATGGAGATCAGGTTGAGCTTACGCTAAACTCTGAAGATCGTGTGACGCGCATTCAAGTAATCGGACGTCAGATGGAGCCAATGAACGGGGTTTCCGTTGTATCCTACAACAGTAAAACAAAAGTATTGACGGTTCTCGACAGCAATAAAAAACCGTTTGTATTCACGCTGGATGACAAAACGAAGCTGGACTACAACACAACGAAGCCTACACTTGCTGGATTGGAGTCTTTGTTAAATGATGGTCGCAAATTGGATCTGACGTATGTGGGAACTCGTGCGCTATCCGTTAAAGTGATCTACAAATACGAAGGCACAATCAGCAGTATTGATACTTCGGGCAGAAAAATCAGTTTGTTGTCTGGAAACCAAACGATCACGGTGCCGTACTCTACGGTTCCAACAATTGAGATCTACAACAAATCTGGAGCAAGTCTGAGTGATCTGAAGATCGGTGATAGTGTCACAGTTACGCTTGGTTCGAATCAGGACTATGTGCAGAAAGTGGCTTTGAACACCGTGGCTCAATTTGAAGTAGTCTCTGTAGAAACCAATGGACGTGTTCGCGTGAAATCGGACTCGCTGACAAGTCAGTTCTATGTCGATCAAGCGGTTTTGACAGGAGAAAGTGGTCAGACCATTACGGCGTCACAATTGACAGCGGGCAACCTGATTAACGTTACATTTGAGGGAACTACGCCTAAAGCGGTTCAAGTCGTTAAACGTACGCTTGCGGAGGTTACATCTGTTGATGCTTCCTCAGTTACACTGAAACTATTCAATGGTCAAAGTGAGACGGTTCCTGTTAGTGGTTCTGTAAAAGTGGTCAAATCAGGATCTACGTTAACCACTCTTGGCAGTCTCACTGTAGGTGACCGTGTTGAGATGACAAAGGATACGGATAATTCCACCCGTTTCAGAGTGTTGACGGTCATGAGCAAACAGTTCTGGTCTTATGATGGAGTCGGTAACCAAATTTTGGTTAAACGTGAGTCCACATCTGACACGAATTATCGTTTTGCACTGGGTACAGGCGCATTTGTTCACCAGGGTGACAACACTTTAAGCGTGCAATCTCTCAAAGATAATGATAATATTGTATTGTATCTCCTGAACAACGTTGTACTGGAGATCCAAAAACAGTAATCGTTTCTTTTCGAGGATCAAAAGAATGACCGTCTTGATGCGGGATCTTTCCCGTATCAGGACGTTTTTTTTGCAAGATTTTTGGGGTCCCCGCAAAGTACTCGAAAGAAGCTTCGAAGTAAGGCTCCACCTCGTGGAGTCATTTTGTGGGAGGTAGCTCTTCATGAATGCAGCCACTGTTAGGCATATACTCGAAACAATGGAAGCGATGTTTCCTGATGCACATTGCGAATTAAATCACAGCAATGCGTTTGAATTGACTGTAGCCGTCCTATTGTCTGCCCAGTGCACCGACGAAACGGTAAACAAGGTAACCGCAGACTTGTTCAAAAAGTACACCAGTCCTGCCGATTATCTGTCTGTTCCTCTCGAAGAACTGGAACAGGATATCCGGCGTATCGGTTTGTACCGAAACAAGGCCAAGCATATTCAGAACATGTGCCGAATTTTAATAGAGCAGTATGGCGGTGATGTACCGCAGGAACATGATCAGCTTGTGACGCTCCCTGGTGTCGGGCGGAAAACTGCAAATGTCGTTGTATCCAATGCATTTGGAGTCCCGGCAATTGCGGTGGATACGCATGTTGAACGTGTATCCAAAAGGCTGGCACTAGCAGGTTGGGATGACTCCGTACTTGAAGTCGAGAAAAAACTGATGAAGCGCGTACCCCGGGATGAGTGGACTTTAACTCATCATCGGTTCATATTTTTTGGACGCTACCATTGCAAGGCACAAAACCCTCAATGTCATGTCTGTCCATTGCTGGACATATGCAGAGAAGGTAAAAAGCGTATGAAAACGTCCCAAATCAGGAAAGATAAGGAACGTGCCACAACCCCAAAACGAAAAATAAATTAATGAGTAGAAGAGGATGAGTAATCATGAAATGCATTTCCGTGTACACTGACAATTTTGAGGCCTTCTCCGATATTTTCGAACAAATCGTTGAACAGGAAATGGCTGAAAACGAAGAAAAAGAAGTAGAAGGCATCACTGTAAGCCATTCTGGCGATGTGCCTGAACATTATTTGGAGCGTATGTCCACGAAACCAGAAGTGGTTGTCATGAGAGACAAAGGTCGTGACATTACGATTCTGCAGCATGGACAAGTATTTGAAATTTTGCTGCCTTCGATGGAGAACGCTGTTTCTTAAGAGATTTGGAATAATAAGATATGCTGCTTCTATGTCACTGGGTTATCCTTTTGAAGGTGATCCCATTGGGCATGGACGCAGCATGCTTCTTATGGAATACAATCGTTTCACAGATAAAACCGACAGGATCGGTTTTATTTTTTTATGTGGAGAATTGCGATGTGAAAATTTCTTTGTCAGTCATCTTGCATTCAAACCGTTCAATTTCAAACTTGATAATGGTAAAATAAATGAATTATAAGATAAAGACATCGGACCAGATGTCAAATTAGAGGAGCCAGGGGGAAGGCCAGTCATGTCCAGAACAGATTACCCAGTAGAGATGGCCAAACCTCTGCTTCCACTGCGAGAAGCGATGGAGCAGACAGGGGACCATACAGCTGTACAGGCTTTAACGGATTTGATCAGTAAGGCGGAAATGAAACAGTTAACGATTGCGTTTTGTGGACACTTCTCGGCAGGCAAATCGAGTCTAATTAATAGTTTATGTGGCAAGCGGGTTTTGCCTTCGAGTCCTGTACCTACAAGTGCGAATGTTGTATCCATCCGTAACGGTGAGCCGAGAGCACTTATTTATACGTCATCGAACGTAAGCGCTGACAATTCAGCGGGAGTACTTGAGGTTTCGCCAGAACAATTGGAAGAGTATTGCAAGAATGGTGGGGCATACACCTCCATTGAAGTATGGGACGACATTCCTCTACTGAAAGATGATGCGGTATTACTTGATACACCAGGCGTGGATTCGACCGATCAGGGGCACAGCCTAGCAACACATTCAGCACTTCATCTTGCCGATGTGGTGTTCTATGTGATGGATTATAACCATGTGCAATCGGAAAGCAACCTTTCTTTTGCCAAAAGTTTATCCGATTGGGGCAAACCGTTGTTTCTTATCGTAAACCAGATTGATAAACATCGGGAACGGGAGCTTTCGTTTGACCAATATGTTGAAGGTGTAGAAGCTATTTTTGCAGCCTGGGAAGTCCGGTATGATGGTCTGCTGTTTACTTCGCTTCGGGACAAGGAGCATCGTTACAGCCAGTGGAAGCAGCTTCCTCAACTGATTGAACATATGATGAATGAGAAGGAAGGGTTAATCAAGCACAGCCTTGCAAGCTCTGCGAGCCATGTGACCGAGCAGCATCTGACAAGACAGGCGGAAGAACGCGAAGAGGAAGAGACAGCGCTCCTGGAGGAAGTAGGGGGCAAGGAAGGTATTGAACACCTGGAACGGGAGTTGGGTCTCCTGGATCAAAAGGAAGCAGAACTTCGTTCCAAACCATCACGGGAACGGGAGAAGTTTCGGGCGGAGTTGGAGCCCCTTCTGGCAAATGCGAACCTAACCCCTGCCGATATTCGTACCTCTGCGGCGGCCTATTTGGAGAGCCGTAAACCCGGTTTCCGGGTAGGCTTATTGTTCTCTGGTGGCAAAACCGAGCAGGAGAAAACGCGTCGTGCCGCTGAGCTTGTGAGACTTCTGCATGATCAGGTCTCGGGACAAGTAGAAGTGCATATCCGTACCATGCTTAGACAGTTGGGCGAAGCCCATCAGCTGTGGGGTGCTGAGTGGGAGCAGGCGCTGAATGCGGAGCTGCCTACAGTAGATGAAGCACTGCTGGAGATGAAACGGAGTGCCAGCGCAGAAGTATCTCCCGAGTATGTGCTTCAATTCAGCAAAGATATACGGGGCGAGATTGAGGCCCGTTACCGCAGGTCGGCCATGATGCTGGCCGACCGCTTGCTTGAAGCGCTGGGCGCGCAAGGCGAAGCCGCGCTCCAGGCGCTGGACGCCAGCCGCGCAGCGCTGCTGGCGCAATCCGCGTCGGCGGCGCGCTACACGGCGCTACAGGGCGCCGCCGACGCCGAGGCAGCAGGGCTGCGCAGCCTGCTGCCGCCTGCGGGCACCCTCACCTCCGGGCTATTGCCGGAGGTG
>NZ_LGRP01000105.1:0-484 GCF_001636635.1 Paenibacillus sp. O199
CTCCAGTTGTTCCTGTTCCGGTTGCGCCTGTCACCCCAGTTACACCCGTCGCACCAGTGGCTCCGGTTGTTCCTATTCCGGTGGCACCTGTCACACCTGTTACCCCAGTAAGACCCGTTGCACCTGTGGCTCCTGTTGTTCCCGTTCCCGTTGCCCCTGTCACACCAGTTACCCCGGTAAGACCCGTTGCTCCTGTGGCTCCAGTTGTTCCTGTTCCGGTTGCACCTGTCACACCAGTTACCCCAGTAATGCCCGTTGCACCTGTAGCTCCCGTAGCTCCTGTTCCGGTTGCACCTGTCGCACCAGTTACCCCAGTTGAACCCGTTGCACCTGTCACGCCAGTAAATCCTGTCGCTCCCGTGGCTCCAGTTACTCCAGTAAGCCCCGTTGCCCCAGTGGCTCCGGTTGTTCCAGTTCCAATGGCACCTGTCGCACCAGCTACCCCAGTAATCCCCGTTGCACCAGTGGCTCCCGTAGCTCCGGT
>NZ_LGRP01000085.1:0-3203 GCF_001636635.1 Paenibacillus sp. O199
TGCACCATAGCCAGACGCTGACGCAGCAGGGACCGGTTTAACCGTGGTCCCTGAACGTGTAGCATGGCTCCCATGGTGAAAGCAGACAGCATCTTGTGGGTCGACTGCACCACACCGTCTGCTCCGCAGGACAGCGCAGAGGCTGGCAGCTCCGGATGCTGCCCATAATGCGCGCCATGCGCTTCATCCACGAGCAGCGGCATGCCTGCCTCATGGCACACCTCAGCAATGGGCTTCAGATCAGCGCCCATGCCGTAATAATTGGGCAAAGTCACAAGTACTCCCTTTGCCTCAGGATATGCTTGGACAGCGGCCTGCACCGTCTCAAGCGACGGCATCACCGCAAGTCCACTCGCTGGATCAACCCATGGCTCCAGGAATACAGCCCTTGCGCCTGCCAGCATCAACCCGTGAATGACGGACTTGTGCACATTACGCTGTACCAGTACAAGACTATTAGGTTCATTACATACGGTCAGCAGCAAAGACAAATTACCAGAAGTACTGCCTCCGACAAGAAAGAAGCTCTCCTCTGCTCCAAAACAATCCGCTGCCAGCTGCTGTGCCTCCAATATAACCCCTTCTGGATGATGCAAATCGTCCGTCCCCGAGATTTCCGTTACATCCAGCCGCATCATCTCCAGAAACGCACTCACCGGTCCAACATCTGCTGCAGATGCGTCAGTTCCATTCCCAACATGATTCGTCAGCCCGTAAATTTCATTGCCATACCTCTCTTCCTCAGCTTGTCTGAAGCAATCCTCCCCATCAGTTACTGACCGTCCCAAACTTTGTTTTCCTTTTGCCTCACCCTCATTACGGTGAATTTCACCGGCTTCCCCATCTAACTGCTGCTGGTCCGCTTGCTCCAGTAACCCCCGATAGACTTGTCCGTTCTTATGCCCAGGTACATGAAAAGAACGCTGCCCTGAATCACGATACGCAAGCAACGCTTCATATAAAGGTGCGGTATTTGATTTATGCTCCATTGAATAATCATCCTGTACATTCATAAATTTTGATACGGTTCATACCAATGCTCTCCCTATAACAACAGAGACCTTTCCACGCATGTTTCTATCCTACGATCTGCTGTATTCAAAACGTGTAGGTAAAGCACTTCTTCTTTCATTATATCAGGAATTGTCCAGCCCCCGTGCAAACCACCGTTTCCACCGATGCAGCAGCATCATATCCAGTTACCCCATGGGTCCTTTCCATGTCCATTTTCCCCTTCTTATTTCCCTGATAGAAACAGAAAAAGGCCCCTAGGGCCTCTATGCACATTGATACAAATCAATGTGATGTTTCACTAATATGATTTAACGCTCTTTATGCGTTCTTTTGCACCCAAATCTGCTTCATTTGATGAATAAAATAATTGTACTTGGCATCCTGTGCATCCGTATGAACCATTTCTGCTTCGCAAGCGTCACATATAAATTCAGATACAATAAAAATGCCTTCTCTTTTGGTCTGTTCGCAGATAATGCATGTGTGTTCGGCGTGTCCTTCCATCAACCATCCCACCTTGTTTAACGTATTACTATCAGTATTGCACAGTTTCTATTATTTTAAACCTTTTCATAGTGCTTTCTTTCTATAAAATATATATATTCGCCTACCCCTCTATGGGTGTCTGTACCGAAAACAAACAAAAGAAAAATGCCATTCGTTCTATACTTCAGCCAGACAGCCTGCATTTGTTAGCCATTCTCCTTACCTTATAACGTAGCTAAAACCTCGCAGACCTGCAATTTCTTCTATTATATGAAAAGCATGAATGGACAGTCATTACAAGAAACATCCCCGCACTTCATTGTATTTCTCATGTGATTACCTACTCCTCCTACAGCTTTGAAAAACTTATATACTATAATCTTAAAAAAACTTGGATTTTCAGCCGATATATAATACATCACCATCAGAACCTGACAGCCAGGTCGTTCAAAGGTATACTTGTATATGATTAATCTACTTCCATATCTTGTACATCAATCTGGAGTCCATACAAGGTTCATATATGTAACTCTGCGTCATCCATTTCCTTATTTATGAAAACGAATACCTATTACAAATGAACGTGATCCCAGAAGGAGGATTTGTAATCGTATGATCGCCGAACCGGAGAATAAAGCAACCTTTTATCAATACCGGCTTCTGAAAAAAAAGGCCATTGCCCGCAGCGTAATCTTTAGCTATCTGTCTTTGCCTGTCATTATGCTTTTGTTTAATCTGTTAGCATTCTCCTGGACCGGCCTCTTCTACTTTATCCTGGCAGGACCGATCACACTATGGATTCATTATGTCATTGCCAGAACCATATTACTGCTGGTCCGTACCTCCTATGCACGTCGTTGGCGCTGGAACCTCAAAATGCCTTGGTTCGGCTATATTCCAGACCAACATTTCAGCTACCGCATGTTCGTCCGGGTCCACCTCAATATGAGCTGGATTGGGCTATGTATCATTACCGTCTGTTTAATATGGTCACCCTTGTCCTTCACCCTATCGTTGATTTTCTGGCATCTGTGGCTGCTTGTACCACGTCTATATGTTGTACTTGTTCTTTCACGCGAACGTAAGGACGGGCTTATCAAATTAAATGAACAAGATGTCTCCTACTACCTGCAATAATTGTTCTTCTATCCTTTACCTATAACCTTGCCTAACGCATTGTATAGTTGAAACCAGTAATACATAAAACGCTAAAGCTCATCCATACCTTCTATTCAAACTGACGCAACCACTCCTATGACACTCTTCCTTGATTACTGCGTCATGCTTCCAAACCTTAAAGGTTATCCACAGTGGATAACCTTTATTTATTTCACCTCTCTTTTTCCCTTATCCACAGCATGGGTATAGTTAAAACGGTTATCCCCAACGCAGTACATCCATTTCCGTTCTGCCACGTCCTAGCTTGTTGAATACCTTTTCTGATATTGAGTACGTAGTAGGCTCATAATCGACCTCCTTTCGATATCTTCCCCCTCTTCTATGTTTACTTGCTCTATAGACGACTGATACCAGCCTCTACAGGCACCTACTATCTTTGCTATCTATGCCTCATGTCTCCTGTGTGAGTGCTGTAAGCCTGCCTCTCTACAGCTCCTGGTTAAGTCACCGCCAAAAGAAAACCTCCGAACGATCCATTGCTCATCTAATATGATTCATGACAGACAAAAATAAATACAAAAAGC